>CAXUNZ010000144.1:0-8507 GCA_964252525.1 uncultured Acetobacteraceae bacterium
TGTCGATCAAGCACGACCACCAAACAAAAAAAAAAAAAAAGTTTTATCCTAGATGTTGGAACATTGCTCGCCCCGATTTCGCCCGCTTTGCCCGCGGGGGTGAACCTGCGCGAGGACGAGGCGGGCAGTGTCCTCTACTATCGCATCAAGGACGCCCGCTCGACCGCCCGCATCGCCGAACGCGCCGCTGACTCCGAGGCTGAGCGGGGCGTTCTGGCGCCGGAATGGCGGCTGATCTTCGAACAGGCGCCGCGCGTGCTGGCGCAGCAGAGCAAGGATCTGGAGATTGCCTGCTGGTTGACCGAGGCGGCCTTGCGCCTGCACGGTTTTGCCGGCCTGCGCGAGGCCTTCCTGGTGCTGGAGGGCCTGGTCATGCGCTACTGGGACAGCCTGCATTCGCTCGATGCCCAGGACGTGGCGGAAAAAGTGGCGCCGCTCGCCGGGCTGAACGGGACGGGCGCCGATGGCTCGCTCATTCAGCCGCTGCGCCTGGCGTCCTTGACCAATCCCGAGGCAGCCGAGCCTGCGAGCCTGTGGCATTACATGGTCAAGCGCCGCCGCGGTGCCGCGTCCCGTGAAGCCACCGTGCTGAACGAAGCGGTGCAGGCCACGGATGCCGCCATGTTCGTGGAGATCTATCGCGATATCGCCGCCAGTCTGGAGAGCTTCACGGCCATGTCCGCCCGGCTCGATGAGTTGTGCGGGGAGGATGCGCCGCCTTCCTCGACCATCCGCAACACGCTGATCGAGGCGCAGGATGCGTTGCGGGACGTCTCCAACCTGCCATTGACCGCGTTTGGCGACCCTGCGGCCGAAGCGGCGGTGGAGGTCGCGCAGCCCGGTATGGCGCCTTTGGCCGAAGCCGCCGTCGCGCCCGTGGCAGTGGCCGCCGCCAGCCCCGCCGCTGTCTATACGCGCGAAGACGCCTTGCGCGAACTCGCGCGGATTGCCACATTTTTTCGTGAGAACGAGCCGAACTCTCCGACGTCCTATACGCTTACGACCCTGATAAGGCGTGCGCGCCTGCCGCTGGCTGATCTGCTACAGGAGTTGGTCACTGACGAAGCGGTCCGGCGCGCCTACCTCAATGTGGCGGGGATCGGACCGGAGGTGTCGGAGAAATGAGCCAGACAGCGCCGGAATTCCGGCACCCTTCCTGCCCTCTGACCACCAGCGCCGCTTGGAGACATCATGGCCAGCATTCATGACAAGCTAGAACGGGTCCGCCGCCCCCGGGTGCACATCAAGTATGAGGTGGAAACCGAAGGCGCGCAGGTCGAAAAGGAATTGCCTTTCGTGGTGGGCGTGCTGGGGGATTTTTCCGGGCAGCCGACAGAGCCGCTCAAGCCCATGAAGGATCGCAAATTTGTCCAGATCGACCGCGACAATTTCGATGAGGTAATGGCGCGGATGACGCCAGGCCTGAAATTCCGTGCCGCCAATACGTTGCGCGACGACGGCAGTGATTTTGCTGTCGATCTAAAATTCCGCAGCATGGAGGATTTCGAGCCCGGCCGTGTGGCCGACCAGATCCCGGCGCTGCGCGCTCTGCTGGAGAAGCGCAACCAGCTTCGTGACCTGCTCGCGAAAGCGGACCGATCGGAAGAGCTGGAAAATTTGCTGGAGCGAATCCTGCAAAGCGATGAAGACATGAAGCGTTTGGCCGGTGATTTCGAAAAGCGTGAAGGCAGGAAGCTCGGCGCCGAGGGAGATGCGGCATGAGCGGCACGCAGCGCGGCGCGGGGGCGGCCGCGGAGCGCGAATTCGCACCCGATGCCGGCCCTTCGCTGCTGGACCAGGCCATTGCCGCCACCCGCCAGACCGAGCCCGACCGCGCCGAGTTGCTGCTGCGTACGCTGACCGAGGAGGCGCTGTCCGGCACCGTCACCTACAGCCGCAATCTGACGATCACGATCAATAAAGCCATAGCGCTGCTGGATGCCAAAATGTCTAAGCAGCTGGCCGCGGTCATGCACAGTCCGGAATTCGTCAAGCTGGAAGGGAGTTGGCGCGGTCTGAAATACCTCGTCATGAACAGCGAGACGAGTGCGAACCTCAAGATACGCGTGCTGAACGTGAGCAAGAAGGAATTGGGTCGCGACTTGGCCAAGGCCACGGAATTCGACCAGAGCCTGATCTTCAAGACTGTCTATGAAAACGAATTCGGCACGCCGGGCGGCGAGCCCTACGGCGCGCTGATCGGCGACTACGAGTTCTCCAAGAATCCCGAGGATGTCGATCTGCTGCGCGGCATGGCCAGCGTGGCCGCGGCCGGCTTCTGCCCTTTCATCTCGGCGGCAAGTCCGCATCTTTTCGGGTTTCAGAATTTCTCGGAATTGTCCAAGCCGCGCGATCTGGAGAAGATCTTCGACACGATCGAATACGCCGGCTGGCGCGGCTATCGCGACAGCGAGGATTCGCGTTTCGTCACATTGGTGCTGCCGCGTGTGCTCGCTCGTCTGCCCTACGGGCGGGAGACGCGGCCGATCGACGAGTTTGCCTACGAAGAAGGCGAAACGGGTGCGAACGGCGCCGTCGTGGCGCTGCCGCATGATGAGTATTGCTGGATGAACGCCGCCTTTGTCATGGGTGCGCGCCTGACCGACGCGTTTTCCAGGAACGGCTGGTGCACCGCCATACGAGGCGCGGAGAACGGCGGTAAGGTTGAAGCCCTGCCCATGCATGTCTTCAACAGCGACGATGGCGATGCCGATCTGAAATGCCCGACCGAAGTGGGCATCACGGACAGACGGGACAACGAACTGGCCAAGCTCGGCTTCCTGCCTTTGTGTCACTACAAGAACACGGATTACGCCGTCTTCTTCGGTGCGCAGACCACGCACAAGCCGAAGAAATACGACCGGGCGGAGGCTTCTGAAAACTCGGCGATTTCGGCGCGCCTGCCTTATCTGATGGCAACTTCGCGTTTCGCCCACTACCTGAAGGTGATCGGACGCGATAAGATCGGCTCCTTCATGGAAGCCAGCGAGTGCGAGACTTGGCTCAATCGGTGGATTCAGAATTACGCCAATTCCAACCAGAACCCCGGCACGGCCATGAAGCTGCAATACCCGCTTCGGGAGGCGAAGGTCACCGTGCGTGAGGTGGCCGGGCGGCCAGGCTCCTACAACGCCGTCGCCTGGCTGCGGCCCTGGCTGCAATTGGAAGAACTGACCACGTCCATGCGCCTGGTCGCGCGTATTCCGAAGGCAAACTGATCGGCGCTTCGGAGATGGCCTATGAGCGTGGATGCGGCGGATGACCAACTGCTCGGAGATTGCGCGCGCCTGATCGCCGCTATCGACGCCGCGGTTTCACGCCAGGTCGATGCCGTCATTCATGCCCCCGCCTTTCAGGCGCTGGAATCCTCCTGGCGGGGACTTGCCCTTCTGGCCGATACCGTCTCGCGCGCGCGGCAGGTGCGCCTGCGCGTGCTTGATATAAGCTGGACCGAACTCTGCCGTGACGTCGAACACGCGGTCGAATTCGACCAATCCATGCTTTTCCGCCTGATTTACAGCGATGAAATCGGCATGGCGGGCGGTGTGCCCTTCGGCTTGATGGTTGGCGATTACCAGGTGGCGCACAGGCCGGCCGCGGGACGCGCCACCGACGATGTGGCGGGGTTGCGCGGATTGGCCGCCATTGCGGCCGCGTCTTTCTGTCCCATGATTCTGGGTGCGGCGCCGAATTTGCTCGGGCTGGAACGTTTCGCCGCGCTGGGCAACGGTCTGGATGTCGCTGACGCCTTCGAGGGGGAGGCCTATATTCGCTGGCGGGCGCTGCGGGCGCAGGAGGATGCGCGCTTCCTCGGCCTGGCCCTGCCGCGCGTGCTGCTGCGCCGTATCTGGCAGCCCGACGATAGGCGCCGCATCGATGGTTTCCGCTACGCCGAGGATATCGGCGCCGATGGCAGCGGCCTGCTCTGGGGCAATGCCGCCTTCGCCTTTGCCGTCGCCGTTATCAGGCGGTTCGATCAGAGCGGATGGTTTGCCGATCTGCGCGGCGCGCCGCAGGACCGGGACGCCGGCGGCATCGTGCGCGAATTGCCGCCTTTCCTGTTCGATACCGACGATCACGGCATCGCCGCCCAGCCGCCGCTGGAAGTGCGCGTCAGCGGTGTGCAGGAACAGGGGCTGAGCGAGCTTGGCCTGTTGCCGATCAGTGCCGCGCCTTATACCGTCGCCTTGCTGTTCAACACCAACGCATCGATGCACGCGCCGCCCAGCTACGACCGCGCGGAGGCGAACTGGAACGCGCGCATCTCATCCATGCTGCAATACATGCTCTGCGTGTCCCGCTTTGCGCATTATCTGCTGATGATGATGCGTGACCGCGTCGGCAGCTACGCCAGCGCGTCAGACGTGCAGCGCCAGCTCAACGCCTGGATCGCGGCCTACTGCCTGGGATCGGAAGGTGCCACGGATGACATGCGCGCGCGCTATCCGCTGCGCGATGCGGGCATTGAGGTCAGCGACATTCCCGGCCGTCCCGGCGCGCTCGGCTGCACGATCCGCCTGCAGCCGCATTTTCAGCTCGACAGCATCGCCACCAGCTTTCGCCTGGTGACCGAACTGGCTTCGCAAAACCGGTAGGCGCGCGCAAATGGCCCTGGATATCTCAGCTCTCTTGGAAGCGGGACAGTTGCGGCCGGCCATCGAGCGGCTCAATGGCGTATTGCGCGGCGCACCGACCGATCACGCCAGCCGCGCCAACCTGGCTGAGTTGCTATGCCTGGCTGGTGAATTCGACCGCGCCGAAGCGCAGCTCGCCACGCTCAGCCAGCAGACCGTGGATCGCCCGGTGGCGCTGGCGCGGCTGCGTCATTTGATCCGCGCGGCGGTGGCACGCGAAGCGTGGTTCAATCAGGGCGCCGTGCCGGCGCTGCTGGCCGAACCCACGCCTGGTCAGCGCGCGGCGATCGATCTGGCACTCGCGATGCGCGCGGGAGATGAAAATGCGATTGCCACGAGGCTTGAGCAGGCCGAGGCGCTGCGGCCGAAACTCTCCGGCCAGGTCGATGGCGCCGCCTTCGACGATTTTCGCGATGTCGATGATCGCTCCGCCTGGTTCATCGAAGTGCTGACCGGCGATGGCGGCTATTTGTGGGTCGATGCGGCCAGCGTCGCCGGCCTGCGCTTCACGCCCGCGGCGCGCCCGATCGATCTGCTGTGGCGCGAGGCGCGCATGGCGCTGCATGACGGCCGCGTCGCCGACATCGTCATTCCCGCGCAATATGTCGATCCGCGGGCGAACGAAGCGCACCGCCTGGCGCGCCAGACCGACTGGACGACGGGCGCGGGCAGTGCCGCCACAGGGTGCGGCCAGCGCGTCTGGCTGCTCGGCGATGAAGGCTACGGGCTGCTCGACATCGGTGAAATCACCTTTGCGCCGGCGGCCTGATGAGCGGCGCCGTCGTCTCGCTATGGGGGCCGTCGCTGCTGGACCGGCTGCTTGATGCCGCACCCGATCTGTCCGTCGATCCGCCGCGCAGCCGGGCCGCGCAGATGCGTGATGCATTGGAAAGCCTGAGGCGGGACCTGGAAAGTGTGCTGAACACACGCCGCTGTCCGACCAGCCCGCCGGCGAGCCTGGCACGTCTGCGCCGGTCCTTGCTGACCTTCGGCGTGGGCGATTTCATCGGCGCGAACCTGACGACGCGCGAGCAGCGTGCGGTGTTCGCGGCGGGACTGGAGGAGGCGATACGCGATTGCGAGCCGCGGCTGCGCCATCTGTCCGTCACGGTGCTCGATCCGCGCGAGGCGGCGGAGCGAGTGTTGCGGTTGCGCATCGAAGCCATGGTGGTGATCGATGACAGCGCGGTGCCGGTGCTGTTTGCATCGTCCATCAATCCCGCGACGCTGCGGTTTTCCGTCAGTGAGGCCAGTCATGTTTAAGAACTGGGTGAGGCGTGCCGCCCCCCCCAGACCCCCCGTCTTCAGTCATGTCTGACCAACTCCTTCCCCTCTACGACCAGGAACTCGCCTATCTGCGCACGCTGGCCGGCGAGTTTGCCGACGCGCACCCCAAGATCGCCGGCCGCCTGCGCCTCTCCGCCGATGCGGTCGATGACCCGCATGTTGCCCGTCTGATGGAAGGCTTTGCGCTGATCGCCGCGCGCATCCGCCAGAAACTCGATGACGATTTCCCCGAACTGACCGACAGCCTGCTGGGCGCGCTCTACCCGCATATGCTGGCACCCTTTCCCTCGGCCGCCATTGCGCGCTTCTCGCCGCTGGAAGATCTCGGCGGCCTCTATCGCGTCGCGCGTCACACGCCTCTGGAGATGGAACCCATCGGCGGCGAGGCCTGCCGCTACCGCACCACGCAGGATGTCGAGCTCTGGCCGATTGCCGTGCGCACCGCCGAGTTGAGCGGGCGGCCACTGGTCGCACCTTCCGGCCCGCCCACGCAACACGCGCTGAGCAGCCTGCGCGTGGTTCTGGAATGTCTCTCGCCGGGCCAGAGCTTTACCGAATTGGGCATCGATCGCCTGCGGTTTTATCTGCACGGCCTGCCGCAGCACGCGGCTGGGCTCTACGAATTGCTGTGCAACAATCTGATCGGCGTGGCGCTGGCCGATCACCCCGAAGACCAGCAGGCGATTTTCCTCTCGCCGAGCGTCGTGGCACCGCTGGGTTTTTCGCCCGACGAGGCCTTGCTGCCCTATTCGGCCCGTTCGCTTGCCGGCTACCGCCTTCTCGACGAATATTTTGCCTACCCGCAAAAGTTCATGTTCGTCGAAATCGCCGGCCTCAGCGCCAAGACGCTGCAGGCGGCGGGCCGGCGCATGGAGCTGTTTTTCTATTTCGACCACGCCATGCCCGCGCTCGACCGCCAGGTGAACGCCGACAGCCTGGCACTCGGCTGCACGCCCATCGTCAATCTCTTCAGCCAGCGCGCAGAGCCGATCGCGCTCACGCACGAACACGCCGAATACCTCGTCGTGCCCGATTCTCGGCGCCACGCCACGCGGGAGGTCTTCTCCGTCGATCGTGTCACGCTGAACGAGGCCGGCCGGGCCACCCGCGTCATGCAGCCCTTCTTTGCCAGCCACCATGCCGCCGATCCCACACGCCAGACGCTGTTCTGGACCACGCAGCGCCGCCGCATGGGTGAGCGCGATGACAGCACCGATGTCACCCTCGCGGTCGTCGACACCGAACTGAACGCCGCCTCGCCCACCGACGGCATCATTGCGGTTGAAACGACCTGCCTCAATCGCGATCTGCCGCGCCAGATTCCCTATGGCGGCAACCGCCCGCAGGTCAGCCTGGTCGATGGCGCGGCGGAAATCACCGGCGTCCGCTGCATGGCGCCGCCCACCGCCACGTTGCGGCCGACCGGCGGAAGGCGCGCGGGATGGCGCCTGCTTTCGCAACTCTCGCTCAACCACCTCTCGCTGATGGATGGCCCGGAAGGTGCGGACGCGCTACGCGAAATCCTGCGCCTGCACGATTTGCGCGACGTGCCTGAAACGCGTGCCGCCATTGAAAGCATCCGCGCCGTTTCGGCCACGCGCGGCACGGCGCGCCTGCCCGGCAGCGGCGCCATTTGCCGCGGCGTGGATGTCAGCGTCGAACTCGATGCACGGCGGTTGGAAGGCACCGGCGTGTTCCTCTTCGCCAGCGTGCTCGACCGCTTCCTTGGCCTCTATGCCTCGATGAACAGTTTCACGCGCCTGAGCGTGCGCCTGCATGGGCGGGAGCAGGTGCTGCGCATCTTTCCGCCGCGCGCCGGCGATCGGCCGCTGCTGTGAAGCGCAACCCGCCCCTGCGCGCGCGCCTGATGGGCAAACCGCATCGCTTCGAGGGTCTGCACGCCGCGCGTTTGGCCGAGCTGGCGCGTGATAGAGGGGGTCTGGGGCGGCTGGGCACCAGCGCCGCGCCGGGCGAGGAGGGCCTGCGCCTGACCGCGGTTCAGGGCCTGGCCTTCGCGCCATCCGCCGCCGTGTCGCTGAACGAGCGCGAGGGTGGCGCCACGTTGCGCCTGGCCTTCATGGGTCTGACCGGACCGCTGGGCGTCCTGCCGCAAATCTACGCCGAGCTGGTCCAACGCGCCGACCGTTTGCGCAACACCAGCGTCTCGGCCTTCCTCGACCTGTTCAACCATCGGCTCGCCAGCCTGTTCGTCCGCGCGGCCGAGAAATACCGCCTGGGTTTGCTGGTCCAGCGCGCCGCCGGCCAGGTGGAAGCCGATCCCGATCCGGCGAGTTCGGCCATGCTCGCCATCGCCGGCTTCGGCACGCCGCATCTGCGTGGCCGGCTCAGCGTGCCGGACGAGGTGCTGCTGTTCTACGCCGGGCTGTTCGCGGGGCGGAACCGGCCGGCCGGCGCGTTGCAGGCGATGCTGGCCGATTATCTCGGCCTGCCCGTGCGCGTGGAGCAGTTCAGCGGCCGCTGGGTGCCGGTCGCGGCCGAGGAGCAGACCTGCCTGACCGCGCCGGGCGCGCCGCCGCGCTTTGCCGCGCTCGGCGTCGACACCGTCGCCGGCGATCGCATCTGGGA
>CAXUNZ010000145.1:0-4967 GCA_964252525.1 uncultured Acetobacteraceae bacterium
CTTCCTGGTCGGCTGGCCGATCATCATGTTCCTGATGGCCGAGCGGCTGCGTAATCTCGGCAAATACAGCATTGCCGATGTCGCCAGCTACCGGCTTTCGGCCGTGCCGGTGCGCAGTGTGGCGGCGACCTCCACGCTGGTCGTGGTCATGTTCTACATGATCGCGCAGATGGTGGGCGCGGGCCAGTTGATCCAGCTTCTCTTCGGCATGTCCTACAATTATGCCGTGGTCATCGTCGGTGTGCTGATGATTCTCTATGTCACGTTTGGCGGAATGATCGCCACCACCTGGGTGCAGATCATCAAAGCGATGCTGCTGTTGGGCGGCGCCACGTACATGGCGGTGGCGGCGCTCGCGCATTTCGGCTTCAGCCTGAACGCGATGTTCAATGCCGCCGTGCACGCCCATCCCAAGCACGCCGCCATCCTGCGGCCTGGCCTGCAATACAAGGATCCGGTTTCGATCATTTCGCTGGGCGTTGCGCTGATGTTCGGCACGGCCGGGCTGCCGCACATCCTGATGCGCTTCTTCACCGTGCCGGATGCCCGCGCGGCGCGCTCGTCGGTGTTCTATGCCACGGGACTTATCGGCTATTTCTACATCCTGACCTTCGTCATCGGCTTTGCCGCCATCAGCATGGTTGGCGCCGATCCGGCTTACGTCACCGCGGGCAAAGTGATCGGCGGCGGCAATATGGTGGCCGTCCATCTTGCCCATGCCGTGGGCGGAGACGTGCTGAAGGGCTTCATCAGCGCGGTGGCGTTTGCCACGATCCTGGCCGTGGTGTCCGGCCTGACACTGGCCGGCGCCACCGCGGTCAGCCATGATCTCTATGCCAGCGTCTTCCAGCGCAACCGCGCAACAGAAGGGCGCGAGGTCAATGTCTCGCGCATGGCCTCCATCGCCATCGGGCTCGTCGCCATGGGGCTGGGGATCGTCTTCGAAAAGCAGAACGTCGCCTACATGGTAGGGCTGGCCTTCGCCGTGGCGGCGAGTGCGAATTTTCCCGTGCTGCTTCTGAACATGTACTGGCGCGGGCTGTCGACGGCGGGAGCGGTGATGGGGTGCAGCGCGGGACTGGTTTCGGCCGTGCTGCTGACGGTGCTGAGCCCCGGGATCTGGGTCAAGGTGTTCGGGTTTTCCGCGGCGGCTTTTCCGTATGACAGCCCGGCCTTGTTTTCGGTGCCGATCGGGTTTCTCGGGTGCTGGATGGGCAGCTTGTTGTGGCGCGATGCTGGCGAGGCCGCGGCTTATGAAGGGCTGTATGTGCGTTCGCAGACGGGGATAGGGGCGGAAGGGGCTGTGGTTCACTAAGAAAGAAGCCGCGAAATTTGCTCTCCTCTGGTTTGGAAGACTGGGGGAGCAGTGCCTGGGCCCCCCAGGGCAAGCGAGCCAAGCAGAGGAGCCAATGTGTAGCCGGTAAAAAGCTGGGGGAGATGTGCCATCCTCCCCCCAAGTCTTCGTCCCATCACTCGATGGCCCTGCTGCCCTCCCAGACCTCCCGTCAACTTACGCGGAGTATGGCAGTCAACTGAGGGGGATGTACATTCGCCCAAGCTTTCATGCAGTCTTCTTTATCAGCGCAAGTACCGCTGCCCCGTAACGCTCCAGCTTGGATGTGCCAACGCCTTTGATGTCGCCCAACGACATCAGATTCGCGGGCCGCACCGCCGCGATATCGCGCAAGACCGTGTCGTGAAAAATCACGTAGGGTGGCACGTTCTGCGCCTTGGCCGTCTGCGTACGCCAGTCGCGCAAAATGTCGAACAAGCCCGCACCCGCCGCCGGCGCTTCGGCAAAGCCCGGCACGGTGCCCGCGCTCTTGCGCTCGCGCGGCTTGTCCGCGGATTGTGGATCCTCGTGCAGCATGACCTGCGTTTCGCCGCGCAGGATGGGGCGTGCTTCGGCGTCCACCAATTCCAGGCTTGCGTATTCGCCGCCTTTGACGCGCAGCGCGCCGCGCGCGACGAGCTGGCGCAGCACGCCACGCCAGAAATCGTCGCTGCGTTCCCGCCCAATGCCGAACAGCGCAAGCTTGTCGTGACGATTGTTTTCGATCTTGTCGGATTTGGCGCCGCGCAACACGTCCACAACGTAGCGGGCGCCGAACATCTGCCCCGTGCGGTAAATAGCCGAAAGCGCCTTTTGCGCCGCCTCTGTGCCATCAAAGAGCGCGCGCGGCGTGCGGCAGGTGTCGCAATGGCCGCAATCGGTGGCCAGGTTTTCGCCAAAGCAGGCGAGCAGGGCGCGGGTGCGGCAGGCGGTGACCTCCGCCAGGCCGATCATGGCTTCAAGGCGCTGGCGCATCACCGCCTTCTGCGCGTCGGGAGCGGTCGATTGAGACAACCAGTGGCGCGCCCGGGCCATGTCCTCGCCGCCGTAGAGCAGCAAAGTGTGGGCGGGTTCGCCATCGCGGCCGGCGCGGCCGATCTGCTGGTAATAGGCCTCGGGGCTGTCGGGCATGTCGAGGTGAACGACAAAGCGCACGTCCGGCCGGTCGATGCCCATGCCGAAGGCGATGGTCGCGACCATCACCACGCTTTCGCCGGCACGGAAACGCGCCAGCCCCGCGCGTTTCTCCAGCGGCGACAGGCCGGCGTGAAAGGCGATCGCCTGCACGCCGCGTTCCTTCAGCCGCGCGGCGGTGCGTTCGGTTTTGGCGCGGCTGCCGCAATAGACGATGCCGGCTTCATTCTTGTGGCGGCCGAGAAACGCCATCATCTGCGTCGTTTCGCTGCTTTTCGGCGCGGCGGCCAGATTGAGGTTGGGCCGGTGGAAACTTGCGGTGAAGACGCGCGCCGAAGGCATGTCCAAGGCTGCGAGAATATCGTCCCGCGTGCGGTGATCGGCCGTCGCGGTCAGCGCCAAGCGCGGCACGCCGGGGAATATCTCCGCCAGGCGTCGCAGCGCGCGGTATTCGGGGCGGAATTCATGGCCCCAGGCGGAGACGCAATGCGCTTCGTCGATGGCAATCAGCGCCAGATCGGTTCGGCGCAGGCGGTCCAGCGTGCCCGACGACAATAATCGTTCCGGCGAGACGTAGAGCAGATCCAGCTTGCCGGACGACAGCAGATTCGAAACCCGGCTATTCTCGTCTGGCTCGAGCTCGGAATGCAATGCCCCGGCGGAGACGCCGAGCTGGCGCAGTGCCGCGACCTGGTCGTCCATCAAGGCAATCAGCGGCGAGACCACCAGTCCCAGACCGGAACGGCACAGCGCGGGGACCTGATAGCACACGCTCTTGCCGCCGCCGGTGGGCATCAGCACCAGCGCGTCGCCGCCGCCCACCACGTGATTGATTGTTGGCGCCTGCAGGCCGCGAAACTCGGAAAAGCCAAAGACGGTGTGGAGGATTTCTTTGGGAGACGTCATAAAAAAAAGCTGGGGGGACGTTCCCCCCAGACCCCCCGTCGAAAGTTTAGGCAAGGCGTAAGAATGACGAGGGGTCTGGGGGGGTTGGCACATCCCCCCCAGCTCTTCTGGTCCATCACGGCCCCGAAATAGTAATTTCCACCCGGCGGCTCGCCACCCCCGGCTCGCGCTGCGCCCCCTCGGCCTTGATCGTAATCTCTCCAGCCGGCACGCCGTCCCGCCGCAGCGCTTCGGCCACGCGATGGGCGCGCAATTGCGTCAAAGCGAGATTTGCCTCGGGATTGCCGGCGTTATCCGCATAGCCGGCGACTTCGATATGTGCGCCCGGAACCTGGCGCGAACGAATGGCGGCCTGGTTGATCACATCGCGCGCGGCGTGATCCAGCGCGCCGGACCATTCGTCGAAGAAGACGACCATTACCGGCGTTTGCGCCGGCTGGGCAAACGCGCCGAACGACAAACAGATCAGGCTGAAGGCGGCGATGCGGGCAGTGGTCGTCATGCAGGCAATCCTGTTGTGTCGGGTCCGGATGGAGTGTGGCACGGCCTAGGCCGCGGCTGCCATGGCATGTCCGCCCGAAAGCCGCCAGATGCGATCGAGCGTCTCCGCACCCGTCAGACGATGGGCTATCAGCAGCACCGTGCGCCCTTGCGCCTGGGCAAACAGCGTCGTGAGGAATTCACGTTCCGTGGCGGCATCCAGGCCCGTGCAGGGCTCGTCCAGGATCAGCAGCCGCGCCTCGGAGACCCACGCGCGGGCCAGCGCGATGCGCCGCACCTGGCCGCCCGAGACGCGCGCGCCGCCCTCGCCCAGCCAGGTGTCCAGCCGTTCGGGCAAGGCGCGCACCCACTCGCCGATGGCGGCCCGATCCAGCGCGCGCCACAGATCGGCATCGGTGGCATCCGGGCGGCCCAGGCGCAGATTGGCCGCAATCGTGTCATCGAAGATGTGGCTGGTCTGGCCGACCCAGGCGATGCGCGCGCGCAGATCGGGCGCGGCCAGATCGGCGATATCCGTGCCGCCGAGCAGGATGCGGCCGCCCTGGGGTGCGGCGACCTTCAAGGCGAGCGCCGCCAGCGTGGATTTGCCGGCGCCCGAAGGGCCAAGCACGGCCACATGCGCGCCCGCTTGGATGTCCAGCGTGAGCGCTTCCAGCACCGGGGGACCGTCGGCCGACCAGCGGAACGTCACCGCATCGAAGCGCAGAGCCGACGAGGCGGGAAGCGGCCGGGGCGATGCGGGTTCGGGCACCGGCACCGGGCCCTCGGCCACGTCCAGCACACGGCGAGCCGCCTCGGCCGCGGCACCCGCGATCACGCCCGCGCGGGACAGCAAGGAGAGCGGTTCGAAGCCACCTATCACCAGGAACACGCAGCCCACCACGACCCAGGCAGGTGCGGCGGTGGCGAGCAACACGCACAGGATCGCCGCCTGACCGCACAGCATGGCGCCGGCATTGGCCCAGGCGACGCGTGTGGCGGCCTGGTGCTGACGCTGGATCAACGCCGCCTCGGTGGCCGAAATCCGCGCGCGCGCGCCTGCCTCGGCACCGAAGGCGCGCACCTCCCGCAAGCCGGTGAAGGTGTCCAGTGC
>CAXUNZ010000145.1:4977-5763 GCA_964252525.1 uncultured Acetobacteraceae bacterium
GTGGCGGAGCGAGGAGCCGCGTCGGCACGAGGGCATGCGATCGTCTACGGACCCGTCCGCATCCCTGGCCTAGCCTCCGTGATCCGTCCGTCGGACGAGGGCGCGGCGGCGCCTCCGCCGACGACGGTCGGCGTGGTAGGCCATGCGGAGGCGCGCGAGGCTCAGCTCCGCGGTCATCACCGGCGCGCCGACCGAGCGCATCGCGCCGCGCGCGACCAGCGCGGGAAGCAGAAAGGCCGCGATTACAAAGAGCGCGCCGACCGCAATCCCCACCCACGGGCCGGCACCGCCAGCCAGCCGGGCAACCGCGGGAACAACCAGCACCGCGCCCGCAAGCGGCAGCAGGATGCGCAAATAGAGGCCGTCCAGCGCCTCGATATCGGCCAGAAGCCGGCTCAGAAGGTCGCCCGCCGGACGGAAGCCTAGCCCGCCCGCCGCGCGGGCGGCAAAGCCGCGGAAGAACCACACACGCAGATCGGCAATGGCGCGGAAGGTGGCGCCGTGGCTGACCAGGCGCTCGCCGTAGCGCAAGGCGACGCGCGCCGGCCCCAGCACGGGCAGCCACAGCGGCGCGGCGACGGCGGCGCCGGTCAGCACCGCAGCGACCACCGCGCCGGAGAGCGACATCAGCGCAATGCCGGTGGCGATCGAGGCAAGGGAGATCGCGGCGCCGAACAGGAGCGCCCGCCAATGCGGCCGGCGCAACATGAGGAGTTTAAGAAGGGAGCACCCGGGGGGGGGGGCGGCGACGCCGACGGAGGGGCCGCGCGCGAGCGCGGAAACCAC
>CAXUNZ010000145.1:5773-8497 GCA_964252525.1 uncultured Acetobacteraceae bacterium
AAACATGCGTTTTTCACCCCGGCACACCGGGGGGGGCGCCCCCCCCCCCCGGACCCCCGTCATTTTTTTGCTCACGATCGGCTTGGGTAGATGGGAAATTGGGCACACATCGCCAGGACGCGTTCGCCCACGGCGGCTTCGGCGTTGGCGCCGCCGTCCAGCACTTCGGCGATCATTTCGCCGATCTCAGTGAATTCCTTCACGCCGAAGCCGCGCGTCGTCGCCGCGGGACTGCCCAGGCGAATGCCGCTGGTGATGGCCGGCTTTTCCGGATCGTAGGGGATGGCGTTCTTGTTGGCGGTGATGTGGGCGCGCTGCAGGCTGGCCTCGGCCGCCTTGCCCGTGACGCGCTTGGGGCGGAGATCGACCAGCAAAAGGTGGCTGTCGGTGCCGCCGGTGACGATGGCCAGACCTTGGCGGACGAGGCTTTCGGACAACGCGCGGGCGTCGGCCGCAACCGCGCGCTGGTAGGTGCGGAACTCGGGGCGGAGTGCCTCGCCGAAGGCGGCGGCCTTGGCGGCGATCACGTGCATCAGCGGGCCGCCCTGCAGGCCGGGAAAGACGGCGCTGTTGAACTTTCTTCCAAGCTCCGGGTCGTTGCTCAGGATCATGCCGCCGCGCGGGCCGCGCAGGGTCTTGTGCGTGGTGGTGGTGACCACGTGCGCGTGGGGCAGGGGGCTGGGATAGAGGCCGGCGGCGACCAGGCCGGCGAAATGGGCCATGTCCACCATGAACAGCGCGCCGACTTCGTCGGCCACGGCACGGATGCGCGCAAAGTCGATGATGCGCGGATAGGCCGAGCCGCCGGCGATGATCAGGCGCGGGCGCTCGGCGCGGGCGAGGCTTTCGAGCTCCTCGTAGTCGAGCAGGCCGTCATCGCGCCGCACGCCATACTGGATGGGGCGGAACCACTTGCCGGATAAATTGGGTGCCGCGCCGTGCGTGAGATGGCCACCGGCGGCCAGCGACATGCCCAGGATCGTGTCGCCGGGGGTGAGCAAAGCGAGGAAAACGGCCTGGTTGGCCTGCGCGCCCGAATGGGGCTGGACGTTGGCATAGGTGCAGCCGAACAGGGTGCAGGCGCGGGCGATGGCGAGGTTTTCGGCGCGATCGACCTCCTGGCAGCCGCCGTAATAGCGCTTTCCAGGATAGCCCTCAGCGTATTTGTTGGTCAGCACGCTGCCCTGCGCGTCCAGCACCGCGGCCGAGACGATGTTTTCCGAGGCGATGAGCTCGATGCCATCCTGCTGGCGGACCAATTCGGCCCCGATGGCGGCGGCGAGCTCGGGATCGGTTTCGGAGAGCGGGGCGGCGAAGAAGCGGGTCAGGTTCTGGGGCAGGGATTGGTCGGTCATGGGCGAGTACCCCAGAGGCGAGTTTGCGCGGGACAGATCAAGCGTTAACACTTACAGGTGAAGACGCGCGCCGGGAACCCGGTGCGGACATGCCAGCCGGCCCGTCAGGGCGGACAAGGAGCACAATGAGCGCCACAACCCAGAGCACGCTTTTCGCGGTCAAGCCGATCGGTGCGCTCGATGCGGGACACGTCGAGGACTTCAAGCGCACGCTGGGGCCGGTGAGCCTGGTGGCGTTGGGAATCGGCGCGATCATCGGAGCAGGCATTTTCTCGCTGACCGGGATTGCGGCGGCGGATAATGCGGGGCCGGCGGTGGTGATCAGCTTCATGATCGCGGCGTTGGGATGCGCGCTGGCGGGGCTGTGTTACAGCGAGTTGTCCGGGATGATCCCGGCGGCAGGGTCTGCGTATAGTTACGCGTATGCCTCGCTGGGCGAGCTTGTGGCGTGGATCATCGGCTGGGCGCTGACGCTGGAATATGCGGTCGGGGCGGCGACCGTGTCGGTGTCGTGGTCATCTTATCTGACGAGCTTGCTTGGCAGTTTCGGCGTCGGCCTGCCGCATGCGCTGACGGCCTCGCCATTCGATCTGGATGCCATGGGCCACCCCGATCCGGGGATCATCAATTTGCCGGCCGTGGTGGTGATCGTGTGCGTGTCGCTTTTGCTGATCCGGGGAATTTCAGAATCGGCCAAGGTGAACGGGGCGATCGTGGCGCTGAAGTTGCTGGTGGTGGCCGCGGTGATCGGGTTCGGGGCGTTCTACGTCAAGCCGGCAAACTGGCATCCGTTCATCCCGCCGAATACGGGCACGTTCGGGCATTTCGGCATCTCAGGCATTCTGCAGGGTGCTTCGACGGTTTTCTTCGCCTATATCGGGTTCGATGCGGTTTCCACCGCGGCGCAGGAGACGAAGAATCCCGAGCGGGACATGCCGATCGGGATCATGGGCTCGCTGGCGATCTGCACGGTGCTGTATATTCTGGTCTGCCTGGTTGTGACCGGATTGCTGAGCTATACTAAGCTGCATGACGCGGCGCCGGTTTCGCTGGCAATCAGCCAGACGCCGCTGCCGTTTTTGAAAGTGGCGGTGTCGTTCGGGGCGCTGGCGGGGTTGACTTCGGTCATTCTGGTCATGCTGCTTGGGCAGAGCCGGGTGTTTTACGCCATGGCAAAGGACGGGCTGCTGCCGTCGATTTTTGCCACGGTGCATCCGCGGTTTCGGACGCCGTACTTGTCCAACGTGCTGTTCATGGTCTTTGCCGCGGTGGCCGGCGGGCTGCTGCCGATCAGCCTGCTGGGGCATGTGACCTCCTTCGGCACGCTGCTGGCTTTTGTCATTGTCTGCATCGGCGTGCTGGTGCTGCG
>CAXUNZ010000146.1:0-8465 GCA_964252525.1 uncultured Acetobacteraceae bacterium
GCTGCTCCACCGCAGCCTGCTCGCCGCCCAGACCGAAACGCGGGACCGCTGGCTCGGCCCCGTCCGCGAGCGGGTGCGCCCCTACCTCAAGCTGGTGCAGCCGGACTCCGACCTGGTGCTCAACGAGACCACCTTCTCGATCGAGCAACTCGTGCGCGGCGGCGTGCCGGAGCCCTTCGACACGCTCAGCGTGGGCGCCCGCGAACAGGTGGCGGTGATCACCCGCCTCGCCCTGGCCGAGATCCTCCACGGCGCCAAGCGGCCGTCCGCCCTCATCCTCGACGATGCCTTGGTCAACGCCGACGAAACGCGCCTCCACCGCATGCACCTCGTGCTGCAACGGGCGGGACAGGCGATGCAGGTGCTGATCCTGACCTGCCGCGAGCGCGACTTCGTCCAGCTCGGCGCGCCGATCCGCCGGCTTTGACCGCGACGGTCGATGGTGCGGAGGACGCGGCGCGCTGGCGCGTCCTGGCGCTCGTGTGCCTCGCCCTTGTGCTCGCCATGACCACTTGGTTCTCGGCGACGGCGGTGACGCCGGAGCTGGCGCGCGCCCGCGGCGTCAAACGCGCCATGCTGCTGCCTGTCTCCGCCCCCTTCCACTGCGCGCTCATGCAACCCGCGGCCGCGGCGATGGAGCGCGCCTTGGACGATGTGGCCATGTCGGCGCCGATCGTTCCGCTTGTCGCCAACGCAAGCGCTGCCAAGGTGACGCGCCCGGATGAGGTAAAGCGCCTGCTGGTCGCCGGAATTACCGGCACGGTGCGCTGGCGCGAAAGCGTTACCGCGGCGGTGGAGATGGGCGTTGATAATTTTATTGAGTTGGGCGCAGGCAAGGTTTTGACGGGCCTGGTCAAGCGCATTGCGCCTGATGCGCGCGGCGTGAATGCGGGTAGCCCGGCGGAGATCGAGGCGCTTTTGAAAGTATTGTAAGGTCTTCTTTTTTGAAAAAAAGAAGCAAAAAACTTTTGTCGTTTGGGACAGGTGTCTGAACAAACACTTACCAAACTTGCGAAAGTTTTTTGGTTCTTTTTTTCAAAAAAGAACGTTCTTCCTAAGGCCTTTTCCATGCCCCTCTTCCGCCTGGACGGCAAACCCGCTCTGATCACCGGCGCCTCCGGCGGCATAGGGTCCGCCATCGCCCGTGCCCTGCACGCGCAGGGCGCCGTCGTCGTGCTTTCCGGCACGCGCCAGGATGCGCTGGCTGCACTCGCAGCCGAATTGGGTGAGCGCGCTCATGTCTGCCGCGCCGATCTGCGCGAAGCCGGCGCCGCCGACGCCCTGATCGCCGCGGCGGAGGCTGCGTCCGGTCCGCTCGCCATCCTCGTCAACAATGCGGGCCTGACGCGGGACGGCCTGGCGCTGCGCATGAAGGACGAGGACTGGGCCGCGGTGCTGGATGTCGATCTCTCCGCGCCCTTCCGCCTGGCGCGCGCAGCCTTGCGCGGCATGCTGCGTCGCCGCGCTGGGCGGATCATCCAGATTTCCAGCGTCGTTGGCGCGACCGGCAATGCCGGCCAAGCCAACTATGCCGCGGCCAAGGCCGGGCTGGTCGGCATGAGCAAGGCGCTGGCCCTTGAGGTCGCCAGCCGCGGCGTCACGGTGAACGTCGTGGCCCCCGGCTTTATTGCCACGGCCATGACGGAGGTGTTGAGTGACGCGCAGCGCGCCAAGTTGAGCGAGGCTATTCCGCTCGGCCGGATGGGCACGCCCGCGGACGTGGCGGCGGCCGTGACCTACCTGGCCAGCGAGGAAGCAGCCTGGGTCACGGGTGCCACGCTGCACGTCAATGGCGGCATGGCTATGCCGTGATCGGGCGGCCATCAAACGTCAGTCGTTCGTGGGGGGTGCCTGCCGTTCATCGTTAGACCCGATCAGCCCGCTGACCACGCGAACCAACTCCTCCAGCCCGAACGGCTTGGCGAGCGAACTGCCCGGAATGCCCGACCCCTTTAGTCGCGAGAGTACATCCGGCCGTCCGGTGACGAAGACGATGGGCATTTGGGGATGCGCGCTGTGCGCCTGGCGGGCGAGGCCAATGCCGTCCATTCTTCCCGGCATGTGGATGTCGGTCACCAACAGCTGGTAGCCATCCGCATCCAGAAGGCGCAGCGCCTCGTCGGCACAGTCGGCTTCATCGACGCGGAACCCGGCATCCATCAGAGCTTCCGCCATGATCTCCCGGTTAATCGTCTCGTCTTCGACGACCAATACGCGCATCTGACGCATGGCACTTCTCGCGGTTACCAGGCACGAACACCCAGGGCGAGGCATGGGTTCGATACGCACCGCAGTTGTGAAGTGATGCCGGGTAACATCCTGTCCGAACTGCGGCTGCTCGCGCAAACACACAGCGGTGTCGCCGTCAAATGCTGGCGCTTAAGCAATTCTTCGCCAGCCGGCAGTGCACGGTGCCGATGCTAGTCTAGCTCTTCGACGACGGGCTCAGCACCTTCATGGCGCGCACCGCCGCGCTGCTGGGAGGTCCGCGGCCGTACATCGACAGCGACCCGCCTCTGGATCCTGCCAATCGATCCGGCGCTGCTCTCGCCGGGCGCGTTCGCGAGCCTGTTGCGCTGCGCCATAGATCATTATGGCACGACCGACCTAGCGATCGACAATCTGCACGGCCAACTGCACGCCATGCCCGGCGAGCAGTTCCTGCTGCTGCACATGCACGAACTGCTGAGCTGCCTGAACCAGCGGGGCGTCACGACGCTGCTAATCTGGCCAACATGGCTTTCCGGGCGGCATGCGAAGCAACATCGATCTCAGTTACCTCAGCGACGCTATCCTGCTGTCTCGCTTCTTCGAGGCAAGGGACATTGCCCGTAATGTGCTGTCCAGCGTCAAAAGACGCATCAGCGCGCATATGCACGCCAAACGCGAGTTCACTCTGACCAATGATGAGGGGTTGCGTGTGGGTGAGGCATTGTCGGATTTCGCCGGCGTGCTGAGCGGCTTGCCTGTTTGTACCGGCGCCCGCACCCTGCTCGATGCCAGATCGCACCGCGGTTGCGCCTCACCCGCCGCGCGCGCCGTGACCGGCTGATGAGCGGCACGATCCTCATCCTTGCGCCACACGGGGACGATGCGGCCGTGATCTGCCAGGTGCTGGAGCGCGCCGCCCTGGCTTGCGGCACCTGCGATGATCTGGCCGCGCTGTGCGCCGGCCTGGCGGCCGAAACGGATGCGGTCCTGGTCGCGGAGGAGGCGCTGACCGGTGTCGGCCTGCAAGAACTGCTCGCGTTCGTTGCCGCCCAGCCGCCTTGGTCGGACATTCCGATTATCGTTCTGGCCATCAAACAGGCCGGCTATCGCAGTGCGAGTGCCGCGGAACTGCTCACTAAGCTGGGCAACGTCACATTGCTCGAGCGTCCGATCAACGCCGAGACGTTGAGCAGCGCCGCCCTGAGCGCGGTGCGTGCGCGCCGGCGCCAGTATCAGGCCCGCTCCATGTTGGCGGAGCAGCAAGCCGTCTCCGCGGCGCTGCGCCTGCTCAACGACACGCTGGAGCAGCGGGTCGAAGAGCGGGCGGGCGAGCTCGACCGCACCCGCGCCACGCTCGCCTTTGCGTTGGAGGCGGCGGGTATGGGCTTGTGGGACCTCGACATACCGGCCAACCAATCCCTGCGCTCTCTGGGGCATGACCGCATCTTCGGCTACGACGCACCCGTGCCGCACTGGAACCGGCAGAGCTTCATGGACCACGTTCTGCCCGAGGACCGCGCGTTGGCCAACGCGGCCTATGCGCGCGCCGAGCGGACGGGCGGCTTTGAACTGGAATGCCGCATCCGCCGCGCCGATGGGCAGGAGCGCTGGATCGCCAAGCGCGGCCGCGCCAGCTTCGATGAAACCGGCACCCCCGTGCGCATGGCCGGCGTGGTCATGGACACGACGGAGCGGCGCCAGACCGAGGATGCGCTGCACCAGGCCCAGAAGATGGAAAGCATCGGCCAGCTGACCGGCGGCGTGGCGCACGATTTCAACAATCTGCTGACCGTGATCGTGGGCGGCCTGGATTTGATGCTGCGCCGGCCGGAGGATACCGCGCGCGTGACGCGCCTGGCCAGTGCGGCCATGGCCGCGGCGCGGCGCGGCGAGCAGCTGACCCATCAGCTTTTGGCCTTTTCACGCCAGCAGGTCCTGCGCCCGCGAACGATCGATCCCAACGCACTGCTTGTGACCTTCCGCACGCTTGCCGAACGCGCTGTGGGCGAGGCCATTTCCCTGAGTTTCGAATTGTCGCCGGGGGTGAGCCCTATCCGGGTCGATGCGGCGCAGTTGGAATCGGCGGTGCTGAATCTGGTGGTCAATGCCCGGGACGCCGTGGCCCAGGGCGGGACGATCACCGTGTGCAGCCGCAACCTCAAGCGGGGCGGGATCGATTACGTCGCCATCGCCGTGTGCGATACCGGCACCGGCATCGATGCGGGCACACTGCCGCGCGTCTTCGAGCCGTTTTTCACCACCAAGGAGGTCGGGCGCGGCTCGGGCCTGGGGCTTAGCCAGGTCTATGGCTTCACCCGCAGCGCTGGCGGCACGGCCGAGATCGACAGCGTTCCCGGCCAGGGCACCTGCGTGCGGCTGATCTTTCCTGCCTCCGGCGAGCACGTGGTGGAAGAAGGCGCCGCCTCGCCCGCCGCCGCCCTGCGCGGCGCCACGCTGGGCGAGACGGTGCTGCTGGTCGAGGATGACGAGCAGGTGCTGGGCATGGCGGTCGATAGCCTGCGCGAGCTGCAATACGAGGTTGTGGTGGCGCGCAATGCCGAGGAGGCGTTGGGGCATTTGCATCGCGGCGCGCGCATCGATGTCATGTTCTCCGATGTCGTCATGCCCGGCGGCATGAACGGCGCGCAGCTGGCCAGCCGCGCGCGCCTGATCAGGCCGGGCCTGAAGATACTGCTGACTTCCGGCTATTTGGGGGAGCGGGGGGCGGGCGAGTTGGCCGGGCAGGACCTGCCGGTGCTGAGCAAGCCCTATCGGCGGGACGAGCTGGCGCGCACGCTGCGCGTGGTGCTGGCGGAACGCTAAAGCGGCGCCTACTTCCGGCGGCTTGTTGGCGATAATTTCACCCTGAACGTGTATCCGTGGTGCGACTTTACACGCGTATCGCCGAGGATAGTGCGGGTTTTTTCATAATTTTGCTTTCTTTGCACCAGAATGTCTTTTTATAGTATGGCCATCGCCATGATCGATCCGCAACGTTCCATGTCGCTTTCGTTTGCCAGACCCAAGCATCTGCCGAGGGCGGGCCGGCCTGCGTCCGCCCGGCGCCTTGCGCGCTGGCTGCGTCGAGGGGACCGGAGCGCGGTGGCGATGGAACTTGGCATCATCGCTGTTCCGTTTTTCATGATGTTTCTGGGCGTGATGGAGATGTCGTACGACCTCTACGTCCAGGCGGAACTGAACAACGCCGTGGAAATGGCCGCGCGCGGGGTGCAGGTAGGTCAGTCGCAAGGCAGTTCCGGTGAGAAGAGCACCGCCTTTATTGCCTCTTCCGTGTGTCCCAATCTCGGGGGAGGACTAAATTGCAATCTGCTGACGGTTGGCGTGGCGCCAATACCGCAGGGCTATAACTATTATAGCCTGCCAGTACAGGATCAGCTGACACAGGGCGAGGCGTCCAGCGGGGGTGGCATTTGCACCGGCGTTGGCGGGCAGATGATGGTGCTCAAAGCCTGGTATGACGGGCCGACCTTCGTCGGCATGCTTATCCCGGCCTTCACCACCACCTACAATGGTGCGCTGGTTCACGTGACGACCGCTTCGGCCGGCTTCGTCAACGAGTGGTTTTCCGGCGGTCAGAGCTCCGGCACGGCATGCAGCTTGTGAACGCCAATCGTTGCCCGCCTTGCGCGTTGGCCCGCGCCATTCGAGACGATTACCGAGGCGTAGCCGCGATGGAGTTTGCCATCGTGGCGCCGATTATGGTGCTGATGATATGGGGCGTGTGGGATATCTCGCGTGCGCTGCTGGCGTGGGAGGAGACATACCACGCGGCGGAGGGGATCGCTCAGGCGGCCGAGAAGCTGTCGTATCAGACGTATTACACCAAGCAGGTGACGGCGTTGACGGCTCAGCAGATGCAAGATGCAATGTCTACGATCTACGCCGAAATGCCATGGCTTAATTTGGGTAATCCGGGCGGGCTGCTCTCGGGTCCCTTTCAGGTCACGCTGTCTGGAGTAAGTTTCAATCCGCTATGCCCGGCGCCCGCAGGCGCACCCGCTTGTGTGCCACCGCAGTTACCTGTCGTGCTGTGGAGTTCGTATTTAACGCAAGGAGGCGCAAACCTAGTGCTGCCGCCTGCTGGGCAGCCTGCAATTCTGTATCGTGCCTGCTACCCAAATAATCCCGTTCCTGTAGCGCAGTTTCCTAATAGTTCCGCGCAGCTGAAAGACATGATCGATCCTAACTTGGACTTAGGCGGATCGAACACGATGATCCTGATGCCTCAGGTGGTGGCAGATGTAGTATACACCTTCAAGCCCACTTTTCCCCTGCTGAGCCAGTTTACCTACACATTCTACGCGTCCGCGAGCTTTCCAGCGCCGGTTGGCGGCGATAACCAGCAGATCGTTTTCGATCAGCTCGATTCCGGCGCAAATTCCGTTGAAAATTGTCCCGGCGGGAACCCCTACAATGGCTAAGGTATGTCTTTCACCTCGTGCAACACGCTGGGCGGATCGGCTGCGCCATTGCCAAGCAGGGGCGGTGTCGGTAATGTTTGCTGCAGGCGCAATCCCAATGATTGGGCTGGTTGGCTTGGCGGTCGACTTTGGCATTTGGAATCAGACGAACGCCACATTGTCGGTTGCGGCAAACGTCGCAGCAATGACCGCCGTGCGGATTGCAGCCAATGCGCAGGTTGCGAATGACTCAAATCCGCCCCTTGAAGGGCAAGTTGCCGGGCAGCAGTGGTTTGCTTCTGAAGTTGGCCTTAATGGTAAGGTGGGCACCTTGGGTGTTCAGCTTAGCGGTGGAACATTTGGTGCAAATGTTAGCGTGACGGGCGGACCCACGGTGAAAGCCACTGTAAGCTACAGCGGCTACGTACCTTCTGTGTTCGGATTCGCAATGTTCGGCTTCACACGATATCCCATCAGCGGACAGGCAGTGGCGGTTGTTACAACTGCACCGTACCTGAACGTTTACATGATGCTGGATGATTCATCTTCAATGCAGATCGGAGCTACAGACGCTGATATCAAAACAATGCAGGAAATCACGCCCTGCTACTCAGTTCCGTCACTATCGGGTTCTTTGGCTCCAGGCGCGTTCTATCCGACGGGCCCGAAAGGCAGCATCTATAATAGCGGCAATCTCCAGGATCAGAGCTACGGCGCCTACGCTACCAGCGGTTACACCGGAACACTACAAACGCCGGCAGTTGCTCCAGATCCGCCCCTTACCTATTCAACGTATGTGGTTGGGAGCAACAACGATCTAAGTGGGAACAACATCACCAATAATCAAACATGTTCTGGTCAGCAGACGCCACCTGGTGCCCAGCCGACTTACTACGACAAAAATTATAATCCGCCGCAGAATTTTCCCGTACTGGCAGGCCCGCCATGCGCCTTCGCGTGTCACTTTGACAGTGCGCCCGCCGGGACAGGTAACGACTTCTATGGTTTGGCTAGATCGACGATAGGCCAATCCAATCAGGTCACGTTGCGATTCGATCTTGTAAAGCAGGCGACTGACAACGTGATCAACGCCATGCAAACGGACAACATTTCTAGCATTAACAATCTTCAGGTTGGTATATATTCGTTCTCAACACAAACAACTCGTGCCTACCCTGACCCGTCCTGTGGCAGCGGTCAGACGTGTGAGGCTGGCGGCGACTGGGCTACGGCAACCGCTGATGTGGGCGGCCCCGCATCTTACCCAAACGGACCTGACACTGGTATTAAACCGTCCTACACGCCCACTCATCCGGCGGGTGTCGGCGACACAAATTTCGACGCGGATATGACTCAGCTGCAAGGAATGTTGACGCCGTCTTCGACTGGTGTTGACGCACAACATCCACGCAAGGTGCTATTCATTGTAACAGACGGCATGTGTGATGGCACATGTGGAGGCAGCGTAAGCAGAACTTATCTCCCAATGAATCCTGCCGATTGTGCCGTGTTCAAGAATGCTCCATACAATTATACAGTGTATGTTGTGTACACCCAGTACTATCCGCTCATGAACCAGTTTTATATTTCAAATTTGAAACAGTATGCAGAGCCAAAAACAGGCAGTCCACTCTATACTGCTATGCAGGCGTGTGCGTCCTCGCCCGATGACTTCATTTCGGCGTCGGACGCGAAGACCTTAAACGCTGCGCTACAAACCTTTCTTAAGCAGGCTCTGAACTCCCCATCGCGTTTTACGCAGTAATACCAATTAGCAGAAAGATTGACTCTCAAAAGACTGGGGAGCAGTGCCATCCCAGACCCCCCGTCTTC
>CAXUNZ010000147.1:0-4883 GCA_964252525.1 uncultured Acetobacteraceae bacterium
CCCCCCCCCCCCCCCCCCCCCCCCCCCCCCCCCCCCCCCCCCCCCCCCCGCTTTACTATCGCCTTCAGTTTTTCGGAGGCTGTTTCGTGAAAAAATATATCTGGCTGGCATTCGTCGCCTTCGGTGCGCAAGCCGCTCCACTGAGTGCGCCGCAATTGCGAGCCATCGATGATGCGGCCCAGCAGACGCTGCGCCTGACCGGCGTGCCGGCCGCGAGCATCGCGGTCGTCAAGGATGGCGGCATCGTGGCCGTGCGTGCCTATGGCATGGCCAGATTGCCCGACACGGCCGCAAACCCAGCCATGCCGTTCGCCATCGGTTCGATTTCAAAGCAATTCACCTCGGCCATGATTTTGCTGCTGGCGCAGGATGGCAAGCTGAGCCTGGACGATCACGTCGGGCGGTGGCTGCCGGAACTGACGCAGGCCGATGAGGTAACGATCCGCGAGATATTGTCGCACACCGCGGGATATCAGGATTTCTGGCCGGAAGACTATTCGCCGCTGATTTTCCACAAATCTGCAACACCGATCAGCTACGTCGATACATGGGGCAAGAAGAAACTCGATTTTCCGCCCGGTACCGCGTGGCAATATTCCAACACCGGCTATGCGATCGCCGGGCTGATCGCCGAACGCGCCGGGGGTGCGCCGCTATTCGATCAGCTGCGCACGCGCATACTGGCACCTCTGCACATGAATTCCGCCGCCGATTATGCCTATCACGGCATTCCGCCAGGCGGACCGCTCGGCTATGAGCGTTATGCCTTCGGCCCGCCGCGGCCCGCGCCGTTGGATATGCCGGCTTGGAGCTTCGGCAGCGGCGGCCTGGCCATGACACCGCACGATCTGGCGCTTTGGGATATCAGCGTCATGAACCGCACGCTGCTCTCGCCCGCGAGCTACACGGCGCTGGAGACGGAGATCAAGCTGAAGAATGGCGATGCCACCGGCTACGGTTTGGGCGTGGAGGTCGGCACGCGCAGCGGACACCGCATGATCGAACATAGCGGCGAGGAGACCGGTTTCGTCGCCGAGAACATGATCTTTCCCGATGATCACGCCGCCGTGGTGGTGCTGACCAACCAGGACGCTTCCCGCGCGGCGGGTGTGATCGCCAGCCAGATTGCGCAGATCGCCTTCGGGATTGCGCCCGCCCAGCCGCACGATGCAGCGGCGGCGCTGGTGCTTTCGCAATTGGCCGCCCTGGCGCAGGGGCGGATCGATGCGGCGCATTTCAATGCCAACGCGCAATCCTATTTCACGCCCGAGGTGCTGGCGGATTACAAGGCGAGCCTGTCGGCGCTTGGCGCGCCGCTCGGCGTGCGCGAACGCGCGCACCAGGATCGTGGCGGCATGGTGTTCCACGCGTACGACGTGACGTACCCCGGGCGCAATGTGAGTATCACGACTTACGAGTTGCCGGACGGGCGGTTGGATCAGTTGTTGATTGTGCCATAAGAAGGTTCTTCTTTTTCTGAAGAAAAAGAAGCAAAAAGACTTTTGTTTTTTAGGGCCGCCACTATGATCGACGTACGCAGAAGTCACGCACGGGGTCGGACGCAAATTTCTTGGCTCGATAGCTACCACAGCTTTTCGTTTGGTGAATACCATAATCCTGCGGCCATGCATTGGGGTCCGCTGCGCGTCATCAATGAAGACGTCGTCGCACCGGGCGCAGGCTTTCCAACCCATCCGCACCGGGACATGGAAATCCTCACCTGGGTGCTGGACGGCGAACTGGCGCACAAGGACAGCACCGGCGGCGCGGAAACGATCAAGCCCGGCGAGTTGCAGCGCATGAGTGCGGGGACAGGCATCCGGCATTCGGAGTTCAACGCCTCGCAGACCGCGCCCGTGCATCTGTTGCAAATCTGGCTGCTGCCTGACCGCGCCGGGCTGCCGCCTGGTTACGAACAGAAATCCTTTGACGGGCTCGAAGGAAAGCTGCGCCTGGTTGCCTCGCCGGATGCCGCCGAGGGCTCGCTGACCATCCATCAGGATGCCCGGCTGTATGTCGGCCGCTTTGCCGCGGGTGAGACGGCCTCGCTGGCGGCAAAAAAGGGCCGCGTGCAATGGGTGCAGGTGGCGCGTGGCGCGACCAGCCTGAACGGCATCGACCTTCAAGCCGGCGACGGGGCTGCCCTGCGGGACGAAAACGCGTTGAAGATTGCGGTAGACGACGCGGCCGAGCTGCTCGTCTTCGACATGGCGGGGTAGGAAAACCTAATCGGCGATGACGGTCACGTCGTCCACGCCGCATCCTTCCAAACTTTCTTACTGGACCCAAGACCTTTCTTATACCAACAAGCAGAAAGATTGACTCATAAGAAGACTGGGGGAGATGTGCCATCCCCCCCAGACCCCCCGTTAATATTTCAGGCGACTTTCTAAAATCGACGGGGGGTTTAGGGGGGATGGCACATCTCCCCCAACCTTATTTCCTACGACGATGTGCCAATGTTAGCGCGGACTGGAATTATATTACTCGTCGCCGGTATCTTTTCTGGGAGCCATAGTCGAGATGGAAGTTAGCCGCTCGTCGACCGCTCAAGACAGGATTGTGCGCCGTGAGCTACAATAACGCAGACACGGCATCGGCAATGGCCAGCGAGGATGTCAGCCCCGGGCTTTCGATCCCGAACAGATTGACCAATCCCGCTAACCGGTGCACCGCCTCGCCTTGAATGACAAAATCCTGCGCCTCTTCCACCGGTACGATCTTCGGCCGGATGCCCGCATAGCCCGGCTGCAGGGCGCCATCGCGCAGGCCCGGCCAATATCGCCGGATCGCCTCGTAGAACACCTCCCCGCGCGCGGGATCGACGCTGTAGTCGAAATCCTCCACCGCTTGCACGTCCGGGCCGAAACGCGCCTGGCCGCCGAGATCCAGCGTCAGATGCACGCCCGCGCCGCCGGGGATCGGCATCGGATAGATCAGCCGTGAAAACGGACAGCGACCGCTCAGCGTGAAATAGCTGCCTTTCGACAGGCGCTCGCGCGGCACCAGCGCCCGATCCAGTCCTTCGATCCCGCGCGCCAGGGCGCACGCGCCGTGCCCGGCCGCGTTGACCAGCAGGCGCGTGGTCAGAATTGTCGCATCCGGCCCAACCGTATGCAGCGCAAAACCGTCCGCCCGTAAGTTCACGGAGGCCAGCCCGGCGCGGGTGGCGAGAAGCGTGCCATGCGCCTCGGCCTCCGCCAGCAAAGCCAGCATCAGGGCGTGCACGTCGACGATCCCGGTGACAGGAGACCATAATGCCAGCGTGCACCGCAGCGCCGGCTCCATGGCTCGCGCCTCATCTCCGCTGAGCAGGCGCAAATCCTCCACGCCATTCTCGGCGGCACGCGCGGCGAGCGCGTGCAGTCCCTCCTCCTCCGACGCATCCGTGGCCACAACCAGCTTGCCGAAGGCGCGCACCGGCACACCATGCGCGGCGCAAAACGCATACAAGGCGCGGCGTCCGGCAACGCAGAGCCGAGCGCGCAGGCTGCCAGGCGGGTAATAAAGACCGGCGTGAATGACGCCGCTGTTGCGCGCGGAGGTGACGGTACCTGGTGCTGTCAGTTCCTCCAGCAGCAGCACGCGCAGCCCTCGCATGGCCATTGCGCGCGCGGTTGCGATGCCGATGATGCCGGCGCCCGCGACAACGCAGTCGAAATCAGGCATAAGAAGGGCCTTCTTTCTTGAAAGAAAGAAGCAAAGAACTTTTGCTCCTTGCGGCGAAAACAGACAAAAGTTTTTTGGTCCTTTTTTTCAAAAAGGACTGCTTTCTTTTTTCCTAAGGCACCAACCGCAACCGCCATTTCACCGCGCCCGGCAAAAGCGGCGTCGCCGCACCCGCCACCCAGGCCGCTTCCCCCGCCAGATAATACGGCGAGAGCGGGTTGTCCGCCTGTCCCGCCGGCATATCGAAGATCGCCCTATCTTCGTGCCCGGGACTGACCACCATGCGCTCCGAGGACCCGAACCCCGGCACCGAAACGCGCGGCACGTAGATGTCGCCGCCAATCTCCACATCGGGCGGATTGGTCAGCCAGCCCAGGCCGGGCACGGCGCGCGCCAAGGCATGGAAAATGCCCGCATGGTTGCGCGCGCCCCAGCGGTATTGCGCGGGATTCGGACCTGCGCCGGCAACCACCGCCTCGGCCGCGTTCGCAATCAGCGCCAGCCAGCTTCGGAACGGTGGCGGCACCAATCCGGCCGGTTGGGCCGCAAGCAACTGCAGGCTCGGCCAGTCCGGATTGTGCCCGATCGCGACCGCCCCGTCGGGTCCCACCACAGGCGCGCCAAGCCCGGCATAAATGCGCGCGATGGCTTGGGCGCGGAAATCGCGCACGAGCCGGTAGCCGACGGAGGCGGGCTCGGCCCGGCCGCCCCAATCGGCCACGAAGGGGCGCAAGGCCGCCAGCCGATTGCCCCCAGACTTGTCGATGGTTTGCAGCAGCAGCGCCTGCCACGGATCCAGAACATGGGCGCGCGTGTCCGTGGCCACACCCAGCAGCGCGGCTTCGTCGAAGCGGTTGCGGGCGAAGAGATCGTCATGAATGGCGCGGGCGCGCTCGGGGCCGGCGTAGCCGCCATTGCCAAGCACGTCATACGCGCTGCCGCCGACCACGCGCGCATTGGCAGACCACAGGCGCCCATCGGGCGGATCGACGATTTCGGGGATCTCGGCCGGCATCAGCATCCCACGCCAGCCATGCGTGCCATCCGCCCAGGAATGCGGCAATTGGTCATCCAACTCGACACGGCGGGGCACCTGGCCGATCACGCTCCAGGCAATGTGTCCGGCCCTATCGCCGACGACGAAGTTCTGGTCCGGCAGGCGCGCGGCATGGGCGGCGTCGAGCGCTTCACGCATATTGGTGGCGCGCTCCAGC
>CAXUNZ010000147.1:4893-7315 GCA_964252525.1 uncultured Acetobacteraceae bacterium
ATCCAGCGCCACGCGACAGGCCGGCCTTGCGCGTCCTGGCCCATGATGGGACCCCAGATCGTCTCGCGCACCGGCAGGTCCTCGCACGCGGCGTGGGCGGCGCATATCTTCTCGACGTGCGTTTCGATCCGCCGCGGCCCGTCCGGCGTGCGGTAGCTGTCCGGCGCGCCGGACACGGGTTCGATCACCACGGCGTCGCCCGATTCGATGTAGCTGTCGGTAAAGGCCCAGGCGACGTGCCCGTTGCTGCCCACCACCACGACGGGCACGCCAGGCAAGGTCACGCCCACGATGTCCAGCGCGCCCGGGATCATCAAGCGCGCACGATACCAGATATTCGGCACGCCCAGGGCCAGGTGCATGTCGTTCTCGACGATGGCCGACCCCGTGGCACTCAGCCGACCGGCCACGGCGAAGTTGTTCGAACCCGGCACAGGCGGTGGCGCGCTGACGCGACCGGACACGGGGCTATCTAGGGCGCGATGGTCCGGCATGGCGGGTTCGGGCAGGTGCGAGCCATCCAGCGGCGCATCCGCCGGCACGCCCTTGGGGTAGAGAAAGGCGGCCATCGCAGGCCCGAGGCGCGCAATCGTCGCGGCCGCTTGCAACTGGTCCTCTGGACCCGAATCCTGCAGGTCGAAATACATCGCGTCCACGACCAGCACGCTGTCGGCCGCGGTCCACGGCGCCGGGGCAACGCGCAGCAGCGTGTATTCCCAAGGCGCGTGGCCGAGGCCTGCCAGTCCCGCGTTCACGCCCGCGACGTAGGCGTCGAGCAAGGCGCGATCGCCCGCGGGCATGGCGGCGAGCACGGCCTGTGCGCGGGCGCGGAAGCGATGAATGCGCCTTGCGCGATCAACAGGCAGCGCGGCCGTGCCGACAAGCCCGCTCAATTCGCCCGCGCCGGCGCGTCGCAGCAAATCCATCTCGAAGAAACGTTCCTGCGCGTGGAGAAAGCCAAGTGCGCGGGCCAGATCGGCGCGCGTGGCAGCGCTCAGCAAGGGCACGCCGTCGATATCTCGATCGATGCCGACCGCCGCGCTGAGTCCGGCCAGTCTGGCCATTCCGTCCAGCGCCGGACGGCTCGCCAAGAGGACGTAAAATCCGAAACCGCCTGCGGCGAGCGGGAGCGCCAGAGCAACCCCCGCCAAAATCCACGTAATACGCCGAAGCCGCACGCGCGACCGCCGGCTCATTTTATCGGCGCCGACACTCTACTTCCCGGCGACCGCACCGGCCTGCGTCAGTTCCATATACCGTGTCGTCGTGGGCACGATCTGGCCGCGGATGAAATCCGCCATCGCCTGCTCCTCGGCCAAGGATTGCTTCAGCGGCCCAACCGATGCCGCATCGCCCATCTGTTCGGCCATGGCGATCAGACTGGTGTAAGCCGCGATCTCCTGGTGCTCAAAGGCGTAGTTGGCAAAGGTGTTTTTCAAGATTTCGTCCTGCGGCGCCACGTGCAGGGCGGCGGCGACGTTGCCCATGACCAACGCGGCCGTATTCTTCAGGGCATTGGGCGAAATCTGGTGGCGAGTCATGATCGCTTCCAGCCGGCGCGCCTGCTCCTGAGACTCGGTGTGATGCGATGACAGGCGCGCCTTCATTTCCGGGTAATGCTCCAGCCGCTCCACCTGGCGTTCGGTCAACTCGATCGCCGTCTGCTCCAGCGCGTGCAGGTTGCGGATGCCGGTGTGATAAATTTCGTGCAGCGTGTTGCCGTGTGCATCGCCGTCCATGGTGCGTCTCCTGATTTTGTCCGCGCGGGTGAATTGGCGGGCCAGTGGGCGGCCCCGCGCCATGTTGATCAACACGCCCCCGGCAGGCGCGCGTTCACGCCCTTCACGCGGGTGTTATGCGCGCCCAACTCTCGGAGGAGGTGATTTCATGGCACTGCCCGGCGTCCAGGCCCTGGTATTCGATGTCTTCGGCACAGTCGTCGATTGGCGCAGCGGCGTTGCGCGCGACGCCGGGCCCTTTCTCGTGCGCCATGGTGCGGCCAGCCGCGATACCCACGGCTTTGCCGATGCCTGGCGCCGCCGCTATCTTCCGGCCATGGCCGATGTGCGGGAGGGCCGGCGCCCCTTCGTGCGGCTGGACGTGCTTCACCGCGAAAACCTGCTGGCCATCCTGCCCGATTTCGGCATCGATCCTTCGCGCGTGCCACCCGCCGAGATCGACGCGCTGAACCTGGCCTGGCACCGCCTGGATCCATGGCCGGACGCCGCCGCAGGCCTGGCCCGGCTGCGCACGCGCTACATCACGGCCCCGCTGTCCAACGGCAATATTCGCCTGATGATCGACCTGGCGCGCCATGGCGGCTTAGCCTGGGACGCGATCCTGGGCGCGAACTCGCCCCAACCTACAAGCCCGCCCCTTCAGCCTATCTTCCCACCGCCGCAACGCATGCACTAGCCCCCCC
>CAXUNZ010000147.1:7325-8457 GCA_964252525.1 uncultured Acetobacteraceae bacterium
GCGCGATGAGTGCGCCGCAACGGGAGGACGTAAAGACACGGGCAAGGCTTAGGTAAAGAACTGGGGGGAATGTGCCATTCCCCCCAGACCCCCCGTCTTCAGTTTAGGGATACACAGGACTACCTGGATGTTTTGGCGATAACGCCGGACTCGGCGCCGGCGCTGCATGGGTTGGGCGCGCTGCTGAGCCGCACTGGGGCGCGCACCGCCGCACAGACCGTTTATCGGCAGCTCTGTGCCTGCCATCCTGGCGACCCGGCCGCCCATGTCGGTTTGGCCAATTTGCTGCACGAAGCCGGCGAAACCGCCGCCGCCTGGCGCCACTACCAGGCGGCACTCGCGGCCTCGCCCGGCTTTGCCGAGGCACATCAAGGCCTGGGCAATCTCTGCTACGCGCGCGGCGAGTCACGCGCCGCCTGGGCACATTGGCGCGCCGGCTATTCCGAGCGTGTCTTCAACCGCTGGGCCTATCTGGGGGAAGCGCCGCCCTTGCGCGTGCTGCTGCTGATTTCCATCCTCGGCGGCAATGTCCGCGCGCGCCCGCTGCTCGATGACACGGTTTATGCCGTGACATCCGTGGCCATGGAGTTCTTCACGCCGGCTCATGCCCTGCCGCCGCACGATCTGGTCTTCAACGCCATCGGCGATGCCGATCTGTGCGGCCATGCCCTGGCTGCGGCGAGCGCGCTGGTTGCGCGCACCACGGCGCCGGTGATCAACCGGCCGGAGGCCGTGGCGCGCACCGGCCGATGCGAAATGGCCCGGCGCCTGGGCACGCTGCCAGGTGTGGTGTGCCCGCGCATGGCCACTCTCCCGCGCGCGGGACTGACGGCCGGGGCGCTGGCGGAACTGGGCTTCGGCTGGCCTGTGCTGCTGCGCGCACCCGGCTATCACACGGGGCAGCATTTTGTGCGTGTGACGCGGCCGGCGGAGCTGGCGGAAGCGGCCGCCGGTCTGCCCGGGGCGCAATTGCTGGCGATGACGTGCCTGGATGCGCGCGGGGTAGATGGCGCGTGGCGCAAGGGGCGGGTGATGATCCTGAACGGGGCGCTCCACCCGCTGCATTGGGCCGTCTGCGGCACGTGGAAGGTGCATTATTTTACGGCCGACATGGGCGCCGAGGCGGCGCATC
>CAXUNZ010000148.1:0-8368 GCA_964252525.1 uncultured Acetobacteraceae bacterium
CTCCTATGAATCAGCGATTCCGCGTCGTACAAGAGTTTTGAAAGGCGTTCTAAGTAGGAGCACGGGATAGAGGCATGATTCTCGAGATTTCCCTGATAATGCTCTGTAAGCAGGGAATACCCAAGGCGGAGACGGGTTCGCACGTGACTGCCCCCACCGCCACGAGCCATCATTGCCTCTGGACACCAGATCTGGCCAGCACCAGCGCCGCCGCTTTGCATCGGTATGGGTGCCTTCCACCGGCCAACAAATCAAAACGTCATGGTTCTCAGAAAAGCCCCACAATCGACGGGTGGTCGCGGGGGCAGGCCGTGTTCCCAGCCATCCTTGCCATGATGTTGTGTCAATCAACGAGATTGGTTTAATAGAAAAAAGGCGATGCCTGAGCCCTTCGCCTGACGTGTTTGTGAATGCAGGAGTTTGCGCGGCGGCTATGCGGCGGCCAGGACACGGGCAACGCTGCGGTGCTTTCGCGCTATCGGAGGATTTATATGGACCTGGCCGGCCGCGACATCGAATTTGCCGCGCACGAGGAAGGTGGCCAGGCGATCCGCGACGCGAAAATGACACCGCCCTCCGCACGCAACCGGTTCGATCCGCCCGCCCAAGGTGCGAAAGGCGACGATGACAAAAAGGAAGACGAGAAGGACGACGGCAAGGAAAAGCAAAAAGGCGGACCGGACGAGGATTCCGACCAAAAGGACAAAGGCAAATCCGACGACGACAAGGAGGATGACAAGAGCGCCGGCGGCGACAAGAAGGACGACGGCAAAGACAAGAAGAAATCGCGCTGGCCTATCATCGTCCTGATCATCGCCGTCATCCTGATCATCATCGCCGCCACCATCTATTGGTTCATGACAAAGGACGAGCAGAGCACGGATGACGCCTACACCGAAGGGAATGCGGTGGCGATCGCACCGCATGTCTCCGGCTATGTCGTGGAGCGGCGCGTGGACGACAACACCTTCGTTCGCGCCGGTGACCTGATGTTGCGTATCGATCCGCGCGACTACATCACCGCCCGCGATCAGGCGCGCGCCAACCTCGACCTTGCCCGCGCGCAAATGCGCAGCGCCGAAATCGACCTGCTCATCGCCCGCGTGCGCTACCCCTCACAACGCCAGCAATCCCAAGCCCAGCTTCAACAGGCGCAAGCCAACGAAAACAGTGCGGTGCGCGAATTCCGCCGACAGCACGCCGTCGATCAACGCGCAACCACACAGACGACGGTCGACCAGGCGACGGCGCAATATGAATCCTCGCGCGCGACGCGCGAGCAGACGCAGGCGCAATTGCGGGTCTCGGAGCTGGTCGGCCCGAATATCGCCGCCACAGGCAGCGTGCTGAAACAGCGGCAGGCGCAGGTGGAGCAGGCGCAGGCCAGCCTGGCGCAGGCCGAGCTCAACCTGTCCTACACCGAAATCCGCGCGCCGCAGGATGGGCGCGTGACGCGCCGCAACGTCGATGTCGGCACATACGCTCAAGCGGGACAGCAGGTGTTCTACGTGGTTTCTCCGGTCACCTGGATCGTCGCCAATTTCAAGGAGACGCAGCTCAACCGTATGCGCATCGGCCAGCACGTGGTGATCGACGTGGATGCCTACACCCATCTCAAGCTGCACGGCCATATCGAGAGCATTCAGCAGGGCGCCGGCGCGCGCTTCACCACCTTCCCTTCGGAAAACGCGACAGGCAATTTCGTCAAGATCGTTAGGCGCGTGCCCGTCAAGATCGTCATCGATGATGGCATGGACCCGCACAAGGGCCTGCCGCTTGGCCTGTCGGTCGAGCCAACCGTGGACTTGCGATGAGCGGCTCGAACGGCGGCGGCAACCGCTACCTGATCGCCATCGTCGTAACTCTTGCCGCTTTCATGGAGGTGACGGACACCACGATCGTCAACGTCTCGCTGCCTTACATCGCGGGCGATCTTGGCGTCAGCACCGACAATGCCGCATGGACGCTCACGACCTATCTCGTCGCCAACGGCATCACGCTGACCGTCTCGGCGGCGATCAGTAAGCATATCGGGCGGCGAAAATATTTTCTAATCTCCATTGGCGGCTTCACGGTCACCTCGCTGCTCTGCGGCCTTTCCACAAATTTCGAGGAGCTGCTGCTCTTCCGTGCGCTGCAGGGGCTGTTCGGCGGCGGCCTGCAACCAATGCAGCAGGATATTGTGCTTGACACCTTCCCGCCGGCGCAGCGCGCCTCCGCGCTGTCGATCACCGCAGTCGCTACCGTGATTGCGCCGGTGATCGGACCGCTGGTCGGCGGCTACTTGACGTTCAACTATTCCTGGCACTGGATCTTCCTGATCAACGTGCCGATTGGCATCCTCACCATCTTCGGCGTCCTGGCTCTGGTGCAGGACCCGCCGGAAATGGCGAAGACGGTGCGCAACGCACCGCCTTTTGACTGGATCGGCACCGTTTTCATTGCGCTTGCGCTCGGCTGCATGGAACTCGGCGCCGATCGCGGCGAGGATTACGACTGGCTTGCCTCCGGCTTCATCCGCGTCATGTTCGGCCTGTCCATATTCGGCTATGTCGGCGGCATCTTCTACCTGATGTACGCGCGCCATCCCGCCGTGAACTTGCGCGTGTTCAAGGACCGCAACTTTGCGCTGTCCTGGTATGGCATGGCGATGATGGGTTTCTCCCTCTATGCGAGCGCCATCATCATGCCGCTCTTCGCGCAGAACGTGCTCGGCTACAATTCCGTTCTGGCGGGCTGGGTGCTGGCGCCCGGCGCCCTGGTGCTGGCCGTCATGATCCCCATCGTCGGCCAGCTGCTCAACATCATTCCTGTCAAATGGGTGATTGCCGCCGGTGGCATCGCCCTTGCCGCTTCGCTCTACTACTCGATGAGCATCGTGCCGGACCTGGATTTTTTCCACGTCGCTCTCTATCGCGCAGCGCAGACGGCGGCACTCTCGCTGCTTTTCGTGCCACTCAGCTCGGCCGCCTACTCGACGATCCCGCCGGAGATGAAGGACGACGCCGCCAGCCTGTTCACCATGGCGCGCAACGTCTATGGCGGTGTGGGCATTTCCATCGGCACCGCGCTCGTCACCGACCATCTGCAGATCAGGCAGGCGCACCTGGTCAAGTACCTCGATCCGACCAATCAGCCTTACAATGACCTGATCCAGCAGGTGCAGCAGGCATTTGTCAGCTATGGCACGGCCGCGGAACAGGCGATGGTGGCCGCGCCCGGCCAGGTCTTCCAGACGCTTGAGGCGCAAACGGCAACGCTCGCGTATCTCGACGTATTTTTCATCATCACCCTGCTGTCGCTCAGCATCACCGTCGCCGCCCTGTTCATGTCAAACATCAAGCCTGGCGCCAGCGCAGGGGGAGGCGGATGAGAGCACGCGGCGCCGCGGCGCTCCTTTTAATTTTGCCATGTGGCTGCACGGTCGGACCGGACTTCAAGCGGCCCGAACCGCCGCGCCTGGCCTCCTGGCGCAACACGGTGGCAAACGATCGCAGCGTCGATCCGATGACCGATCCCGATCCGCGCTGGTGGGCGCGATTTGGCGATCCGGTGCTGACGGAACTCATGCAAACGGCCATTCGTCAGAATCTGGACGTGCAGCAGGCCGTGCTGCGTGTTATTGAATCACGCCAAAACATCGTCACTGCCGCAGCAGTCGGATTGCCGAGCCTGAACGGCAACGCCACTTATCTGCGCGATCAGCTGGGCGCGCGCGGACTTCTTGAATCCGAGGGCGTCTACCAAGGGCTCGACGAACTCGCCAACCGGGCGCAGCAGGTGGGCGGCCCCGTGGGCAAGTCCGCCAGCCAATTCTCGCCGGACACGCTGCTCAATCCGATCACCCAGCCGGTCAATCTCTACACGCTGACGCTGAGTGCGTCGTGGGAACTCGATCTTTTCGGCCGTGTGCGCCGTTCGGTCGAGCAGGTGCGGGCGCAGACCCAGGCGCAGGCGGAATCGGCCAACGACGCCTTGGTGAGTCTGGAGAGCGAAGTCGCCCAAGCTTACGTGCAGCTGCGCGGCGCACAGGCGTTGCGCGCGAGTCAGGAGGAGAACATTGCCTCGGCGAGGGGCTCGCTCGATCTGACGGAGAGCCGCAGCGAAACCGGCCTGTCCACCGCGCTGGATGTCGATCAAGCGCGCACGCAACTGCTCACACTCGAACGGCAATTGCCCGAATATGAAAAACAGGAGAAGCAGGCGGTAGACCGCCTCAACCTCTTGATCGCCCAGCCGCCGGGAACGCTCGATGCGATGCTGCTTCATCCTGGGCCGCTACCTGCGCTGCCGGATGCTGTGGGTATCGGCCTGCCTTCTACGCTGGCACGGCGGCGGCCCGATATACGCGGCGCGGAAGCCCAGCTTCATGCCGCAACGGCAAGCGTCGGCGTGGCGGTGGCAAATTTCTATCCGGACGTTGCGCTGACCGGCAATCTTGGCGTGCGCGCCACGGATGTCACCTACGTCACGAACTGGGCAAGTCATTATTACTCGGTTGGCCCCAGCATTTCTCTGCCCATTTTCGAAGGTGGCCGGCTGACCGCCGCGCTGCGCCTGGCGCGTGCGCAAGCGGCGGAAGCAGCTCTGAGATACAAAAGTACGGTGCTCAACGCGCTGCGCGAAATGGAAGACGCGCTCGTGTCTTTCCGCGCTGACAGGATCGAGCGTGACCGCATTGCCGGCGTCCTCCGTTCGGGAGAAGACACGCTGGCGCTCGCCACCAACAGTTACGCGCATGGGCTTTCGACCTATCTTCAGGTGCTGGATGCGCAGCGAACCGTCGAGGATTCACGGCAGCAGTTGACACAGCAGGCAATGACGCTCGCCAATGACGTGGTGACGCTGTATCGGGCGTCAGGAGGCGGGTGGCAGCGGGAGAGAGTGCCGGCGCCCGTGATCGACAAGGCGCCGCCGTTGTCGACGGCGGCGCCCGATGCGCTGGCGGCGCATTAGACTAGCGAAGGAGGAAAGCACTTCTTTTTGAAAAAAGAAGCAAAAACTTTTATCTGTTTAGTTCGGACACGTGTCGGCGACGGATGCAATGCCGCTGAAAAAAAGCTAAAGTCTTTTTGCTTCTTTTTCTTCAGAAGAAGAGCTTCTTCTTTGTGCAGATCAGGCCGGCAGAGGATTACCCGCCTCTTGGGCAAGCCGCGCAAGCTCCCGAAAAAACTCCGGAAAGGCGCCACGATAATCGTTCGTCCTCGTGCGCATGTCGTTCAGGACGTAGCGGAGTGAGGGTATGGCCAACGCCCCCTGTGCCAAAGCGGCGTAATAGCCGAGCCAGAGATTGCCATAGGCGCCGCTGCCGAGGTCATGCGTCGCGTACCATTCCGCAAAACAGAAAATCCAGTATTCTTCAAGCCGCCGGTACTCATCCGATGCCCGTGCCGGCCGGAACGAAGGATCACGCATCCGGTCGGGAAACCGGGACGCCACGGCGTTGTAGTCTGCTTGGAACTGCAGGAAGATTTCCGACATCTGCGCCCGCCGCGAAACGTTGAGCGCATTGTAGGAAGACCATGCGCTCGTGACCGTCGCGGCCAGAGCGATCGCGGAAATGACGGCGGCAAGGAATTCAGCCGGAGGGTTGAAGCCACCGGCAAGCCTAGGTCCGCGCAAATCTCCCTCCTTGCCGTCGTTTTAAGCTTCGGCGAGCGTTTCCCTGCTCGCGCGCACCTTGACCACACGCCGCCCCTCCATTTCCAGCACTTCGAACAGCCAGCCGCCGAAGACGATCCGATCGCCGGCGCGCGGCACGCGGCGGAGCAGAGCCAGCAGCAAACCCGCCAGCGTGTGATAGCTGCCCTCCGCCGGCAGATCCGGCAACATCAGCCGCGCCTTGAGTTCATCGACTGGTGTCATGCCCTCCATCAGCAACGTGCCGGGCCCGACCGAGAGCGCGGCTTGCGCGGGGCTGGCAAAGCCAGGCTCGGCCACGTCGCCCACGATGGCTTGCAGCAGGTCGGCCGCGGTGACCACGCCTTCGAAGCTGCCATACTCGTCCATGACCAGCGCCAGACCGAGCGGGTCGGCCTTCAGGCGCTCCAGCGCGTCCATCGCGGTGACCGTATCGGGCAGCACCATGGGCTGGCGCAATGAGGCGGCGACGGAGAGGTCCTTACCGTCCAGGATGCGGTCGAGCAGGTCCTTGGCCTGCACGACGCCGACCACGTTATCGACGCTGCCTTCGCAGACCACGAAGCGGCTGTGCTGCGCCTCCTTCAGCGCCTGCACGATGTCCCGCCGCGTGTCGGTGCGGTCGATCCAGGCGATTTCGGTGCGCGGTGTCATGATGGCGCGAACGGGCTTGTCGGCCAGCCGCAGGACGCGCTCGATGATGTCGCGCTCTTCGTGCTCCAGCACGCCGGCCTGGGCGCCCTCGGTCAGCAGCGCTTTGAGTTCCTCCTCGGTGACGACCTGGCGGGCTTGCTCGGACAGACCGATCAGGCGCAGCACCAAATCCGAGGAGCGGCCGAGCAGCCAGACGATGGGGGCGGCCAGATGCGCGAGCAGGGCGATCGGCCGAGCCAGCTGCATGGCGGTCAACTCGGGCGAGCGCAAAGCAAGCTGCTTTGGCACGAGCTCGCCGAGGACAAGCGTCAGATAAGTGATGCCGATGACGACCAGGGTGAGGGAGAGGCCACCGGCGGCGCGGCCGAGATAGGGCAGATGTGCGACGGTCGGCTGCAGTTCGCGGGCCAGGCGAGCGCCGCCGAACGTGCCCAGGAGCACGCCGACCAGTGTCACGCCGACCTGCACGGTGGGCAGGAAGAGCTGCGGATCATCGGCGAGGATGCGGGCGGCGCGGGCGCCGGAGGCGGCTTTGCGCTCCAGGACGGCGAGCCGGGCGCGGCGGGCGGAGATCAGTGCCAGCTCGCTCATGGAGAAGACGCCGTTGAGCAGGATCAGGCAAAGAATGGTCGCGAGTTCAAGCAAGAGGGTCATGGTGACCCGATTAAAGACGACGGGCGGTCTGGGGGGAATGGCACAATCCCCCCAGGTCTTCCCCTGCCAGAAGCTACCTTTGGGCCATCTCTCGCACATCGGCCGCCTTGAGCGGCTGACCACCGATCGCCCAATTCCCGCTTTCGACCTCGTTGATCTTGACCCAGGTCACGCCGCGCAAATTCTCGCCCTCGACCGCGATCATAGCATCGGTCACCTTGGCAATCATCGCCTGCTTCTGTTCGGGCGAGAAGACACCCTTGATCACGTGAATATCCACTAACGGCATGGCTTGCTCCTGACGGTTGGTGCTTGAAGTGTTGCAGGAAGGCAGGCGCCGCCAAGTTCAGGAAGTGAAGCGATGACCCAGCGCGAACAGACGAGCAGTGCCGAAAACCGCGTTTACGTCGCCGCCGGCGAAGCGTCTTTTTACGGCCAGTTTTGTCCTGTGGCGATGGCAGCCGAGTTGCTGGCGACCCGCTGGACGCTGGTGGTGCTGGGCGAGATGCTTTCAGGCTCCACCCGGTTCAACGAAATCCGCCGGGGCGTGCCGCGTATGTCGTCTGCGCTGCTTTCCAAGCGGCTGCGCGAGCTGGAGAAAGCCGGCGTGCTGGTGCATGCCGATGGCGAATATATCCTGACCGCGTCCGGCCGCGACCTCGCGCCGATCGTCCAAGGCGTCGGACGCTGGGCTTTGCGCTGGGTGGAGTCGGAGTGTTCGCTGGCCAACCTGGATGCGCGCCTGCTGATGTGGAACCTCCGCCGCAACCTCCGGCCTGATCCCATACCCTCCCGCCGCGTGGTCGTGGAATTCTTCTATGCCGGGCTGCCGGAAGGCGAAGCGCATTACTGGCTGATCGTGACGCCGGGCGCGCCTGTCGATCTGTGCTCGATCGATCCGGGATATGAGGTCGATCTGTTGGTGTCCGCCGACCTGCGAGCCTTGACGTCCGCGTGGATGGGGATGAGCGATTTCGCCGCTGAACTCCGCGCGAAACGAATCGAGCTCGCGGGCGATCCCGTGCTGTCTGCCAGCTTCACACGATGGATCGGCCGAAGCGGACTTGCACAGCCCGCCTGATATGCGCCCTTCGCGCTACGCCAGCACGCGGCCTGGAATACGGTGCCTGTAGGCCAGCGCCTCGGCCACATCCTGACGCCGCACCTCCGCGGCGCCGGCCAGATCCGCAATGGTCCGCGCCACGCGCACGACGCGCGTATATCCCCGCGGCGAAAGGTTCAGCCGCGCGGAGGCCTGTTCGGCGAGGCGGCGCGCATCCTCGGTCAGCGCGATCTGCGTCGCGTCCGCTTCGGCGTTGCGCGTGCTGGCGCGGGCGCGCTGGGCGGCGCGGGCAGCGGCCACGCGCGCGGCGATGGGCGCGGTGGCTTCGCCGGGTGGCGCGCGTGACATGTCCGCGGC
>CAXUNZ010000149.1:0-8363 GCA_964252525.1 uncultured Acetobacteraceae bacterium
ATTGGGTCAATGACGCTCGCGTCCGGCGCCGCCATGGCGCAGAGCTACGCGCCACCGCCGCCGCCCGTGGACGTTCCGCCGCCACCGCAGCCCGGTCCGAACTACGTCTGGTCGCCCGGCTACTATCAGTGGAGCCACGGCACCTATGTGTGGATTACGCCGCGCTGGACGATCCGGCCCGTGGGCTTCACCACCTGGGTGCCCGGCCACTGGGCGGTTGGCCGCTTCGGCCGCTGGCATTTCGTCCCCGGCCATTGGCGCTGACACGGCTGTGGCGGGCGGTTCTGCCGCCCGCAACAGCCGAAAAGGCTGGGGGAAATGTGCCATCCCCCCAAACCTCGCATCATAAGTTTAAGGCGGCGCCTAAATTAATGACGGGGGGTCTGGGAGGGCAGGCACTGCTCCCCCAGTGTTTTTGAGAGTCAATCTTTCCGCCTTGTTGATATTACGCCTGACGAAAGGGCGAATATTCGCCCAGGCCCTCCATTTCCGCCAACCGCGCCGGCCGTTCCTGATCCAGGAAATCCGCGATGGCGCGCCGCAACCCGCGATGGGCGATCCAATGCCCCGAATAGGTCGGCGAAGGCAGGTAGCCGCGCTGGATCTTGTGTTCGCCCTGCGCACCGGCCTCAACGCGTGACAGCCCGTGCGCGATGGCGAAATCGATGGCGCGGTAATAGCAAAGTTCGAAGTGCAGGAACGGGAAGTCTCCCACGCAGCCCCAGTTGCGGCCATACAGCGCATCCGCACCCATGAGGTTGAGTGCGCCGGCGACGGGCACGCCGTCCTTCCGGGCCAGCATCAGCACCACGCGATCGTCCAGCGCGCGGCCGAGCAGGGTGAAAAATTGCGGGGTCAGGTAGGCGCTGCCCCATTTGCGGTCCACGGTCGATTCATAGAAGCGGAAAAAGGCGGCCCAATGCGCAGCGGTGATGTCGCCGCCGCGCAGCGTGAGGAATTCCAGGCCGGCGGCATTGGCATCCCGGCGCTCGCGCTTGATGGATTTGCGGCGGCGGGCATTGAGTGCTGCCAGGAAATCGTCGAAATCCGAATAGCCGTGATTCTGCCAATGGTATTGCATACCCAGGCGCCGCAGCCAGCCCGCCTCGGCGAGCGCCGCGTCATCGTCCTGCGTACAGAAAGTGACGTGCACGGAGCTGAGCTTCATTTCCCGGCAGGTTTGGGTGAGTGCATCGGCCAGCACGCGGGCGGGCACGCCGGCGCGCGGGTTGGTCAGCAGACGTGGGCCGGGCACGGGGCTGAAGGGCACGGCGACCTGCAGCTTGGGATAGTAGTCCCCGCCCGCCTGTTCGAAGGCGCGCGCCCAGCCATGGTCGAACACGTATTCGCCGTAACTGTGCGATTTGGCGTACATGGGGGCGCAGGCCACCAGCGTGCCCGCTTCGTCGCGCAACGCGGCGTGGCGGGGCAGCCAGCCGGTGCGCGGCCCGGCCGAGAGGCTGTCTTCCACGCAGGCGAGGAAGGCATGGCTGACGAAGGGGTTGGCCGTGCCGGCGCAGGCGTTCCACTCCGCGGTTTGAATGTCGTGGATGGAGGCGTGCAGGCTCAGCGTCAGACTGGGCGAGGTGTCCGGCATGGGCTTTGAGATAGAGGGGCGGCGGCGCTTGAACAGGGTCCGTCCACTTTCAGTTGGCCACTGGCTTATTGAACGACCGGCACCTCGACAAAACTCCCCGCATTCCCCGTGTCAAAGACATGAATCGTCGCGGCCTGATAATCTTGCGCCTTGGCTGAAAAAATATTGGTCACATAACTCTGCGGATTGCGATCGTAGAGCGGAAACCAGCTCGACTGCACCTGCACCATGACGCGATGCCCAGGCAGGAAGACATGATTTACGTTCGGCAGCGCAAAGCGGTAGGTCTGCTTCTCGTTTGCCGGTATCGCCTGCGGGTCGGAGAAGCTGTTGCGGTAGCGCCCGCGCAATATGTCGGCTGAAACCATCAGCTGATAACCGCCCATCGCCGGTGTTTGCGCCACCACGTCCGGATAGACATCGATCAGCTTGACGACGAAATCGCCATCCGTGCCGGTGGTGGCGGCCACCAAATTTGCCACAGGCTCGCCCGCCAGGCGCAGCGGCCTAGTCAGGCGGTCGGAGCTAAAGGTGAGCACGTCTGTGCGCGTGCTGGCGGCGCGCTGGTCGGTCACCAGCCAGTTCACCCAATCAGGTCCCTCCCCGTTGGCCAGCATGTGGATCGGCCGAGGCACGAAGGGGATGGGCTTTGCCGGATCACTGACATAGCTGACAAAGCCCGGCTCTCCCGCCCCGGCATCGAAGCCGAGCTTGCCGGCAGGCAGAAGATAAAGCGGCTTGCGCGCGATTGTGCAGCCGCTGGCACAGCCGGCGGGCCAGGCGGGCAGGCGTTGCCAGTGGTTGGTGCCGGTCTGAAACGCATTGACCGCCGCCACATTCATGGGCGGGGCGTCATCGCGCAGAAAATGGTTGAGGAACGGGCGCAGCATGTTGGTGCGCCAGGCCAGTGCCGTATCGCTGTTGAAATGGATATCGCCCAGCGTGCTGCCCTCGCCGATCGCCTGGCCGTGATGCCAGGGGCCGAGCGTGAGGTAGAGCTTGTTGTCCGTGTCCGCGGGCTTCAACGCCTTGTACACCGCCAGCGCGCCGTAAATATCCTCCTGGTCCCACAGGCTGTGAACCAGCATCGTAGGTACGGTGAGTTTCTGGCCGGCGAGCAATTTGTCCACGGCCTGCTGTTGCCAGAAGGGATCATAGGCGGGGTGCTGGCGGATTTTGGCGTAAAAGCCCATTTGCGCCACGCCGCGGGAGGCGGCCAGCGCATCGCCGGGCCCGGCATCGAGGAACGCGTCGTAATCGTCGTAGTGATCGGTCCAGAATTTTTTGTCGTTCGCCCGCGTGGCTTCCTGTTCGTAGATGTAATTGACGCTGCCGAGCTGGCGGAAGGCGCCGCGATGGAACCAATCGTCGCCGATCCAGCCATCGACCATGGGATTCATCGGCACGGCGACGCGCAGCGCGGGGTGCGGGTGGATCAGGCTCATCAGCACCGTCCAGCCATCGTAGGAAATGCCTATGGTGCCGACGCGGCCATTGCTCTGCGGAACGTTTTTCACCAGCCAATCGATCGTGTCGTAGCAATCGGTGGCGTCATCGACCTTGGTCGGATTCAGCGGGCCGACCGGCGGGCGGTTCATGACGTAATCGCCCTCGGAATGGTATTTGCCGCGCACGTCTTGCACGACGCGGATATAGCCGGCGGCGACGATGGCGTCATCGGCATTGTCGTAGCCGTCCAGCGCGCCGATCAGGCGGGCGGAGGCGCCGTAGCTGGTGAGCTCATCCGCGTTATACGGCGTGCGCGTCAGCAGCATGGGCGCGTGGGACGCGCCGCGGGGAATGAGGATGATTGTGTGGAGCTTGGTGCCGTCCCGCATGGGGATCATCACCGCGCGGCGTTCGTAGTCGAAGGCGGCGGTGCGGGGGGTGAAGTTGGTGGGGGTTTCGGACGGCAGGTAGCCTGGCGGCGTGGTTTGCGCCCCGGCGACCAGCGAGTTGCCAAGGCCGATGGCAAGCACCAGCGCAGCCCTTAGGCTCGAAAATTGTTGCAAAGGAACACTCCCGGAGGGTAGAGCAGAGTGCTTCGCGGCGGAGAGCGAGGCAAGAGGTTGCAGAGCCCGATTCCAATCGGGCAAGTCGGTCGACGCCACTCCTAAGGTCTCGATCCGCCTAATTGTCACTCAACTTATCCCGACTTGCCTGAAGGTGAGCAATGGTAATCGAGCAAGCATCCTTGATGCGCGGCCTGGTAAGGCGCTTTGACTTTGCCGACGCCGATCTCGGTTTCACTCAAATCGCAAATGGCACTGGTAGCAGCATTTCCTACCGCATTTCCTATACGGAGATTCCACATGATTCCACGACAATTACCATTCCAAATCGGCGCGTCACTCGAGCCGTCTTTTTCACTGGATTACTGATAGCGGTGGTGACCTGGGCGCCTGCACAGACCATGCCCGCGCTTGGCTGGGCGGTGAGCATCGCTTGGGTTGCATCGACACTGGTGGCCCAACGCCTTGCGGCGATCGAGCTGATCCAATTTACGACCAAAATGGGTCCTCTGCAGATATTGCGGGACAAGAAGACGAGTGACTTGCTGCGCGAAATTGACAGCCGCCGAAATCGCGCCTTTCTCAGTCAATATGACAAGCTCGACGCAATGGCGCCGAGAACGCGAGCTGCCCTACTCTGGCTGCAACAGCAGGGCCACATTACCGATCGCGACTTTCGCGTTCGGCTGGCGACATTGGACCGGTTTAACCCGGACCTGCCCCCATCACCAAGCGAAATCCGGACCTTGAACTGATATCAGACGACTTTGCCCTGAAGTGGAGAAATCCTCATTCAGCCTCTACGGCAGCTTCACCACCGGCAACTCCAAGTAACTCGCATCCGCCCCCGCATCGAACACATGTATTTCCGCCGCCCTGTAATCCCCTGGCCTGGCAAAAAAGATGTTGTCCACAAAACTCTGCGGATTTCGGTCATACACTGGAAACCAGCTCGATTGCACCTGCACCATGATCCTGTGCCCCGGCAGGAACACGTGGTTCGCGTCCGGCAGATGAAACCCGTACACCTCCTTCTGCCCCGCCGGGATCGCCGCCGCGTGGTCGAACCCGCCACGGTAGCGCCCGCGGAAAATATCGCCCGACACCATCAGCTGATAGCCGCCGAGTTCCGGCTGCCGTCCGACCTCCTCCGGAAACACATCGATCAGCTTGACGACGAAATCGCCATCCGTGCCGCTGGTGCTCGCGTTTAGATGCACGCTCGGCTCGCCGGCAATCTTGACCGGCGCAGTCAGCACGGCGCTCGTATAGGTCAGCACATCCGTGCGGCTGGCGGCCGGCCGCTGATCGCTGACAAGCCAGGTTTGCCACGCCGCCTCGCCGGCATTGCCGGACAGATGCACGGGCCGAGGCAAAAACGGCACCGGCTTGGCGGGATCGGACACATAGGCCGAATAACCCGGCTGCGCATCGCCAGGCGCGGCAAACCCCAACGCGCCCGATTGCAGATAGAGTTTTTGTGGCGTGATCGGACACGGGCCTGACGGACAACCCGCCGGCCAACCCGGCAGAGGCAGCCACCGGTTGCGCCCCGTCTCATAGGCGACGACGGGAAAAATCCGCGTCGGCGGCGCGCCATCCTTGAGGAAATGATCGAAGAACGGCCGCAGCAATTGCGCGCGGAAGAATGCCGCCGTATCCGCGCCAAACTTCAAGGGCCCGATCGAACTGCCATCCAGCCTCTGCTGGTGATGAAACCACGGCCCTATGACCATGAAGACCTTATCGCCCGCCGCATCATGCGGGCGCAGGGCCGCAAAAACATGCACCGCGCCGTAAATATCCTCCTGGTCCCACAGGCTGTGCACCAGCATGACCGGCACCACCACGGGCTGCGCGCCCAGAATCTTGTCCATCGCCTGGCCCTGCCAGAACGCATCATAGGCCGGATGGGCGAACAGCTTTTGCGTGAAACCAACCTTGTCCGCACCATGCAGATGCGCCATCGCGGAGGCGTTGCCCGCGTCCAGCCAAGCTTGATAATCGTCATAATGATCGGACCACCACGTGGCCGAGCTTTCCCGCGTCGCCTCCTGGTCGTAGGCGTATTTCAGGCTGTCCTGCCGAAATGCGCCGTTGTGGAACCAATCATCGCCCATCCAGCCATCGACCATGGGATTGATCGGCACGGCCGCGCGCAGGGCGGGATGCGGATGCACCAGCCCCATTAGCGTGGTGAAACCGTCATAGGAAATGCCGAGCATACCGACGCGCCCATTGCTCTCGGGCGTGTTCTTCACCAGCCAGTCGATCGTGTCGTACGTGTCCGTCGCGTGATCGACCTGCGTCGGATTCAGAGGTCCCACCAGCGGGCGTGTCATGACGTAATCGCCCTGCGAACCGTGCTTGCCGCGAACATCCTGGAACACACGAATATAATCGCCGCTAACCATCAGATCGTCGGCAACATCGCCATCGCCGATCAGCGTGCCGAGATGCGCGCTGGGATGTTTGGCGATGCGATCCTCCGCCCCGTAGGGCGTGCGCGTCAGCAGGATCGGCGCGCGATGCGCATGGCGCGGCACCAGGATCACGGTATAGAGTTTCACGCCGTCGCGCATCGGGATCATGGCCACGCGCTTGACGTAGTCGAAGCTGTCCACGCTCGGGGTGAAGTCGTTGGCCAGTTCGCTGGGCAAAGAGGGCGCCTGGGCGTGCGCCCCCGCCGCGGCGCAGACGATTGCGGCAAGAAGGATGCGCGGCAATGTCATGGCGCGATGTGAACGATGGCGTCGATCTCCACGGCCGCGTCCAGCGGCAAGGACGCAACGCCCACCGCGGCGCGCGCGTGCCGTCCGGCCTCGCCGAATATCTCCACGGCAAGGTCGGACGCGCCATTGATCACCGCGGGGTGCTGGGTAAAGGCCGGCGTGCAGGCGACGAAGCCGCCCAGTCGGACCAGGCGCAGCACGCGATCCAGATCGCCGCCGCAGGCTGTTTGAAGATGGGCTAGGATATTGAGCAGGCATTGCCGGGCAGCGCGCTGCCCCTGCTCGAGCGCCACGTCGGCGCCAAGCTTGCCGCGGACAATCGGCGCGCCGTCTTCCATCGGCAATTGACCGGAGATGTGAACCATCCCCCCGATGGTAACGAAGGGAACGTAATTGGCGACAGGCGGCTGTATCTGCGGCAGCACGACCCCGAGTTCGGCGAGGCGCGCCTCGATGCGATCAGGCAAGACAATCTCCTGGGCCGTTATGGCCGCGGATGCTGGCCTGGGCCGGGGGTCAGGCGCAAGCCGTCCCACGCGACACCGCAGGCAACCTCCAGCCGAGCCCGCTCAGGCCACCACCCGCAACGCCCGCCGGCGCATCCTTGGCGAGGCACCTCGAGGCAAATTCAGCGGCAGAAGCGGCGCCTGATTATCCTGCGCCAGTTCCGCCTCGGTCGAGAGCTCCGGCTCGGGCAGATGGCGCCCCAGGTAGTTCACCGAGAGGGTCCGAAACACGTAATCCAGCAACGACGTTGCCTGGCGCACGGCCGGATCGCCCTCCACGGCGCCGGCCGGGCCGAATTCACTCAAGGCGAACGCGTCGACAAAACTTTCCAGCCGAACGCCGTGCTGCAGACCGATGCTGACCGCCTGCGCGAAGCACTCCATCAGGCCACGGAAGGCCGCACCCTCGCGCGGCAGGGTGATGGTGATCTCGCCCAAATTGCCGTCATCGTATTCGCCCGTGCGCAGGAAGACGCGGCGGCCGGCGATAGAGGCTTTCTGCACGATCCCCGTATGGCGCCTCGGCAGCGGACGCGCCCGGGAGAGGCGGGGGGCGGAAGCGGGTGCGGCGGCGGGCAGCGCCACGGGCCGCGGCGGCATGACATGCAGATAAGGGGCGATGGCATCGTGCATGGCGCCATGTGCCTCGCCCGGCGCCACGGGCAGCGGATCATCGCCCTGCAAGGAGGCGACCAGCGCCGCCTCGGGCGATAGCCCGCTTGCGGCCAGCCGATCCTGCGCGGCCCGGCTCAGATGGCCCGCGCGCACGGGCGCAAAGGCGGGGGCGATGCCGCAGGTCTCCACACCCAGCAGCGCCTCGGCCGGATCGGGCGCGAAGACGCCGGTGCAGGCGAGCGCGCCGGGTGTCACGCTGACGCGGGCACGTGCGCTGCGCGCCGCCTCGGCCAGGCCGAAGATGGCGGCGCGCGTGGGGGGTTCAGGAAAATCTGGACCGGCGGCCAGCAGGTCGCGCTGGTCGCTTTCCAGCGCCAGGGAAGCCTCCGCGCGCAACAGAGCGGCCAGGCACGCCGCCGTGTCACGCGCGAGGCGGCTGGCGTAATTCAGCCCAAGAGAGGCGAGCAGATCGTCCAGGCCGGTCAAGGCCAGCGTGCAGCTGGGTGCGTCCGGTCCAAGCAGACGGCAGGCGCGCGCGGCGTTGCGGCAAGCCTCGGCATAGAGCGGCAGATCGAAACCGCGCGCCGGATCATGGAACGCACCCAGGTTCAGCACGTAGCCCGCCGTTTCGCCCATGCCTTGCCAGACGCCAGATAACGGCGCTGCCTGGCGCCGCCGCAGCAGCCCGTGCAAAGCGAGGACGATATCACCGCCCGCGCCGGCCTGGCGCGCGCGTTGGGCGATGACGCCGAGCCAGATGGCGGCCGCGGCGGCGAGCGAAGCGGGCCCTTCGCCGGGGCAGAGCGCGGCCAGCGCCTCGGCCGCCGCATCCTCCCAGGCGGCCGGCAGAGTGATAAGGCGCGCCCGCGCCTCCCGGTCGGGCGAGGCGCTGACCAGGCGC
>CAXUNZ010000150.1:0-8265 GCA_964252525.1 uncultured Acetobacteraceae bacterium
GGTTTCGCTGTCAGGCCGAGGGATCAGGGTGGCGGGGGAGACGGCGAGGTCGAGGGACCAGAAGCCGCGGCTGCCGGTGATGTAGGCAAGCGGTTCGCGGGCGGTGCGGCGGGCGAGCAGGGCGTCCAGCGTAGGTTGGTCTATGGTGTAAGGGCTGCTGGGAAGAAGGGTGCTGGTAGGAATTGCGAGCAGGTGAGCGAGGAGCAACCTTGCCTCGCGGGCGGGGTTTTCCAGGCCGGCCTGGCGCAGGCAAGCGGTGGCATGGGCGAGCGCCTCGGCGGTGTGCATATCGGGGTTGCACCAGAGGGCACGGGTGGTGGCAAGATGGGGGCGCGATGCGGATGAAAGCGTTTTGTTTAATCGTGCTGACCGCCTTGCCGGCCTTTGCGGCGCCGGGCGGCACCGTGCATTTTCAGGTGATCGATGAGACCGATCCGCAGGAGATCAGCGAGGATACGGTGATCTTTTTGAACGGCGTGCAGGTGGCGCATTTCAAGCTGGACCACTCGCACGCTTATAGCGTGGCGGATGTGGTGGCGCCGGCGAAGGGGCCGTATGATTATGCGCTGTGCGGGCGGATTACCGTGGCGCTGCCGGATGGGCAGCCGGTGCAGCGCGTGGTGGATGGCGGTGCCACGCTGAGCGAGGTGGCGGGGCATACCTTCCGCGCCCTGGCGGCAAATGATTTCACCATGTTCTATCTTGCGGATTCGCAGTCAAACTCGCAAATGCCGCCCGGCGCGCGGCACACGGATGCATGCAGCCTGCCGGTTAGCTGACAGGCAAATTTGAAAAGTTCTTTGCTTCTTTCTTTCAAGAAAGAAGACCTACCCTTCGGCCGCCAGCCGCGCCGCCTGATCTTCCGCCGTGAGCGCATCGACAAACTCGTCAAACTCGCCGCCCATGACGCGATCGATCTTGTAGAGCGTCAGGTTGATGCGGTGATCCGACACGCGGCCTTGCGGGAAGTTGTAGGTGCGGATGCGCTCGCTGCGATCGCCGGTGCCGACCTGGGATTTGCGGTCGGCGGCGCGGGTGGCATGCAGGCTGGCGCGCTGGCTTTCGTAGATGCGGCTGCGCAAAATCTTCATCGCCTTGGCGCGGTTCTTGTGCTGGCTGCGTTCCTCCTGCATGGCGACCACCGTGCCGGTGGGAATGTGCGTGATGCGCACGGCGGAATCTGTCTTGTTGACGTGCTGGCCGCCGGCGCCTGAGGCGCGGTAGATGTCGATGCGCAGATCCGCATCGTTGATCTGCACGTCTACTTCCTCCGCCTCGGGCAGGACAGCGACAGTGACTGTCGAGGTGTGAATGCGGCCCTGCGTTTCGGTGGTGGGGACGCGCTGGACACGATGCACGCCGGATTCGTATTTAAAGCGAGCAAAGACGTTTTTGCCGGTGATTTCGGCGATGCCTTCTTTTAGGCCGCCGAGTTCGTTTTCGCTGAGTTCGGCGACTTCGAAGCGCCAGCCTTTCGTGGCCGCGTATTTCTGGTAAGCGGCGAAGAGTTCAGCGGCAAAGAGGCCCGCTTCGTCGCCGCCGGCGGCGGGCCGGATTTCCAGGATGGCGCTGCGTTCATCGGCTTCGTCGCGCGGCAGAAGGGACACGCGGATTTCGTGCTGCAAGGCAGGCAGGCGGGTGCGCAGATCTCGGAGCTCCTCTTCGGCAAGGTCTCGCATTTCGGGGTCGGCGAGGAGGGATTCGGCTCCAGCGGCTGCGGTTTCGGTGGCGCGCAGCTCCTCGATGCGCGCGACGACGGGTTCGAGTTCGGAAAGTTCCTTGCTGGCGCGGGTAAAAGCCTCACCGTTGAGGCCGCCGCTGAGTTCGGCGCGCAATTCCTCGGCGCGCGAGACGATCCGGTCGAATTTGGCATCCATCATGGGGAAAGATGCGCCGCGAGTTGATCGAGCGGAATTTCGGTTTGCTTGCCGGTGGTCAGATCCTTAACTGCGGCGACGCCGCGCGAAAGTTCGTCCTCGCCCAGGATCACGGCGGCGCGGGCGGCGATTTTGTTGGCACGTTCCAGACGGCGCTTCATGTTGCCGCGATAGGCCATTTCCGCGCGCAGCCCGGCGTGGCGCAGCGATTGCAAGATGGCAGGAGCGGCGGCTTCGGCCATCCCGCCCACGGGGATGATGGCGATCGGCGCGGCCAGGGATGGGGCGATGGTCAGCAGCATGGCCAGGCGCTCCACGCCCGCGGCCCAACCGACCGCAGGCGTGTGCGGGCCGCCCATTTGCGCAATCAGGCCGTCATAGCGACCGCCGCCCATGACCGTGCCCTGCGTGCCGAGCGCGGAGGTGACGAATTCAAAGGCGGTGTGATTGTAGTAGTCGAGGCCCCGCACGATGCGCGGGTTTTCGCGGAAGGGCACGGCCATGCGCGAAAGGTTTGTTTGGACGCCTTCATAGAAGCGCGCGGCGTCAGGCGTGAGATAGCGTGCGATGGTGGGTGCGGCGGCGATCAGCGCGCGATCCGCCTCGTCCTTGCTGTCCAGAATGCGCAGCGGATTGCGGCCGAGGCGTTCTCGGCTGTCGGCGGAGAGCGCGTCGGCATGTTCACCGAAATAGGCAACGAGCGCATCGCGATAGGCGCTGCGGCTGTCGGCATCACCCAGCGTGTTCAGCTCCAGCACGACATGTTCTGCAATGCCGAGCGCGGTGAGAATGTGCCAGCCGAGCGCGATCACCTCCGCATCGGCCAGAGGTTCGGATGGGCCGATGAGCTCGGCTCCGATCTGATGGAATTGACGGTAGCGGCCTTTCTGCGGGCGCTCGTAGCGGAACATGGGGCCGGCGTAGAAAACCTTCTGTGGTAGCGATTGGGTGAGACCATTGCTGACCAGCGCGCGGCAAATGCCGGCGGTATTTTCCGGCCGAAGGGTCAGGCTGTCCCCGCCTCGATCGGTGAAGGTGTACATCTCCTTGGTGACCACGTCCGACGTGTCACCGAGCGTGCGGGCGAAGACGGTGGTGTTTTCGAAAACAGGCGTGGTCCATTCATCGGCGCCATAGAGCGCCGCGATAGCGCGCGCGGTGGCGATGACGTGAGCGTGGCGGCGTTGGTCTTCGCCTAGGATGTCGCGGGTGCCTCGGACGGATTGCACGGGAGGAATGACCTTAAGGAAGAAAGCAGTCCCTTTTTGAAAAAGGACCAAAAAACCTTTATTCGTTCAGCTAAAAGACAAAAGTTCTTTGGTTCTTTCTTTCAAGAAAGAACATACTTACTGAATGAACGGATTGCTCCGCCGCTCGGCGCCGATGGTGCTGCGCGGGCCGTGCCCGCAGACAAAACGATAATCGTCGCCCAGCACCAGCAGCTTCGTGCGGATCGCATCGATCAGCGCGGCATGATCGCCATAAGGAAAGTCCGTACGGCCGACCGATCCTTGGAAAAGCACGTCGCCCACCTGCGCGAACTTCAGCGCGTGGTTGACGAAGACGATGTGGCCGGGCGTGTGGCCCGGGCAGTGCAACACATCGAAAACATGCGGGCCGACACTGACGCTTTCCCCCTCGCTTAGAAAGCGATCCGGCGTCACGTTCTGCAGGTTGCGCAGGCCGAAATGCGCGCCCTGTTCCGCGAGGCTGGCGAGAAGCGGCTCATCGCGTTCATCGGGGCCGATGACCTCGATTGCCTCACCAAGTGCCGCGCGCAATTCATTGACGCCGCCGGCGTGATCCAGATGGCCATGTGTCAGCCAGATCGCGCGCACGTCCAGCCTATCCTTAGCAATCGCCGCCCCAATCTTGTCCACATCGCCGCCGGGATCGATGACGACCGCCTGCCGCGTGTCCTCGTCCCAAATCAGCGTGCAGTTTTGCGAAAACGGCGTGACCGGCACCACGCCCACGCGCATGCCGGCCATCAGGGACGGTCCGCGAGCGGCACGAATGCAAGGTCCTCGGGGCCGGTGTAATTGGCCGACGGACGGATGATCTTGTTGTCGATGCGCTGTTCGATGACATGCGCGCCCCAGCCGCTGGTGCGCGCAATCACGAAGAGCGGCGTGAACATCGCCGTTGGCACACCCATCATGTGGTAGCTGACCGCGCTGAACCAGTCGAGATTTGGGAACATCTTCTTGGCGTCCCACATGACGCTTTCCAGGCGCGCGGCGATGTCGAACATGCGTGTGTTGCCCGCGCGTTCCGAGAGGCGGCGCGCCACTTCCTTGATGACCTTGTTGCGCGGATCGCCGATCGTATAGACGGGATGGCCGAACCCGATCACCACCTCTTTTTTCTCGACGCGCGCGCGAATGTCGGCCTCCGCCTCATCGGGCGTTGCGTAGCGCTTCTGGATTTCAAGAGCGACTTCATTGGCGCCGCCATGCTTTGGCCCGCGCAGCGCACCGATGCCGGCGGTGATGGCCGAGTACATGTCCGAACCCGTGCCTGCCACAACGCGCGCGGCAAAAGTGGAAGCGTTGAATTCGTGTTCGGCGTACAGGATCAGCGAGGTATCCATGGCGCGCACCCATTCGGGCGGCGCAGGGCGTCCGTGCAGCAGGTTGAGAAAATGGCCACCTATGCTGTCGTCATCGGTTTCAATGTCGATGCGCCGGCCGTTTTGCGAGAAGTGGAACCAGTAGAGCAGCATCGAGCCAAGCGAAGCCATGAGCCTGTCGGCGATTTCCCGTGCGCCAGCAGCATTGTGGTCGTCCTTTTCCGGCAATGCACAACCCAGGGCTGACACCGCGGTGCGCATGACATCCATCGGATGGGTAGCCGCCGGCAGGGCTTCCAGAACGTCGAGCACGGCGCTCGGTACGCCGCGTAGGCTGACGAGCCTGGTTTTGTAGGCGGTCAGCTCGGCCTGGTTCGGCAGCGTGCCATGGACAAGGAGGTGGGCGACTTCCTCGAAGGTGCAGGTTTCGGCGACGTCAAGGATGTCATAGCCGCGGTAATGCAGATCATTCCCTGTCCGCCCGACGGAGCATAGTGCCGTATTTCCCGCAGCGACGCCGGAAAGTGCGACCGACTTCTTGGGCTTGGGCGTGCTGGCCGCGGCGGGGGCGTCGTTCATGGAAGGTCTCCTTGGCGGTCTTCACGTGATGCTAAGACACTGATGCTAAATGGCAAACGTTGATGGATGAACGGTTTGGGCGTGTCTTAAGCAGAGGCGCGGCGCGGGCGCAATTGCACCGGCCGAGCAACCGGCCGACCTGTTCTGACTTTCGCGGGTCTGCTATGCCTTGAACGAGGGACCCAAACACCCCGGGCATCGCCACTGTTGATCATTGCTTCAAGACGCGACTAAGGACCTTGCCCATGCTGTACCAGGTTTTCGAGTTGCAACGGGCAAGCTTGGCGCCGATGCGTCTGCTGGCGAGCAGCGCGCTGTCCATCCTAGACATGCCCTGCAATCCTCTGCGGGATACGCCATTGGGTCACCTGACCGCAGCCACGCTGGACCATTTCGAACACAATACGCAAACCTTCGGCAAACCGGCATTCGGTCATGTCAGTACGGTGATAGATGGACAGGACGTCGCCATCGTCGAGGAGGTGTTCGACCGGCGCACCTGGTGCGACCTGCTGCGCTTCCGCCGCGCCACCGAGCGTCCGTCCGATCCGCGCGTGCTGATCGTCGCGCCCCTGTCAGGCCACTACGCAACGCTTCTGCGTGGCACTGTCGAAGCGTTCCTGCCCGACCATGACGTCTATATCACCGACTGGCGCAATGCGCGGGACGTTCCGGCCTCTGCCCCGGATTTCGATCTGGACGACTATATCGCGCACGTGACCGATTACATGCGTCTGCTCGGCCCGAACCTGCACGTGATCGCCGTTTGCCAGCCGGCCGTACCCGTTCTGGCCGCGACCGCGCTGATGAATGCCGCCAATGACCCTGCCTGCCCCGCCAGTGTAACGCTGATCGGCGGCCCGATCGACACGCGCTGCGCACCGACAGAAGTCAACGCATTCGCCAAAAAGCATGATCTCGCCTGGTTCCGCAACAACGTCATTCACAGCGTGCCGTTCGGCTGCGCCGGTTTCCTGCGGCGCGTCTATCCCGGCTTTCTGCAACTGGCAGGCTTCATGGCGATGAACCTGGACAAGCACATGGAAGCGCATTGGCAGATGTTCATGCATTTGGTGGAAGGCGATGGCGAGTCGCTGGCGTCCAAGCGGGATTTCTACAAGGAATACAAAGCCGTCATGGACATGCCGGCGTCCTATTATCTGCAGACGATTGCTACGGTGTTCCAGGAACATCTGCTGCCGCGCGGCTTGATGGTCAGCTTTGGGCAGAGGGTGGATTGCGCGGCCATCACGCGCACGGCGCTGATGACGATTGAGGGCGAGCGGGACGATATTTCAGGATTGGGCCAGACGCGGGCGGCGCATGCGCTGTGCAGCAATCTGCCCGAGGCGATGAAGCTGCATCACGAGCAGGCCGGGGTGGGGCATTACGGGCTGTTCAATGGCAGCCGGTTCCGGGCGGAGATTGCTCCGCGAATAAAGGATTTTATCAAGGCGCATTAGAAAAGGCTGGGGAGCAGCGCCTGCCCCTTAGCCCATCCGTCAATTGTGGGGGCCGGCACGGTGCCCTCCCCCAGGGCGCCTTAAACTGCCTTTTTGAGGTTTGGACTTGCCTTAAAACGAACTGTCTTGCCTGCCTTGACCTTCACCGGTTCGCCCGTCCGCGGATTCATTGCCTTGCGCGCCTTGGTCTTCTTGACCGTGAACGTGCCGAAAGACGGCAGCGTGAACCCGCCCTCCTTCTTCAGCTCCATGACGATCGCATCGATCAGCGTGCCCGCCGCGGCATTGGCCGCAACGCCCGTGCAGTTGGTCGTGTCCTGAATTACGCCGGCAATGAAAGCCTTGCTCATACGCTATGTCCTTCTGATCCGTACCCCTGCGCGGCACGGCACGCGTTGCTGGATGAACGATGCCGACTCGGGCGCGCACCTTTCGCGGGTGCAATAGCGCCTCCCGCACTCAACCGCAACACCCGTGTGCGGGATTACTCAGTTGCCAACTGGCAACTTTGGCGCGCCAAGTGCTGCGGGATGGCTCCGCGGCGGAAAGGCCGGCTGCCATTCCCGCCCGGGCTGAAGCGAGGCGAGCGGACTATAGAACGGATCAGCCGCGATCACGCCGGCAAAACGGGCCCTCAGCCGCCGCACTTCGACAGACTCCAGGGCCGCACGGGCGCCGCCATAATGCCGCCCCAGGGAGAGCGATTCATAATGATGCAGAACGGCACCTGCACAGTAGACTACGCGCCACCCGGCCTCACGCGCGCGCAGGCACAAATCGACGTCGTTTAGTGCAATGGCATAGGCCTCGTCCATGCCGCCCAAGGCGCGCCATAGCCCGGTGCGAATCAGCAGACAGGCTGCTGTGACCGCGGAAACCTCCCGATCCAGCAGGCCGATACCATGCGCACCTGGTCGGTGCGCATCGGCCAGGCGCCCCGCATGTTCGCAGAGATTGCCAAGGCCCATGATCACGCCTTCATGCTGCACGGTATTGTTGCCGTAGAGCAGACGTGCGCCGACAATCCCAACGCGCGGATCATCCATGTGCGCGACCATCGCACTCAGCCAGTGCGGTTCGATGGGCGCTACATCGTCGTTCATCAGCAACAAGAGGTCCGACCGGCAGTGGCGAACCGCTTCGTTATTCACTCGCGCGAAGTTGAAGGGACCAGTATCAACAGGCAATATGGAAATATGGGGTAGCTGGGAGAGCTGCGTGCACAATGATGCTTCCGCCTGCACGGGGACGGCAAGCACCAGCCTGACGGCAAAGTTTCCATAGGCTGTGCCTTCGACGACCTGGCGCAAGCAACGTACAACGTGCGCTGAGCGCATGGCGCTCGGCACCATGATGGTGACTGAAGGCGGCAAGCGGTCTGGTGCGGCCATGACGCACCTCGTCGCGCCCTGTACTTGGTTGTCAGGAACATGACTGGCTATGCCTGGGACATGCGCGATCCGGCCGATGGCCGCGCGCAGCAGCGTGGCGCGCGCGGCAGGTGCGTGCGGCGGAAGCGCCATGGAACAATGATGCGTGCGCACCGCAAGCGCGCCCTGGGCAGAGAGGGAGGCGAGCGGCAGCAGCGTATCCGGCCCCGGTTTGAACAGTGGATTGCAGCGCGCGCCGCGTGCATCCAGGCGATCGCAATCGGCTGTCAGCAGCTCCGCCTCCGGGCAAAACCGTGCCGCCCGGGCAAACCGCGCGCATACGCCAGGCGCGAGGATTTCGCCGGCGCCAAGAACGATGGTCCAGGCGGCGGTTCCACTGGTCC
>CAXUNZ010000151.1:0-8261 GCA_964252525.1 uncultured Acetobacteraceae bacterium
CTCCGGCATCGGCGCCGCCGCCGCCCGCATGGCCGCCGCGGACGGCGCGCGGATTACGATGGCGGACATAGACCAGGCGGCTGGCGAAGCGATACTGGCTGATATCGCCGCGTCCGGCGGCCAGGCGCGGTTCGTGCGCTGCGATATAGGTGACGAAGCCGAAATTCGTGCGCTGGTCGAGGGCGCAGTGTCCGCGTTCGGCCGTATCGACGGCGCATTCAACAATGCGGGCGTGCCAAGCTTCAGCCACACGCATGTCTCGAGCGCGCTCGCCGACCTGCCGAACGAAGCGATGCAGCGCGCGGTCGCTGTCAATCTGATGGGCACCTTCTGGTGCCTCAAACACGAAATCGCCGCCATGGGCGCTGCCGGCGGCGCAATCGTCAATACCGCTTCGAATGCAGGGGTGCTCGCCATTCCCAACGCGGCTGACTATATCGCCACCAAGCACGCGGTGATCGGGCTGACAAAGGCAGCGGCGCTGGACTATGCGCGGGCGGGCATTCGCGTCAACGCGGTGTTGCCGGGCGTGACGCGGACCAAAATGATGGAGGAGAGCTTTGCTCGCAATCCCGGCCTGACCGATTGGGCCGCGGAGGTGCAGCCCAACGGACGTGTCGCGGAGCCGGAGGAGATTGCTGCGGCGGCATTATGGCTGCTCAGCGATGCAGCGTCGTTCGTCACCGGTGTCGCTATGCACGTTGACGGCGGATACGCGATGACATGATAGTCATCCGCCGTGCGGCAGCGGCTGAATTGTCAGGCGCAGGCGGGTGAGGCGCAGCGAGGCAATGCGCCAATCCGTCATCCGCACGTACGTTTCGTGATAATGGCCAGAGCCGAGCGCCGATGCGAAGGGTGCACTCGGGTCGTCGGATTCGAAGAACCGCTGGTCATTCATGGCCCAGATGGCGCTGGCATGGTCCGGCCCTTGTAACTCGATTTCCGGCATATGGCCGTGGTGGACGGTCACGCAACGCCCGTAATGATTGCGGAGCAGGTCGGTGAGCTCGCGCGGCGTGAAAGGTTCGGGCCGAGCTTCCGCGATCTGCAACGGCGCGTCGGGCGTGAAAAGCGCTTCGAACTCGTCCCACGCTTTCGTATCGACAAAGCGGAAATACCGCGCTTTCAGTGATTTGATCTGTTCGATCGCAGTCAGCTGTTCAAGTGTCGTCATGTCCCATTTCTCCAGTGAGGGCGCCAGTAGGCTGTTCGACGATTATCCCAACCCGCTCGGTCTTTGACTCTCGGCCCGGATTCCCAAGCTGACCGAACTCTCATTCCCCTTGCTTGGGCGCTTAGCGCCATGGAGGACGAGGATGAGCGCAGCGGTCAAGGTCACACGCAAGGATCACAGCCCTGCGGAGCTGCGCGCGTTGGCGTCCCGAAACCGCAACCTGATCAGGCGCGGCGTTTACTAGCCATTGCCATCGTGCTCGAGAGTGGATCGCGGCAGGACGCCGCACGACACGCTGGGAGGACCGCCAAACGCTGCGCGACTGGGTGAACCGCTATAACGAGGCGGGATCGGACGTGCGGCTGTCACGCGCGGCGCCTATCGAGAACGTTTGGGCTTACCTGCGCGCCAACAAATTATGCGCGCGCGTTTGGAACAACTATGATGCCAACCTGAAGGCGTGCGCGGCAGCATGAAACTTCCTCACCGCCGATCCGGATCGCATACGCACGATGGGCACCCGGATTGGGCAACGGTCAATGTCTACCCCGGAATCCACCAATGGAAAATAACCTTCAAGCCAAACTCAAACCGAAAGAAGTCTTTTGGTTCTTTTCTTCAGAAAAGAACACCTTCCCTCACTTCTCCACGAAAGCCTTTTCGATCACATATTCCCCGCTCGCCGTATTATTGCCCTCAACCCACCCCCCAGCCTCAAACCAGGCATTATAATCCGCCAGGAGTCCAGGGCTGCCGCACAACATCACCCGGTCCACCGTGCGATCCACCGGCGGCAGCCCCAACTCCCCCGGCATTTGCCCCGAAAACAGCAATTCCGTCACCCGCCCCTGATGGCGGAAAGCCTCACGCGTCACCGTCGGATAATAGAGCAATTTATCAGCGGCGAATTCACCCAGCAGTTCATGTGCCGACAGCGCCGTGATTTCCGCGTCATAAGCCAGTTCCGCCACGTGCCGGCAGCCATGCGCCAGCACCACGCGGTCGAATTTCTCGTACGTCTCGGGGTCGCGGATCAGGCTCATGAAGGGCGCCACGCCGGTGCCCGTTGCGATCATGTATAAATTGCGGCCGGCCAGCAGTGTCTCGGGCAGTAGCGTGCCCACCGGCTTGCGCCCGATCAGCACGGTGTCCCCCACACCCACGTGCTGCAGCCGGCTCGTCAACGGTCCGTCCGGCACCTTGATGGACAGGAACTCCAGATGCTCCTGCCAGTGTCCGCTGACCATGCTGTAGGCGCGCAGCAGCGGGCGTTCGTCCAGCCGCAGACCGATCATCGTGAATTGCCCGCTCTTGAAGCGGAAAGTCGGGTCGCGCGTGCAGGTGAAGCTGAAGAGCGTGTCGGTCCAGTGATGGACCGAGAGGATTTTTTCTTCGAAGAAGGCGCTCATGGGGCGCGACATGGCGCGCGGCGCAGAGGGAAGCAAGGCTGGGGGGGGATGTGCCATCCCCCCCGTCCTCAGTTCAGGATTGCGCCCTTTAGGCGCCTACACCCGTGTGCCCTGGCCCATGCCATCTGCGCCGCGTCATCCACCCCGCCCAGCACCAGCATCGCCCGGTCGGGCAGGCGCGCCGGATCGGCCGCGACCTCCTCGCTCAGCGCTATCTCGGCATAGTCCAGCCCCGCCGCCCGCGCATCCAGCAGCCCCGCCTCCGCGCGCAGCGCCAGTCTATAGCCTCTCGCGGCGGCATAATTGCGCGCGAAACTGAAGGACATCGTATCGGCTAGGATGTCCGCCTCCTCCAGCCGCAGCACGATCTTGCCCCGCAACCCGGCCGGCAGCGCCGCATCGAAGGCCAGAAACGCCGCCGAGAGGATCGAGGACACCGACATGAGCAGCGAGAACGGCCGCGCGCCGGCCAGTTCCCGCGGCGCGGTCAGCAGGGCCAGCATCCGCCGCTCGATGCTGCGTGAGAGGCGCCGGAACAGCCACGTCGCCTCCTGCAAGTGCCGCCCGGGGCAAAGCGAGGCGGCCATCTCGGCCACGCCGATCGTGCGTTCCTCCCAGGCTAGTTTCGGGCTTGCCCCCTCAATGTCGATCACCGGCCGCGCGCGAATCAAGGGCGCCAGATCGGCCTGAGCCAGGCTCTCCTCTAGGCGAATCAGCAGCGGCGCATCCAGCCCGAGCGCCGGATCGGCCGCCTGGGCCGCACCGGCTTCCATCTCCGCCAGTTCGTCCAGCAGCCAGGCCGCATGGCCAGGCAGGTCATAGACCGAAATTAGCTGACCCAGCGGCACGGCACTGCCTTGCGGCAGATCGCGCAGCAGCACATCCAGCCCCGCCATGGCGCTCCCGATCTCCTCGCCCCCGCGCGGCCGCCAGACGATCGCTAGCCGCCCGCGCGAGAGTTCGAAGCTTTGCGCGTGGTCGCGTTCGGTCAGTCCCAGAAGGGCGGCGCGCGCCAGGCGATGATGGTGGGGCCTGGCGATTGCCGGCGGCATGCGGTCCATGTGCAGAAGCACGGCGCGGCGAGACACGCCGGAAGTCCGGGTCTGGCGCACGATGTCACGCAGCGCACGCGCCGCCTGGGCCTCGGTGGCGGTCACGCCGCATTCCGGATGGGCGGCGCATGGCTGGGCATGTCCAGCAAGCCCGGATTGCCGCAGGCCGAGCGCGGCCCCAGCCCCAGCAACTGCGCGCGGCCGGTGCACTGGCGCAGCGTGCAGGCGCGCGCGCTGTGGCAGACAGCGATGCGGGAGGAGGCCTGCACCGCATCGATATACGCGCCCTGAAAACGCGTGATGCCACGGCCCTGCGCCCAGGCCAGCGCTGCCTCGCCATCGGTCTCCTGCAGCACCACGCGGTCCGGCCCTATCGCCGCCAGCGCCGCATCGATCGGGTCCAGCAGCGCGCGCGGCCCTTCGGCCAGCCGGCTGGACCAGGTCAGCTTGACCAGGGCCGGCGCCAGGCCGGCCGTATCGATCATGGTCAGTCCCGCATGGTCGATGCCGTCCAGCACCAGCGCGAAGCCCAGCTGGGCCAGCAACGCGCGGACAAATGCAGTCAGCGCCGGATCGGCCGCGGCATCCATCGCCGACATCTCGATGCCAAAGCGCGCGCCTCGCGCCTGCGCCGCCTGTGCTAGCCGCGCAAAGGCGGGCGAGACGATGGCTTCCGGCGATAGGTTCAGGTGCATGGGCACACCCAGCAGCAGCCCCGGCCGGCTCAGCGTGCCACCGGCGCGCAAATCCTCGGCCACGTGGTTCAGCAACCGCGCATCCAGGCCCATGCCCACGTGGCGATGGATGAATGGGTCGGCCAGCGGCGCGGCGTCACCCGCGGCGGCCTGCGGCGGCACAGGGGCGAACAGCACTTCCCGGTAGAGCGGCGACAGGCGCGCGGCGAGCGGCAGGCCCTCGCCCGGCTGCAGCAAGACCGCGGTCTGCTGCATCAGGATCTGGCGCAGGTCGATGCCCGCCAGCCGGGTCATCAGCGCCGGCAGGTTGGCCGATGGCACGGCATCCTCTCCCCGTGCCTCCGGCGCGGCGGGTTCAGCCTGGCGCCGGCTGATGTAGTCGCAAAACGCCTCCTTCTGTTCATCGAGCCGCCAGATCGTGCTCATCACCGCGTCCGGCGCATCGTAGCCGAACAATCGCTCGAGCGATTGCAGCAATCCCAGCGGCGCCGCCGAGGGCTTGCCGGGCCGCGCCTCCTCAGGGGCCGCACAGAGCAGCACCAGGTCGGTGTTGCGCAAGGGAAAGACCTGCCCGCCCAGGCGCTGGGCCGTATCCATCATCAGCGCCAGGGCAATCCGCGTGTGGGTGGCGCGCGGCTGAGCGCCCTTCAGGCGCGAGAGGTGCAGCGCCATGGCCAGCCGGCCCTTGGGCGCGCGCAACGCACGCTCGACCGCGTCGGCCAACTGCCGCTCGGCGCCCGAGCCGCCCGGCAGTGCCTCGGGCACGCCTGGCGAGCCATGGAGCGCGGAATGTGGGGCGGGATCAGAACCCTGCGTGTTCAGCGTCATGCCGTTGTGTCACGTGCCTCCCGAGCGGCGGCATGCTCCGGCAAGGCGGCGCCGCAACCCGGTTCATCTCCGCGCATTTCCCCTCTAGAGTGGACAATGATGGTTGATCCCCAGTTAGCGTCCCCTTCGGCGCACGCCCTTCCGCCGATAGCAGCACCGGGCCGGCTGCCCGCCGGGCGGCGCGTCTATGCCGTGGGCGATGTGCATGGCTGCCTGGACCGGCTGGTGGCGCTGCACTGGGCCATCGCCGCGGACCTTGCCGCCTATCCTGTGCGGGACAGCGTGCTGGTCCATCTCGGCGATTACATCGATCGTGGTCCGGACAGTGCCGGCGTGCTCTGGCTGCTCGGCGGAACGGTCGCCCCTCCGGTCGACCGCCGCGTCGATTTGCGCGGCAATCACGAGGCCATGATGGCGACCGCGCTCAACACCGGCGGGCGCGCGGCCAGCCTATGGTTGGACAATGGCGGTGAGGCGACGCTGCACAGCTACGGCGTGGCCAACCCGCTGAATGGCCGCCCGCAAGACTGGCGTGCCGCGATCCCACCCGCCCATCTCGCCTGGCTCGCCGGTCTGGACATGATGCACCGGGAAGGGACCTACGTCTTCGTGCATGCCGGCATCCGGCCCGGTCTGTCGCTCAAGTCGCAGAATCGCGAAGACCTGCTTTGGATCAGGGAGCCGTTCCTGTCGGACCGCGCGCCGCGTGACGTGGTCGTCGTGCACGGCCACACGATCACCAAGGCGCCGGAGGTTCGGGAGACACGCATTGGAATAGATACGGGTGCGGTGATCGGCGGGGCGCTGACATGCCTGGTGGTGGAAGAAGATCAGTTGCGATTCCTGAGCGCATGAGTTCCGCTGGCCGCAATCCGCGCTCTTCGGTTCGGCTGTGTCAATGCGGCAGATACGTGATGATAAACGCGAAGATGGCGCTCAGAATGATGAAAACGATGGCAATCGAAACGGTTCTAACACCAAATTTTGAATGTTTGCGCAGCAGCTTCATGCCGCATCTGGCACAGCACCCATTGGCCGGATCGGAATAGACCTGAGACCGTGTTGGTGCCGTGAGGAAGCCCCGACGACGCCACTCCTTTTCTGGCATCGGCGGATTGCGGTTGGCTTTTTCCTGCTGCTCCGCCGCCTCAGGTCCCTTGGGGGTGATGCGCGTGCCGCACACGCGGCATTGATCGACGCCGTAAGTCATTTTCCCTCGGAAACAAAAACCGCCGGGGGAGATGTGCCATTCTCCCCGGACCCACCGCCTTTATTTGCATCTTTGCCGAAAGCCGCCAACGCGGCCTGCACGATGACCGCCCCGGCTTCCTGTACGAAATGGCCAGCCTCGGCCAATTCGAGTGGTGCCGGCAGCCCGCCGAGTTCGCGCGCCAGCGCGCGCATCGCCGGAGGCCCGAGCACCGGGTCCTTCATGCCGATGGCCATGAAGCTCCGCCCTCGCCAGCTTGTTTGCCACCACGCCCGCGCCTGCCGCGACAAGGCCGCGCCCTCGGCGTCCTGATGGTCGGGCACCAGATTGGGAAAGCGCCGCACGCCGGCCTTATAGCGCGCATCGGGGAAAGGCGCCGCGTAGGCCGCTGCCTCCCCCGCCGAAAGCGCGGGCACGGCGCGGCGCATCAACGCGGCCACATCTATGTCCGCTTGGCTGTTGTTGTAGGCGCGCCAGGCGAGAAAGCCCTCCCCAAGCGGCGTGTCGCCGGTGGCAAAGGCCGTGTTCATGACCAGCAGGCGCGAAAACGCGCCGGGCAGCGCAATCGGCAGAGTCAGCCCCAGCAGCCCGCCCCAGTCTTGGCAAACAAGCGTGGCATCGCGCAGGCCATGGTGATGCACGAAATCCAGCAGCGCGGTGCGATGAAAACCGAACGTATAGGCGGACTCCTCGACAGGCTTGTCCGAGCGGCCGAACCCGAACATGTCGGGCGCCAGCACGCGCATGCCCGCGTCCAGAAAGGCCGGGATCATCTTGCGATAGAGATAGCTCCATGTCGGCTGGCCATGAAGACACAGCGCGACGGGGGCGTCGGCCGGCCCCTCGTCGAGATAATGCATCCGCAACGGTCCCGAGCCGGGCAGATCGGCCACGTAATGCGGCGCCCAGGGGTAGCCGGGCAGATCAGCGAAATTCTCGTCGGGCGTTCTGAGCGCGTGCATGGGTCTGGTGTGCCTCTACCGTCGCGGAACGCAGCAGCTTAATGTGTCGTTGGCGGATATGGATGCGCCACCCCAGGCACAAGAAGGGCTTGCTGCGATGAAAATACCACGCTTCGTGCTGGCCGCCTGCCTGCTCGCAACGCCATTGCGTCTGCTGAGCGCGCAGGAATTGCCGCCGGCCACCACGCCGCCCGACCAGGCGGTGACCGTGCCGCCCATGCCGGATCAGATGCCCAAGCCCCACCACACACGCCATCGCCGCCGACACGTGGTGCATCTGCGGCCCGAACCGGCCGCGCCCACCGCCGCGCCGGCGCCGGTGCAGGCCGGCTCGCCAGGCACCGCGCCGGCGCCCATGCCCAACGAGGATGTAGGACCGCCCCGCGCGGCGCCAAACACCGATGCCTCGGTTAGCCCCGGAAATCTTTCCATCCACTACCCGCCGCTGGGCCAGGCCTATCTACCCGGGTCCAGCCAACAGGACATGGCCAATACGCAAACGCCCAAAGTGCCTGGCGTGACGGTGAAAGTCCCATTGGAGCAGGCCCATCCGGAGATCCTGCCGCCGCCCGAGAGCCACTGAGATCCATGGCCAAGGTCTGCTTGACACCGCATCCCCCCGCCTCTAGCAAGCCCGCGCCCTCCGGCCCCGGTGCAGACCGGGTGCGGCGATGATCGGGCAAAATGGCGTCCCCAGCCAACCTTCCTTTGAGGAACGGCTGGCGGCGGCGAGCAGCAAGGCGGGCTTGGATGCCCAGGTCCCGGCCAAGGCCGCGGCAGATGCATCCGCGCTCGGCTTTGGCTTGCGCGTGGGGGTGGAGCTGCTCGCAGCTCTGGTCGTGGCGATTGCCATCGGCTGGGGCCTGGACCGCTGGCTGCACACCATGCCGCTGTTCTTGATCATCTTCGTGGTGCTGGGCGGGGCGGC
>CAXUNZ010000152.1:0-8235 GCA_964252525.1 uncultured Acetobacteraceae bacterium
ATGATGAATATGCGGCCCGCCGCGATCATGCCCCAGCGCACCGGCATCCAGCGGCAGACGGAAAACAGGCATGCTGCGAATGGTTTCGTGCACCGCCCCTTCGTAGCGCGGCCCGGCCGCACAGCGAAGCAGGCGAACCTGACGATCGGGGTAGGGGGAGACCAGGCCGGTTTTGTCCTGTCCGTGATAATTATAACGCGGCAGGGCGTAGGCATCGTGCTCGGCGCCGGCGAGCACGCGGCGCAGGCCGGCGCGGTCCTCGGCGCATAGTTCTTCGTCCGCATCCAGCATCAGCACCCATTCGGCCGTTTGCGGCACGAGGTCGAGCGCCGCGTTGCGCATGACGTCGAAACGGCCGGATGCCGTCTTCTGCAGCGCATAGGGCTTGCCTGTGGATTGCAGAAAGGCCTGGGCGCGCGCAAACGTCTCGTCGATCGATCCCGTGTCCAGAACGACGAAGCCGGAGGCCACGGGTGCCGCGCTTTGCAGCATGTTGACCACCGCCTCTTCCTCGTTGCGGACGATGGCCGCGACTGTCAGGCCCGCAATTGGGGTTTCGGGCGCGTCCTCGGTCTGCGGCGTGTAGGTGACCGGCAGGAACCAGCCGCCGCGGTGGCGCACGGTTGCACCAGGCAGATGCAGCGGCGCTTCCAGGTCCGGCCAGTCGGGCAGCGGCGTATCGGCGCCGGCGAGCAGGATGGCGCGATCGTCCAGGCAAGGCAGCAGGCCGTCCCACCAGGATGGCGGGGCGCCGAGCACAGCCAGCAGATCGATGCGCAAGCCGGCTTGCTGAAGAAACGCCATCAGCGCGCCGGGTTCGAAGGCGACGCGGAACAGCGTGCCGCCGGCGGGCAGCAGCGCGGTTTGGGGGATGAAGGCGGGATGGTCGGCGCAGATATGCAGCACCGCCGCCTGGGCGTTTTCCAGCGGCAACAGGTCACCGAGATCCGTGCTGCCTTGGCCTACGACAACAGCCAGGCGCACGGCGCCATGGGCGCGCAGCATCATGCGCATGGCCTCGCGCGGGCTCTGTGCACTCGGCGTTTCGCGCAGGGGGAGTGCCACGCCGCCGGCACGTTGCAGGAAGCGGCGGGTCAGTTCGGCGGTGACGCGGCCGGTTTGGCTTTGCAGCACGCGCGAGAATTCATCAGAGGTCAGTACGGCCAGCCGGCCTTGATCGAAATCCGGATAGTAGGTGCGAAAGGCCGCGATGGTGTCCAGCGTTTCCGGCGCGCGGCCGAGCAGGCAGCGGTAGAGCTGGGTCACGTCCTCGTCGGTGATCATGCCGCCACCGGAACGGTACTGCCGATTGGGAGCGGGGCGGGATGCGTGCCGTTCAGCGGCTGGCAATGCGCGACTAAGCGGGACATGGGCGCAGTCTCGGCAGCGAGGCGGTGGAGCGTCAAGCCATGGTCGCGGCGCGGCCGAATTTGGCGCGGCCGTGCGGCGCCACTATTGTGGCCGCATGAACGCCATCCCGCCCATATCACCGATCCGCCACGACTGGACTCAGCAGGAGGTGGCCGCACTGATGGCGCTGCCGTTCCCCGAGCTGCTGTTTCGCGCCCAAGGGGTGCATCGGGCCCATCACGACCCGCTGCGGGTGCAGATCAGCACCCTGCTTTCGATCAAGACGGGTGGCTGCCCGGAGGATTGCGCCTACTGCCCGCAGAGTGCGGCTTATGAGACGGGCCTGGACGCCAGCAAGCTGATGGGCTTGGAGGCGGTGCTGACCGAGGCGCGGGCGGCGCGGGATGCGGGTGCCTCGCGATTTTGCATGGGGGCGGCCTGGCGCAGCCCGAAGGATCGGGATTTGGACGCGGTTTGCGCGATGGTGGAGGGTGTGCGGGCGCTAGGGCTGGAGAGCTGCGTGACGTTGGGGATGCTGACCGGCGCGCAGGCGGGGCGGTTGGCCGAAGCCGGGCTGGATTATTACAACCACAACCTGGATACGTCGCCGGAGTATTACGGGTCGGTGATCACGACGCGGGTGTATCAGGACCGGCTGGAAACGCTTGCGCATGTGCGCGAGGCGGGGATTGCGGTGTGCTGCGGCGGCATTGTCGGAATGGGGGAAGATGTTGCGGACCGGGCCGGATTGATCGCGGCGCTGGCGGCTTTGCCCCGGCATCCGGAAAGCGTGCCCATCAACGCGCTGGTTCGCGTGGAGGGGACGCCGCTGGCCGAAAGCGCGCCGATCGATGCGATTGATTTCGTGCGGGTCATTGCAGCGGCGCGGCTGACGATGCCGACGTCGTATGTGCGGCTGTCTGCCGGACGGCAGGGCATGAGCGACGAGGCGCAGGCCTTGTGCTTTATAGCCGGTGCGAACTCAATCTTTTATGGCGAGCGGCTGCTGACGACGGGCAATCCTGCCGCGGAGCGGGATCGTGCCTTGCTGGGGCGCCTTGGTATGTCTGCTGCGCAGTGATATTAGAAAGATTGACCACAACGGCTAGGGTAGCGGTGCCCTTCCCCGGCTGTTGTAACGCGCCCGTCACATCTATGCAGGTTATCGAATTTTGGCAATGCCGGCGTTGGATATCATGAAGGTGTAGATCATGGTTGCTGATGCGCCTTCCCCGCCGCCGGCGCACGCCCAAGCCGAAGGGCCAACCTATCCCTTGCTCGGACTTACATTTAGCGGGAACGCCGAGACAATCGAACGGCTCCGCGGCTTCGCCGAGCAACAAGGCGTTCAGTTCGGCTCCGTTGAGCGTCACGGCGGTGCGGAGACCGTTGTGATGCCATCAAACGTAAACGTGGTTGATCCGGCGTTCATTGCCATTATCAACGAGGCACAAAGTGGCCGGCTTGGCAAAATACAAACTGCTTTCGTAACAGGGCAGCGTGCTGGCCGTTGATGTGTATTGAGGCTCGGCGACACTTGGAATACCGTTGCGCATCGCAGCACCTCAGACCTCAGCGGTTTCTCCGCTGTCCGTAAGCCGCAAACTGCGCCACCGTGGCCGCCAACTGCGCCTCGCTCAACACCGGCGCTCCTCCAAGCAACAGCGCTCCGAAGGTCACCGCCGCCTGCTCCTCCACTTCCTCGGCCACGCTCAACGCGGATTGCCAATCCCGACCGATTGCCACCTGCCCATGATGCGCCAGCAAACACGCAAATCCCCGCCCCATCGTTTCGATGACCGTCTCCGCCAGCGCCTCCGTCCCAAACACGGCAAAAGGCGCAATCGGCACACGGGACGCGCCCGTCGCCAGCACCATGTAATGGATCGGCTCGATCGCCTTGCCGCAACACGCCAGGATTGTCGCGTGCCGCGAGTGGCAATGCACCACCGCGCCCGCCTCAGCCCGCCGCGCCAGGATCGCCCGGTGCATGCGAAACTCGCTGGACGGCACCATCTGCCCCGGCGGCTCCACGCCGTCATCGCCCACAAACACCATCGACTCAGCCCGCAACGCATCCGGCGCCACGCCCGAGGGCGTAATCATCATGCCGCCGTCCACGCGGATGGACGCATTGCCGGACGTGCCCCGATTGAGCCCGCTGGCGTGCATGCGCGTCATCACCGCCATCAGGCCGGCGCGGGCTTCGTCCTGAGTCATCATGCCAACCCCAAGAGAAAGGAAGCAGTCCTTTTTTGAAAAAAGGACCAAAAAACGTTTAGAACCTGAAGCAACAAACAAAAGTTTTTTGCTTCTTTTTTCCAAAAAAGAAGGACTTTCTTTTCTACTTAAACCGCGAAAAATACCGCACCATCATCCAGCTCAGTTCCGCAATCATCTTGTCCGCGTCCTGCTCCGGTTCCTCGATGATCATCTCGATGGCCGCCGAGCACAACTCGATATTCAGCCGCACCGCGATAGACAAGGTCTCATCGCTCGTCTCCTTGAAACGCGGCCGCAAGGCGCGGAAAACCGCCTGGGCCACCTTCTCGCGTGACTGGGTTCGCACCTCGCGCAGCATCGGCACGGCGCGCATTGCGCGTGCAATCCACAAGGCGGCTGGCTGGGCGCGCGTGATTTCAACAACACGCTTCTGGACCTCGAAATCCTGGCGATGTGCTTCCTCCACCGTGGCGGCATCCAGGCCCTCGCCGGCGATCCAGTCATAGACGACCTGGTCCTGCACCTGCATCAGCCTTATGCCAAGCTCGCGCAGCAGCGCGTATTTGTTGGGAAAGTAGCGGTAGAGCGCCGGCGGCGTCAGATTGGCGCGCGCGCAGATCAGGTTGGTGGACAGGCTGTCGATGCCCACCTCCTCCAGCAGGCGTGCCGCGGCGGCCAGGATCGCCTCGTAGGTGGCGCGTGACCGCTCCTGGATCGGTTGGGCCTTGGCTTGGATGTCTCCGCCGCTGGCCGGATGGGCTCCCGCCCTGACAGACCGGGGTTTTTGGGGTCGTTCGGTGGAAAGGGCCAGTTGAGGCATCAACTTCTTGGTCATAGCCCCATCGAAAACCTGCGCGCGCCGCGCCGCAACGGCTGCTTGTTACATTTTCCCCGTGAGACGCGAATTTGTCACAACCGCAGCGAGCATAAGGAGGCGCTTGGCGTGCCGCCGCCGCCGCGCTACGCCCTGCCGTGGCGGCCTGATCACACGGCAGTATCAAGCCTCTGGCGCAGAACGCAATCTTTGGATTATGAAAGGCAGGATCACTCTCGCGGGGGTTGTATGCCGGATGGGGTGCAGATGTCGAGGCCCGAATACGACGAGTCCAGTTTCCCGGAATTCCTCTACCTAGAGGCCTTTCTGGACGTGCGGGATGCGGTGGCCGCCGGCACTTTCCGCAATGGCTTCGAGCATTACGAGACCTACGGCCGGGCCGAAATCGCCGCGGCACTCCGTCCCTCTCCCTTCAGCGGCGGACGGATGGACATGCAACGATCGATCCTGCCGCCCGCGGACCTCGACACTCCCGTCCCGCGCGCGGAAACCGCCGTGCTGCGCACCGGCTCTGCCAGCGCCATTCCCTATACGCCCGCGCCCGCGCTGGCCTATCCCGACCCGGACGCATTCTTCGACGAAGCGCTCTACGTCGCGCTAAATCCCGACATCGCGGAACGCCTGGCCGGCGGTCAATTGCGTGACGCCACGGCGCATTGGCGCGACCATGGCCGGGCCGAGACGCTGCGCGGCGCCAGACCCAGCCTTGTCGAGGATGGCTGGTACGCGGGCATGGCCGCGCCCGACCCCGGCGTGCCGAGCGATATCGATGCGTTCAATGCGGAAACCTACTTGCTGCTCTACCCCGATGTGCTTGCCGCGCTGGGCCCCAGCCCGGAAGCCGCACGCCTGCATTGGCTCAATCACGGCCGGCTGGAAGGGCGCGTGGGACCGGGCATTGCCCCGTATCGAGATTGGCAGGCGCGCCCGCACCGCGTCCTGGCCAAGCCTTTCGGCGTCAACGTCTTTGGCCCGTTTGCCGCCACGTCCGGGCTTGGCACGGCGGCGCGCAGCCTGTTGCGCGCGCTGCGCACCACCGGCATGCCGCTGGAAGTCCATGCCTTCGATGTCACCCGCGCCAAGCCGCGCATCACACCGGCCGAGCGCGCCCGCCCGCCCACCTATCGGCTGAACCTGATCCTGGCCAACGCCGACCAGATGGCGCGCCTGACCGCATTGTACCCGGCCGGGTATTTCGATGATGCCTACAACATCGCCGTCTGGGCGTGGGAGCTTGCGGCTTTCCGCCCCGACTGGTTTGCCGCCTTTGCGCCCGTTGACGAGATTTGGACCAACAGCGCTTTCGAGATGCATGCCATCGGCGCGGTCAGCCCGGTGCCGCTGTGCAAGATCCCGCTGCCCGTCGAAGTCACCTGGGCGGATCCCCGCGCCGGGCGCGAGGCGTTCGCCATTCCGCAGGACCGCTTCGTCTTCATGGTGGCCTTCGATGTCGGCAGCACGTCCGCACGCAAGAATCCCAAGATGGTGGTCGAAGCCTTCCGCGAGGCATTCCCCGCCGATGAGAACGTCTTTCTCGTCATCAAATTTCATTCCACCTCCGTCGAACCCGCGATTACGCGCCAGTTGACCCAGGCGCTGCGCGGCGCGGACAACGTGCTGGTCATTTCGGATCTGCTGAGCGAGGCCGACATGGTCCTGCTGCGCGCGGCCTGCGACTGCTTCGTCTCGGCCCACCGCAGCGAAGGCTTCGGCCTCAACATCGCCGAGTTCATGGCGCTGGGAAAGCCCGTGATCGCCACGGCCTATTCCGGCAACATGGAGTTTTTTGATGAAAGCGTGGGCTACCCGGTCGATTACGTGCTGACCGAAGTCAAGGTCCAGGCTGGCCCCTACATGCCCTTCTACGTCTGGGCCGAGCCGGACCGCGACAGCCTGATCGCCCAATTCCGACGCGTCTACGAAAACCAAGACGAAGCCTGGGCACGTGGTGCCGCGGCGGCCGCACGCATTCGCGCCGATCTCAGCCCGGCGCGCATCGGCCAGGAAATCAGGCGGCGCATGCATGTGGCAGGCCTGGCCGCCGAATTGCCGCCCTATCTGGCCTGGATCGGCAAGACGCGCACGCTGACCGGACCTGCCCCCGTAGCGGCCCTGACCGCCGAACAGCGCCACGCCATCCTTTCGCTGGGCATGCGCCGGCCGGTAATCAGCCTCATCGTGCCGGTCTATAACGTGCCCGCGCGGTTCCTGGAGGCGTGCGTGGCATCCGTGCGCGCGCAAAGCTACCCGTTCTGGGAGCTGTGCCTGTGCGATGACGCCAGCACCGATGAAGGCACGCTTGCCGTGCTGGCGCGCCTGCAGGGCAGCGATCCGCGCATCCGCATCCGCCATCTGGAGCAAAACAGCGGCATATCGGCCGCCTCCAACACCGCGGTCGAGATGGCCACGGGCGAGTTCATCGCCATGCTGGACAATGACGACACGCTCGCACCCGATGCGCTGCTGGAAATCGCCCGTGCGCTGTTCCACGACGAGAAGATCGACGTCCTCTACACAGACGAGGACAAGATCGACGAGCACGAGCGCCTGATCGACACGTACTACAAGCCGGATTTCTCGCCCGAGCACCTCGAATCGGTCATGTACGTGCTGCACATGCTGACTGTGCGCAAGAAACTCTTCCTCGAAGTCGGCGGCTTTCGCGACGAATACACCGGCGCGCAGGATTACGATCTGATGCTGCGCCTCTCGCGCGAGACAACGCGCATCCACCACATCCCGCGCGCGCTTTACCATTGGCGCGCCCTGCCGGGCTCGGCCGCCGCGGTGGTGGATGCCAAGCCATATGCGCTGCGCGCCGGCTTTCGCGCGCTGGAAGATCACGTGGCGCAGCGCCACGGCAAGCATGCCTGGGTGGAAGACGGGCTTCTGCCGGGCACCTTCCGCGTCCGCCGCCACCTTCTTGGCAAACCCCGCGTGTCCCTGCTGATCCTGACCAATAACGGCGCGCTCGACCTGCCCGGCCGCGCGCGCTTCCAGATGGTCGATAATATGGTGGACAGCATTCTACGCCGCACCGCCTACCGCAACTTCGAAATCATCGTCGTCGACAACTCCAAGCTCAGCCGCGCGCAGATCGCGCGCTTCGAAGCCTTGGGCGTTCGCGTAGAAAACTACACCGGCCGCGTCATACCTTTCAATTATGCGGCCAAGGCCAATTTCGCGCTGCGCGTCTGCCGCACGGAACACCTCGTCATGCTGAACGACGACATGGAGGTGATTAACGAAGACTGGCTCAGCAGCCTCATCGAACTCTCCCAGGAGCCGGAAATCGGCGCCGTCGGCGGCCGGCTGCTGCATGCGGACGGGTCGATCCAGCACGTCGGCTGCGTCATCGGGGTGAACGGCGGTTCGGCGCACGTGTACCATTCCTTTCCGAACACGCATATCGGCTACAATGGCTTCACCCACCTGATCCGCAATTATTCGGCCGTGACCGGCGCCTGCTTTGCCACGCGCAAGAGCGTGGTCGGCCAGGTCGGCGGCTTCGATGAAAGTTTCGCGGTCGATTTCAACGACACCGATCTGTGCCTGCGTATCCTGGAGAGCGGATACCGCGTGGCATACACGCCCTATTGCCAGCTTTTTCACTTCGAAGGTGCTTCGGCCCAGCGCACCAGGCAGAATGCGGACGAACATCGGCGCTTTGTGGCGCGCTGGGCGCGGTACATGGAGAATGACCCTTATTTCAATCCAAATTTCGCCAAGAACCGGTTTGATTTCACGGTTGCGCAGTAAAGCAGTGTAGCAAGAAAGGCCGGGGGGATGAGCCATCCCCCCAGACCCCCGTCGATTATTGCCTCCCC
>CAXUNZ010000153.1:0-5675 GCA_964252525.1 uncultured Acetobacteraceae bacterium
GCCCGGCACGGGCGGCGACCTGATCCTGGCCTCGCCGCTGATCACCGCGGCCAGCGGGGCTGTGCTGGACCTGACCGCGGGCGGCGTGCTGACCGCCGATGCCGGCGGCGCCGCGCCGGCAGCGACCGGCACGATCGCCACGCTTGGGGCCACGATCGCGCTGACCGCGCAGAGCATCCAGACGAGCACCGCCTTTGCCTTGCCCAGCGGCAAGCTGGCGATCAATGCGGCCGATGGCATCGATCTGGCGGCGGGGACCAGCATCGACCTGGCCGGGCGCGCGGTGACGCTGTTCGACCAGACGGCCTATACCAGCGGCGGCACGCTGGTGATGGCGGCCGGCGCCGGCGGCATCAGCGAGGATGCCGGGGCGGCCATCGACGTGTCCTCGCCAGGGGCGGCGGGCGGAAGCGTGAGCGCGGCGGCGCCCGCCGGCGCCGTGAATTTCGCGGGCGCGCTGAACGGCGCGGGGGCAGCCGGGCAGAATGGCGGCAGCTTTTCGATTTCGGCACTTTCCCTGCCCGAATTCGATGCGCTGAATGCCAGCCTGGATGCCGGCGGATTTACCCTCGCGCGCCGTTTCGAGGCCGCGGTCGGCGATATCACCGTCGATCGGACGGTCAGCGCGCACACGGTGCAAATCGCCGCCGATAGCGGCGCGATTACGGTGACCGGAACGATCGATGCTTCCGGCAGCACGCCCGGCAGCATCGCGCTGAGCGCGGGCACGACGCTGACCTTGGGCACGGCGAAAACGCGCGCATTGCTGGACGCGCACGCCACGCAACTGGCGGTCGATAGCTACGGCAATCCGATCGATGCCGAAAACACCGCCCATGTCAGCCTGACCAGCCTGACCGATCAGGGTGGCAGCCTGAGCGGCAGCGTGGCGCTGGTCAACGCCGTGATCGATGTCGCCAATCAGGGCACCGCACTGGGGCAGATCGAAATCGATGCGCCGCGCGTGGGCACCAACAATGTGGCCGTGAGCGCCGAGGGAACGGTGAACGTTTCGAGTGCCGCGACCATTACGGTCAATGCGTTTGCCGCCTATAGCCCGACCGACGCCTACGGCACGATCGTGCAGGATAACGGTACCGGCCATACCCAGGGCCAGCCCTACAGCCCCTATTCGATGGGTGTGCTGGGCATCGACCAGGTGGGATTGGACAACGATGCCTACATGGCCGGAGTGGATGCCAATGGCGCGACGCTGGCGACCCAGCTCGCCGGGCTGAACGGAACGCCGGGCGTGCTGCATCTGCGGCCTGGCGTGCTGATCGAAAGCTCGGCGCAGAGCGGCGGCAATCTGACGATTTCGGGCGATATCGATCTTTCGCGCCTGCGTACCAGCGATCCCAGCGAGTTCGGCCTGATGCACGACATGGGCGCGGGAGGCTCGGGCGAGCCGGGGGCGATCGTCTTCCGCGCGGCCAACGATCTGACGATCAATGGCAGCGTCACCGACGGGTTTGCCCGCCCGCCCGACGAGACGAACGGCACGCCGCTGCAAGCGGACAAGGATGGCTGGAATTACCGCCAGCAGCAGTTTTTCGGTGGCGAGATCAGCAATGCGGACGTGCTGCTGCCCGCGGGTGCGGTGGCCGTGGATGGCAAGCAGGGAGTGGTGTCCAGCCAGATCGTGCTGGTCGGCAGCAATGATGGCGGCAATGCGACCGTCTTCGATACGACGCGGCCGATTTCGCTGAATTACGCCATCGTCATCCAGCCGGCCTACCTGAAAGCGAATGTGGTGATTCCGTTCGCGGTGACGCTGGGCTCGGCGGCACCGCCCATTCCGGCGGGCGGTTGGGTGGCGACCGCGCCGATTTTGCGCAACGGCGTGGTGCTGTTCGCGCGCGGGGCGCTGATCCCCGCGGGATATGTTTTTCAGACCGGCGATGTCATGCAGAGCGGCAGCGTCTTGCCGGTGAGCGTGCAGACGGGCGTGGATTCCAGCGGCACCGGGCAGACGGTGCCGGCCGGCACGCCGTTCAGCGTGTTCAACGATCCCGACATCTATCTGTCGCAGGATACGGCGGTGCTGCCGGTCAACGCGCTGCTGCCGTCCAACACGGATGCGTATTTCGGCGCGGTGAATGCCAAGGGAAACGTGGTGGGCGTGGGCGGCATTGATTTGCGGCCGACGCAGAGTATCGCGGACAATATGGTGCAGGGCTATCTCTATCCGCTGGCGGAGATGCTGCCGGCAGGCACGCAATCCTGGAGCATGGATTTCGTCGCCGGCGCCAATCTGGGCGGGGCGGATCTGCGCGCGGTGCAGCCTTTGGCGGCGCTGAATGGCGGAGTGTTCGCGCCACCGGCCGGCATGACCAATCAGGCGCCGGGGAGCATATTGCTGGACGACCAGCATTACTACGGCAATTTCAATGTCAATTTCGACTACGTCCCCTCGCTGGCATTCAGCGTCATTCGCACCGGCACGGGTTCGCTGAGCCTGGTGGCGGGCGGGGATATCGACCAGAGCTCGTTGTACGGGATTTATACCGCGGGCACGCAGACGCTGTTGCCGGTAGGCGAGAATGCGCAGTTCGACGTGCAGCGCCAACGCGATGGCGGCCACTATCTACTGCATGGCAAGGGCAATGAATTCGTCAGCACGCTGATCGAAAAAAGCTACCAGGCCTATTACCCCAACGGGGGCGGAGACGTACTGTTTGCCGCACAGGGCAATGTGACGGGCGACCTTTACGGAACGATCAACATCTCCAGCCTGCCAGGCTCGGGCACGCCGGCAAGCGATGCAATCGGCAATTGGCTGTGGCGCCAGGGCAGCACGCAGCTCGGCCAGCCGACCGCATGGTGGATCAATTTCGGCACGCTGGTCGAGCCGCTCAGCGCCGGCGGCGACAATCTGGGTTTGCCCCTGCAGATGGTGGGATTCCAGGGCATAGGTGCGCTCGGCGGCGGCAACGTGACGGTCGATATCGGCGGCGATGCCGGCCAGATGACCGATCGCGACGAGGGTGGAATCAGCCCCGGACTTGCCTTGTCCGTGCCGACGCAGCGCGGCGAAGGCCTCAATATCGCCGTCGGCAGTACCGGACGTATTCTGCCGGGCACCAGCACGCCAATCGAAACCGGCGGCGGCGACATAAATGTAACGATCGGCGGCGCGCTCAATCCTTTGGATGCGGCGGCCTACGGCATTGGCGCCACGGCCAATGCCACAGGCGGCGAAACGCCGGCGGTGAATGGCGACATCACCGATCTGCGCGGCAACATCACCGTTGCCGCCAGTGCCATCGGGCGCATCGATCCCATCTACAACGCGTCTGCGGTCACCCTGGCCGATCCGCGTACGCTCGATCCGTTTTCGTCGGAAGATGGCGTGCCCAATGGCGGCATCGAGGTCGCACCCGGCGATGGCACGGTGTCGATCACCACGTTGCGCGATCTGGTTCTGGCTGGCGCGGCCGATCCCGGCCGCGTGGTGGAGCAGAATTTCACCCGCCTCAACAGTTACGGCCTCGGAAACCCGAAGACCATCGCCGGCGGCGACACGGGCTTCACGTTATGGCAGGCGGGAACAGCCATTTCGCTGTTTTCAGATGGCGGCAACGTAACGCCCACCACCGTGCCCAACACGCAGCTGGACGCGCTGGCTTTTGCCAATGACGCGCCGACCGATTTCCGTTCGATCTATCCGCCCAGCCTGTTCGTCACGGCGGCTTCCGGTAACATCATCTATGGGCAGTACGACGTGCCGCCGGCAGGCAGCGGAAATTTCGGCTCGAACTCTCCAGGGGCCTACTCCCTGGAGACGATGCCCGCGCCTAACGGCCAGGTTTCGTTCCTGGCAGGCGGGTCGATTTCGGCCAATTTCTATGACGTCGATCTGTCCGGCGCCAATCCCGCGGGCCTTTCGCTACCGACCGACCCTGCCTTCAGCGCGGCGGTCAGCGGCACGGGTTTGACCAATATCCTCAACGAGCCCGAGATCGATCCGACGCCGCTCTCGCTCTTTGCGTTGGAGGCCGATACCCCGACCACCAACCTGCACGCCGGCGATCCCTCGCCCGCGCGCTTTTACGCCGCCACCGGCGACATCCTGGATTTCCAGACCGGCGAGACGCTGTCCTTCGTCAAAAACGGCAACGTGGCCGCGACCTGGTATATCGCGGCCAAGCCGGCGTGGATCATCGCGGGGCGGGACATCGTCAGCTCCGGCACCAGGCCCGAGGCCGATCCGAACGATGCGGTTTTCGCCGTGCAGGAAAACCAGAGCGAGGACGGCACTCTGTCCGATGGTACCGGCGAGTATTCCAGCGGCAATCTGTTCCTCAACACGGGCGCGGGGTCGGTCTCGCTGATCCAGGCCGGGCGCGATATCCTGAGCACCTACGCCTATGTCGGCGGGCCCGGGTCGTTGCAGGTGCAGGCGGGACGCGACCTCTATCAGGCGAGCGTGCTGAGCGCGGGCGGCCAAATCCTCGATTTCGGATCGTTCAAGAGCCTGGGCAACGATCTGATTGCGGGCAGTCCCCTCAGCCTGTCGGAAGGCGCCAACATCTCGGTGCTGGCCGGCGTGGGTGCGGCGGGGCCGGATTATACCGCCTTCGCCGATTTGTATTTCAATCCTGACAACCAGGCCGATCTGTCGCTGCCGCTGAGCGACCCTGCCAACAAGGGAAAGGTGCAGCTTGTCTATGCGTCGCAGCTGACCGCCTGGCTGGCGGCCAATTACGGTTACACCGGCAACGCCGATGGCGCGAAGGCCGCGTTCCTGGCGCTGCCTGCGGTCGATCAAGGCGTCTTCGCGCGGCAGGTCTATTTCGAAGAGCTTTCGGCCAGCGGCGCGCAGGAGAGCAATCCGGCGAGCCCCTTCTTCGGCAGCTACGCGCGTGGACGGCTGGCGATCGATACATTGCTGCCCAGCGATGACAACGGCAGTGGCGCGCCGGTCGGCTACACGGGCGGCATCACGATGTATTCCGGCACCGTGCTGAATGCGCCGACGGCGAGTGCGGTGCCGCTGACCACGCCCACCGGCGCCACCGCGGTTTTCGATGGCGGTATCGCCACCCTGTTCGGCGGCACGGTGCAGGTGATCGATCCGGGCGGGGAGGCGATCTTCGGCGTGCCGGGCGGCCCGGCGCCGGGGAACAGTTCCGGCATCGTGACATACGGATCGGGTTCGATCGACAGCTACAGCCTGGGCAGCGTGCTGCTGGGCAAGAGCCGTATCTTCACGACCGCGGGGGGCAATATCCTGATCTGGTCGTCCTCGGGCGATATCAACGCCGGTATCGGCGCCAAGACCACGCAGGTCTATGACCCGCCGGTGCTGGTCTATGATGCGTTGGGCGATGTCACCGATACGCCGCCGGCGGTGACGACGGGCGCGGGCATTGCCACGCTGCAGCCGCTGCCGGACGTGCCCGCGGGCGATATCAGCCTGATCGCGCCGCAAGGCACGATCGATGCGGGCGAGGCGGGCATTCGCGTGTCGGGCAATCTGGTGCTGGCGGCGGCGCGGGTGACAGGGGCCGCCAATATATCGGTCAAGGGCTCGACGCAGGGCGCGCCCACGGTTTCGGTGGCGAGCCTGGGTGCGGTCGAGGCCGCGGGTGCGGCGGCGGGTGCGGCGCAGAATGCCGCGCAAAGCCAGGCGCCACGCGGGGGAGAGAGCGGACAGGTGGCGTCCGTGCTGG
>CAXUNZ010000153.1:5685-8093 GCA_964252525.1 uncultured Acetobacteraceae bacterium
CGTATGAGGAGGAGCGCAAGCGAAGGCGCGCGATGTAAAAAGGCTGGGGGAGATGTGCCATCCCCCCAGACCCTCGTCTATTTTTTTGCTTTTGCCTTAAATGATGATGGGGGGTTTGGGGGGGCAGGCACTGCTCCCCCAACCTTTCAAATTGCCGCCTTCGCCTCCCGCCTTCGCGCATGCAGCACAAACTCGGTATATCCGTTCGGCTGCACGCGGCCCTTGAACACCAGGTCGCATGCCGCGGCAAAGGCCGCGCCGTCATAACCCGGTGCCATCTTCCGGTAGGACGGATCGCTCGCGTTCTGCTTGTCCACGACAACGGCCATGCGGCGCAGCGTGTCCATCACCTGATCCCGCGAAACCACGCCGTGATGCAGCCAGTTGGCGATGTGCTGGCTGGATATGCGCAAGGTCGCGCGGTCTTCCATCAGACCGACATCGTGAATATCGGGCACCTTGCTGCAGCCGACGCCCTGATCGATCCAGCGCACGACGTAGCCGAGGATGCTCTGCGCATTGTTCTCGATTTCCTCGGCCACTTCCTCGGGCGAGAAATTGCGGCCGGGGGAGAGCGGGATGGTCAGCAGATCGGACAATCTGGCGCGCGGGCGATGGGCAATTTCGGCCTGGCGCGCGTGAACATCGACGCTGTGGTAATGCAGCGCATGCAGCGTCGCCGCCGTGGGCGATGGCACCCAGGCGGTGTTGGCGCCGGCCTGCGGATGGCCGATTTTCTGCGCGATCATGTCGGCCATGCGGTCTGGCGCGGCCCACATGCCCTTGCCGATCTGCGCGCGCCCGGCGAGGCCGCAGGCGAGCCCGATATCGACGTTCTGGTTTTCGTAAGCGGCAATCCAGGGCGTTCCCTTCATGTCGTTCTTGCGGATCATCGGGCCAAGCTCGATGGATGTGTGGATTTCATCGCCGGTGCGGTCGAGAAAGCCGGTGTTGATAAAGACCACGCGCTCGCGTGCGGCGTGGATGCACGCGGTCAGATTGGCGCTGGTGCGCCGTTCCTCGTCCATGATGCCCATTTTGATCGTGTTGCGCGGCAAGGCGAGCAGGTCTTCGACGCGGCCGAAGAGTTCGACCGCGAAGGCGACTTCCTCAGGGCCGTGCATTTTCGGTTTGACGATGTAGATTGAGCCGGCGCGGCTGTTGCGCAGGCGCGGCGTGCCGCGCAGATCGTGCGTGGCGATCAAGGCAGTGATGACGCAGTCGAGGAAGGTTTCGGGCGTTTCGCGGCTTTCAGCATCGAGCACGGCGTCGGTGTACATGTGGTGGCCGACATTGCGCACCAGCATCAGGCTGCGGCCGGGCAATGTCAGCGTGCCGCTATCGAGTGCGGTATAGGTGTGATCGGGCGAGAGCGTGCGTTCGATCGTCTCGCCGCCCTTGGCCAGGCTGGCGCTGAGCGTGGCGCGCGTCAGGCCGAGCCAGTTGCGATAGACGATGACTTTGTCCTCCGCGTCCACCGCGGCCACGCTGTCTTCGCAATCCATGATGGTGGAGATGGCGGATTCCAAAATCACGTCGGCCAGGCCTGCGGGATCTCCGGCGCCGATAGCGTGCGCGCGATCGATGCGCAGCACGATGTGCAGGCGGTTGTGCCGCAGGACGATGCTGTCGGGCGCGGCAGGGTTGCCGGCATAGCCCACGCATTGGGCGGGATCGGCAAGGCGGGTTTCGCCCCAGGGGCCGGCTATGGTCAGGGTGGCGTCTTGAATGGTGTAGGCGGTGGCTTGGGCATGGCTGCCGGTGGCGAGCGGGGCGGCCTGATCCAGAAAGGCGCGGGCGCGGGCGATGACGCGGGCGCCGCGGGTGGGATCGTAGCCGCCCGTGCCGGCTTCGTCGGCCTGGCGGGGCAAGGCGTCGGTCCCGTAGAGCGCGTCGTAGAGGCTGCCCCAGCGCGCATTCGCGGCGTTGAGCGCGTAGCGGGCATTGGAAATCGGCACCACGAGCTGGGGGCCGGCGATGGCGGCAATTTCCGCGTCCACGTTGGCGGTGCTGACCGCGAAGGGCGGGGGCTCGGGCAGCAGATAGCCGATATCGCGCAGAAATTGCTCGTAGCCCGCCTGACCGGGGTCGCGCCCGCGATTGGCGAGGTGCCAGGCATCCAGGCTGGATTGCAGGGCGTCCCGCTTGTCCAGCAGCGTGCGGTTGCGCGGGGCGAGGTCCGTCAGCAAGGCGGCATAGCCGGCCCAGAATTGCGCGGGCGAGAGGCCGCTGCCGGTCAGGGCTTCGCCATTGACGAAATCGTGCAGGGGTCGGGCCACCTGCAAACCGCCCGCGGTCACGCGCTGCATCGTTGGGGGATACTCCATTGGCCTGCGAAGGCCGGGGTTGTGCAGAACTGGGGCGGCGAAGGGAAGGGGCATGGATGCGCTGGCGGCGGTGCTGGACGA
>CAXUNZ010000154.1:0-8067 GCA_964252525.1 uncultured Acetobacteraceae bacterium
AGGGCGGGGGGAGGCGGGCAGGGCGTCCATGAGCGTGTCTCCTGCTTTGACGAGATTCTTTCCTCAGGCCATCGTTGGAATGACGAACGATGCGCCTTCCTTGGCGCCCGGAGTCCAGCGTTGCGTGACCGTTTTGGTCTTGGTGTAGAATCGCACCGAATCCGGGCCGTGTTGATTGAGATCGCCGAAGCCGCTGCGCTTCCAGCCGCCGAAGGTGTGATAGGCGATCGGCACAGGGATCGGCACGTTGATGCCGACCATGCCCACGTTCACGCGCGCGGTGAAATCCCGCGCCGTGTCGCCGTCCCGGGTGAATATCGCAACGCCGTTGCCGTATTCATGCTCGTTGGGCAGACGCAAGGCGGCCTCGTAATCGGGCGCGCGGGCGATGCTCAGCACGGGGCCGAATATTTCTTCCTTCCAGATGCGCATTTCGGGTGTCACGTGGTCGAACAGGCTGCCGCCCATGAAGAAACCGCCTTCATGGCCCTGCAAGCGGAAATCGCGGCCATCGACGAGAAGCTTGGCACCCTCGGCCTCGCCCACGCCGATATAGTCGCGCACGCGCTCCATCGCCTCGCGCGTAACGAGCGGACCGTAATCGGCGCCGTCATCGAGGCTGTGGCCGACGCGCAGCGCCTCCACACGGGGGACGAGTTTTTCGACCAGCGTGTCGGCGGTCTTTTCGCCCACGGGCACGGCAACGGAAATCGCCATGCAGCGCTCGCCGGCCGAGCCGTAGCCGGCGCCGATCAGCGCATCGACCGCCTGGTCCATGTCGGCGTCCGGCATAATGATCATGTGATTCTTGGCACCGCCGAAGCACTGCGCGCGTTTGCCGTGCTGCGCGGCCGTTGCATAAATGTAGTTGGCGATGGCGCTGGAACCGACGAAGCCCACGGCCATGATGCGCGGGTCGGTCAGCAGCGCGTCCACCGCTTCGCGGTCGCCATGGACGACGTTGAAGATGCCAGGCGGCCCGCCGGCTTCCAGGAACAATTCGGCGAGCATGACGGGGACACTCGGGTCACGCTCGGAGGGCTTGAGGATGAAGGCGTTGCCGCAGGCGAGCGCCGGGGCGGCCTTCCATAGCGGAATCATGGCGGGGAAGTTGAACGGCGTGATGCCGGCCACCACGCCCAGAGGCTGGCGCATGGAATAGACATCGATGCCGGTGCCGGCCGCTTCCGTGTACTCGCCCTTGAGCAGATGCGGGATGCCGATGGCGAACTCGACGACCTCCAGCCCGCGCTGGATGTCGCCGCGCGCATCGGCGAGCGTTTTGCCGTGCTCGGAGGAGAGGGTGCGGGCCAGCGCGTTCATGTCCCGGTTGATGAGTTCGACAAAGCGCATCAGCACGCGCGCGCGCCGCTGGGGGTTGGTGGCTCCCCAGGCGGGCTGTGCCGCGGCGGCGTTGGCAATGACGGATTGGACTTCTGCGGTGGAGGCAAGGGGGACCTGAGCCTGCGTCTCGCCGGTGTTCGGGTCGAAGACGGGCGCAAAGCGGCCGGAAGTGCCTGGCGTGTGCTTGCCGCCGACGAGGTGGTCGATGTGGCGCGTCATGGCGGCTCCCGGCGGCTGTTGGTGTTTTGGGATGGTGTAGCGCCGACGCCGCGGGGCTGCAAAGCCACGCCTCCGAAAGTCACAGAATGGGAATTATGCCAACTCTACCGCACTCAGCCTGTGCTAAACGGTTGCGGTTGCCGCCACCCGCATCCGGAAACGCCGCCCACCTACCAGCCGCATGGTCGTGAACTGGATCAGGAACAGGCCCAGCTTGCTGGCCGTGCCGAACAGCGAGATTAGCATCGCCCACTGCGCTATGCTGCACGTCAGCGCCAGACCCAGGTTCAACGCGGCCGTGAAGAACATCAGCCCCGCCCACACCAAGCCGAACGTTTGGCCAAGATCCGGCACTAGCGCCTGCGCCTCCGGCGGCAGATAGCGGTTCATCCAGCCCGGCTTCAGCATCACCGCGCCCACCAGGCAGTAGATCACGCTCAGTTTGGCGATCATAAAGCGCACATCGTGGGTCAGCAGCGTCGCCGTGCCGGACGCCAGCACGAGCACCAGGCTAACCCATTGTAGCGTGTCCACGGGCCGGCGCCGTGCCCGGTCCCAGCCGATCTGCGCTACACCCAGCACCATGCCCAGCGCCACCGCCAGCAGCAGCTCATGGGTGACGCCATACAAAACCGCGAAGACCGCTGTCGAAGCCATGTCCAGCAGGATCAGCCGGCCGGACGCGAGAAAGCTCTTCATGCGGCGATCCTTTCGCCGCGGCCGTCATAAGTCCAGAGCTTTGCCAGCCAAACGCGCAGTGTCCGAGGCCTCCAGCACCACGCCCACCGTGGCTTCGACGCGCCGCATCCTGTCTGGCGGTCATCGCTAAACGCAGTATTGAGGCCCCCACCTTTGCCTGAGGCCGGGTGCAGCGAACTTCTCCATCGACGCTACAGAGCCAAGCTCATCCCATCCCATCCGGGCTCCACATCCGGCGGAAGATTCGCCCGCAGCCAGCCCCAATCCATGTCCGGACCCATATGCGTCAGCACCGTGCGCCGCACGCCAAGCCGCGCCCGCCATTCCAGCACCAGCGCCACATGCGCGTGCGTCAGATGCGCCGCGCGCTGAAAGCAGCCGACCAGCCAGGTGTCGATACCAGCCAATGCTGCGAATGCCGCCTCGTCGAGCCGAACGACATCGGTGCTATAGCCAAAGGGGCCGATGCGCAGCCCAAGCGTGCGCATGACGTGATGATCCTGATCGAAGGTCGTGATGCGCAGCCCGGCCGTCTCGATCGCTTCGCCTGGCGCAATCACGCTTGTCTCTAGCACAGGCCGGTAGAAATTGGGCGGCGTCCAAGGCTTGAAAGCATAGTCGAAGCGCTGAGCGATCTCGGCCAGGGTTCGCGCGGTGCCAAATGCTGGCAGAGGCTTGCCGCTGATGCGGTTGAGCTGGCGCACGTCGTCCAGCCCGGTGATGTGGTCGGCATGCGCGTGGGTGAAGATCAGCGCGTCGATGCGCCCGATTTCGCAAGCCAGAAGCTGGGCGCGCATGTCGGGCCCGGTATCGACGAGTACCCTGCCCTGCGCTGCCTCGTCCTCGATGACGATGCTGCTGCGCTGGCGGCGGTTGCGCGGCTCGCCCGGGTCGCAGGCGCCCCAATCGCCACGGCCGTCGATGCCGCCAAGGCCGGGAACGCCGGTGCTGCCGCCGCAGCCTAGGACGATGACCCGCAATCAGGTTTGAAGGCTGGGGGGGATGTGCCATCCCCCCCAAGACTTTCCTGTCAACTTAAACATTCGTTTTTGCAAACAACCGCCGGAAGTTGGCCGTTGTCAGTGCCGCCACTTCCTCCATCGAAATCCCCCGCGCTTCCGCCAGCACGCGCGCGGTGTGCACGACGTGGCCGGGTTCGTTGCGCTTACCGCGGAACGGCACCGGCGCGAGGTAGGGCGCATCGGTCTCCACAAGCAGCCGGTCGGCTGGAAGATCGGCGGCAATCGCCCGCAACTTGGCCGATTTGGGAAAGGTCAGGATGCCCGAGAAGCTGACATAGCCGCCCATCGCCACCCCCGCCTCCGCCAAGCCCCGGCCGGAGCTGAAGCAATGCAAGAGGAAAGCAAAGCTACCGCCTTGTTCGTGCTCTTCTTTCAGAATCGCCAAGGTGTCGTCGTCCGCATCGCGGGTGTGGATGCAGATCGGCACACCGGCACGCCGGGCGGCGCGAATCTGGCTGCGGAATACGCTCGCCTGCACATCTCTCGGGCTGCGATCATAGAAATAGTCCAGCCCCGCTTCGCCCACGCCGATAACGCGGACGTGTGAGCAAAGCTTAACAACCTGTTCTTCCTGCGGCATTTCCTCTTCGGCTGCATGGTGAGGATGAGTTCCCACCGTGCACCATACCCCGGGCGTGTTCTCTGCCATGACGATCTGCGCGGCGGCCTGGGACAGCCTTGTGCCGATGGTGACCATCTCCCTCACGCCGGCCGCCTCGGCTCGGCCGAGGATGGAGGCGCGTTCCTCACCCTGAAAGTAATCCAAATGGCAATGTGAATCTATTATATTCAATGCACTATGCTGCTTGTTCAATGTGACGTGGGAAGATGCCGACGGGTGCAGGCAATGGCAGTCCGGCCAGCAGGGGCGTTGTCAGCGAGGCGAAATCGCGCGCCTCGGCCGGCACGCCCAGCAGATCGAGCATGCGGGCCATGCTGCCGGGCATAAAGGGCTGCAGCGTGGTTGCCAGTGCGCGCAGAACATCGGCCAGCACGCGGAGCACCACCGCCATCCTCTCGGCATCTGTCTTCTTCAGCGCCCAGGGTGCCTGGCGATCGACATAGCCGTCGCCGGCGCGAACGAGCTTCCAGGCGTCATCGAGCGCCTCGTGCAAGGCTTGCCGATGGAGGCTCTCCTTCATCTGGCCCGGCAGGGAGGCCGCCTGCGCGAGCAGGACCGTATCCTCCTCGGTATGCGTCCCTGCCGCCGGGAGTACCCCGTCGCAATTGCGCGCAATCAGGCTGAGCGTGCGCTGACACAGATTGCCAAGACCATTGGCCAAGTCACTGTTGATGCGGGAGATCACCGCGCGTTCCGAAAAGTCGCCATCGTTGCCGAAGGGCACCTCCCGCAGAAGGAAGTAGCGCACGCAATCAAGGCCGAACCGTGCGACAAGGTCCAGAGGATCGATGACATTGCCCAGAGACTTGCTCATCTTCTCGCCCTCCGCGGTCCACCAGCCATGGCTGAAGATGCGGCGGGGCGCCGGCAGACCGGCGGCCATCAGAAAAGCCGGCCAGTAGATGGCGTGGAAGCGCTGAATGTCCTTGCCCACCAGGTGCAGATCCGCGGGCCAGAACCGCCAGGCGGCTCCGCCCGTATCCGGGTAGCCGAGTGCCGTGATGTAGTTGCTCAGCGCATCGAGCCAGACATACATGACGTGGCCGGGATCGTCCGGCACGGGAATGCCCCAGGAAAAGCTGCTGCGGCTGACCGAGAGGTCGTTCAGCCCGCCCCGGATGAAGCTCAGCATCTCGTTACGCTTGCCGGGCGGGCCGACGAAATCCGGATTTTCCTCGTAATGGCGCAGCAGCGCGTCCTGCCACCGGCTGAGGCGGAAGAGGTAGTTAGGCTCCCTCACCCACTCCACCGGCGCGCCCGTCGGTGCCAGCTTGGTGCCGTCGGGCAGCGTGGTCAGCTCGTCGGCGCCGTAGAAATCCTCGTCGCGCACGGCATACCAGCCTTCGTAATGACCGAGATAGATCTGGTCACGTTCGGCCAGCGCGCGCCACAGCGCGGCCGCCCCCGCCTTGTGGCGGGCCTCGGTCGTACGGATCGTATCATCGGGCACCACGCCCATCGCGGCGGTCATGGCGGCGAATTTGGCCGAAATCGCGTCCGTGAAATCCTGCGGCGAGAGGCCGGCATCCCGCGCGGCCTTTTCAACTTTCTGACCGTGCTCGTCCGTGCCGGTCAGAAAATGCACGTCATAGCCGTCCAGGCGCTTGAAGCGGGCCAGCACGTCCGCCGCGATAGCCGTGTAGGCGTGGCCGATATGGGGGTCACCATTGACGTAGAAGATGGGTGTCGTGATGTAGAACGGCTGGGCCATGCCTGCGGTTAGCCCAGGAGCGAGAGGGCTGTCACGATCGCCTGCCGCCGGTCCAGATTGGCGCGCTCGGTGTCGGCGTGGATTTGACCGATGCGCGACCAGATGTCGGCCCAGGCGGCGGCCGGGCGAAAGCTGGCCAGGCGCTGCTGCACGGCGTCTGCGGTGCCGCGCAGGCTGGCGGCGGCGGCGGCGGCGATGCTCTGGCGAAGCAGGGCGAAAAACAGGTCGAAGGCGGCTTCCTCGCGCAGGGCGTCGGCCATTTCGTAGCCGCGCAGCAGAGGGAAGTTGGGCAGCGCCGCGGTGATTTCGGCCACCATGGCGGTGATCGGCACGCCGTCCTGTTCGGCCAGGGCGAGCGCCAGGCCGGGCGCACCCTGGGCGGCCGCGGTTAGTGCCGCGCGTTGCGGCGGGGCCATGTCCGGCAGGTGGGTGCGCAACACGCGCTCCATCGCGTCGGGTTCCAGCGGCGACAGGGCAAGCGTACGGCAGCGGCTGCGCAGCGTGGGCAGCAGACGGCCGGGGGCCGCGCTGATCAATATCAACACGGCACGCGCCGGCGGTTCCTCCAACACCTTGAGCAGGGCGTTGGCCGAATGGGCGTTCATGTCCTCGGCGCCGTCGAGGATAACGACGCGCCAGCCGCCTTCGGCCGGAGTCAAATGCAGGAAGCCGGGGATTTGCCGCACGGATTCGGCGGCGATGTTCTTCTTCAAGCGCTTCTTCTTGTCATCCCACTCGCGCTCGATGCTCAGCAGATCGGCGTGCGTGCCCGCGGCGACGCGTCGGAACACGGGGTGCGTGGGATCCATCGCCAGCGTGTCGGCGCCGCCGGCGAGCAGGCGGCGGGCGAAGCGATAGGCCAGCGTGGCGCGGCCGATGCCCTCGGGGCCCGTGATGAGCCAGGCATGATGGAGGCGGCCGCTGCGCAGGGCGTCCAGCAGGGTGTGTTCGGCGTGATGATGGCCAATGAGGTTCGGATTTTCTCGTGGAGTCATGATGGAGGGGAAGAATATGGTGGGGATGTGGATGACGTATACGTCAGCCTCCCCCCAGACCCCCCGTCGATTTTAGCGTGCGCAGGATGGTGGCGGCGACCTGATCTTGATCGCCGTTGGCGTCGACCAGCACGCAGCGGGCGGGGTGCGCGGCGGCGATTTGGCGGAAGCCGGCGGCTACGCGGGCGTGGAAATCGGGACCGAGGCGATCGTAGCGGTCTGCGGCGCGGCCGCGGGCGGCCGGGCGGGCCCCCGCCCGTTTTTGGGTGACCGCCACAACCAGCGTCAGCTAGGGGGGGGGGGGGGTTTAAACCCGGCCACCCAAACCCGGGGTCCCGCCGCGCGGGTCATGCGCGGGCAGTCACGGCCGACCGGGCTGATGTATGGGCCGGGCGTCAACGGGTTCACCGAGGCATCGGACGTCCGCTACCCCTATGATCCCGAGGCGTCGAAGAAGCTGCTGGCGGAGGCCGGGTATCCCAACGGGTTTGGCGTGACGCTTGACTGCCCCAATGACCGCTACGTCAACGACGAGGCGATCTGCCAGGCGGTGACGGTGATGCTGGCGCGAGCCGGCATCAAGGTCACGCTGGCGGCGCAGACGCGGCTGAAGTACTTCGCCGAGATCAGCAATCCGGACTACCACACCAGCTTCTACATGCTGGGTTGGACGCCGAACACGTATGACGCGCTGAACGCGCTCTACAACCTCGCCGGCACGCGCTCCGGCACCCGCGGCATCTTCAACGACGGCGGGTATTCAAGCAAGGAGTTCGACGCGCTGCTGGCCAAGATGGCGGTCGAGACCGACCCGGCGAAGCGTCAGCAGGACATCCTGGACGCGTCGAAGATCGCCAAGGACGAGGTGGCGACCATTCCGCTGCACCAGCAGACGGTCGTGTGGGCGGCCAAGACGAACATCGAGCTGCAACAGCTGGCCGATGACACCTTCCCGCTGCGCTACGTGCGGGTGAAGTGAGGCGTTGGCGGTTTCACGCCGGCGACAGATAGCGGGAGGCCAGATGCTGCTCGAAGAAGGCCGGGTCGAGCGCGCTGCCGGTTGCGCGTTCGAGCAGGGCGTTGAAGCCGTAGAGGCTGCCCTGCGCGTGGACGCTGCGGCGTAGCCAAATGCCGAGCGGGTGCAGGTCGCCGTGGGCGAGCGCGGCGTCCAGGCCAGGCTCGTCGCGGCGGGCGGCCGCCATCAGCTGGGCGGCGGCCATGGCGCCGAGCGAGTAGCTGGGGAAGTAGCCGAAGGCGCCGTCGTACCAGTGGATATCCTGCAGGCAGCCGTGGGTGTCGTCGGGCGGCGTGACGCCGAGCAGGGCATGCAGGCCCTCGTTCCAGGCGCCTGGGAGATCGGCGACCTGGAGGTCACCGGAGATCAACGCCTGTTCCAGCCGGAAGCGGAGGATGACGTGGGCCGGGTAGGTCATCTCGTCCGCGTCGACGCGGATG
>CAXUNZ010000155.1:0-8031 GCA_964252525.1 uncultured Acetobacteraceae bacterium
GCGACCTCCGGCGTGACAGGCCGGCGCTCTAACCAACTGAGCTACACCCGCATTCCAGGCAGGCCGCGGTGTCTAAGGAAGATGGTCCCCACGGTCAACCCGCGCGGACCCAAGTGGTGGGCGGTGACGGTTTCGAACCGCCGACCCTCTCGGTGTAAACGAGACGCTCTACCGCTGAGCTAACCGCCCGAGACGGCGATGGAGTTGGGCGGTTGAGCAAGCCGGGCGCATGCGCCGGCCCGCTCAAGACCCGGGCCCCCGGTTTTCTTAGTCCTCCTCGCCCTCGTCTTCCTTGTCCTCGGATGGCGTCGCCGTTCCCGCCGCGGGCGCGGGCGCGGCCTTGCCCGACACCGCCTCGCGCAGCGTCTTGCTCGGCCTGAAACGCACGGATGTCGCCTCGGCAATATCGATCTCCGAGCCCGTGCGCGGGTCCCGCCCCTTGCCGGCCTTACGCTTGCTCAGCACGAAGGCGCCGAAGCCAACCAGCCGGACCTCTTGGGCCCCTTTCAACTTCTCGGTAATCGTCTCCAGCACGGCATCGACTGCCGCCACAGCTTTCGCACGCGGCAGCCCGGTCTTTTCCACAAGCGCGCCGGCCAGTTCCTGGCGCTTGTAAACGCTCGCCCCGCCTGCCTTACCCTCCTTGCGCTCTTTCCTCACGCGTTTGCCCGCGCGCTTCTCGCCTTTCTCGGCCATGTGCTGATATCCCTGAACCATGAATGCAGCCGGCGCGTGCGCCGGCAACCGGGCGGACACTAGGTGGGCGGCGGCGCCAGTGCAAAGGAAAATGGCGGATTTCCGCCATTTTCCGCCTCAGAAAGGCCGGGGGGGGATGTGGCCGATATATACGTCAGCCACATCCGGTCCCGAGACGTCCTTTTGTACCCGTATCAATGCGGCAGCGATGCGCCCGTGACCGCGGGGACGGGTGGCACCGGCTCGGCCGTCTCGTCCCATTCGATCGGCTCAGGTTTGCGCACCAGCGCCTGCATGATCACCTCGTCCACGTGCGCCACCGGGATCAAGGTCAAAGCCTTGCGGACGCTATCGGGGATTTCAGCCAGATCCTTCTCGTTGTCCTTGGGGAAGAACACCGTCGTAATTCCCGCCCGCAGCGCCGCCAGCAGCTTTTCCTTCAACCCGCCGATCGGCAGCACACGGCCGCGCAAGGTGATCTCACCCGTCATGGCCACATCCCGCCTGATCGGAATGCCCGTCAGCACGCTGACGATGGAGGTTGCCATCGCAATGCCCGCGGACGGCCCATCCTTGGGCGTGGCGCCTTCCGGCACGTGCACATGGATGTCCCGCTTTTCGAACAGCGTCGGCTTCAGGCCGAAGCTGACGCTGCGGCTGCGCACATAGGACAGGGCGGCCGAAACGCTTTCCTGCATCACGTCACCCAGCTTGCCCGTCTGCTTGACGTTGCCCTTGCCCGGCACCGTCACGCTTTCAATCGTCAGGATTTCGCCGCCAACCTCGGTCCACGCCAGGCCGGTAACGACACCAACCATGTCCTCGCTCTCCGCTTCGCCATAACGGAAGCGGCGTATGCCGGCATATTTCTCCAAGTTCTTGATCGTGATCGAAACCTTCTTGGTCTTTTTGGTCACGATCTCCTTGACCGCCTTGCGCGCCAGATTGGCCAGTTCGCGCTCCAGGTTGCGCACCCCCGCCTCGCGCGTATAGGTGCGTATCAGGTCGCGCAGAGCATCGTCGCTGATCGACCACTCCGTGGCTTTGACGCTGTTGGCCTCGCCGACCTTGGCAATCAAATGCCGCTTGGCGATCTCCACCTTCTCATCCTCAGTGTAGCCCGGAATGCGGATGATCTCCATGCGGTCCAGCAGCGGCTGCGGCATGCGCAAGCTGTTGGCCGTGGTCACGAACATCACATCGCTCAGGTCGTAATCGACCTCCAGGTAATGATCAGCGAAGGTCGAGTTCTGCTCAGGATCCAGCACCTCCAGTAACGCGCTGGACGGATCGCCGCGCCAGTCATTGCCCAGTTTGTCGATCTCATCGAGCAAGAACAGCGGATTGCTGCTCTTGGCCTTCTTCATGCCCTGGATCACCTTGCCCGGCATGCTGCCGATATAGGTCCGCCTGTGGCCGCGCACTTCGGCCTCATCGCGCACGCCGCCCAGGGACATCCGCACGAAATTGCGCCCCGTGGCCCGCGCGATCGACTTGCCGAGCGAGGTCTTGCCCACGCCGGGGGGTCCCACCAGGCACAATATCGGCCCGCGCACCTTCGTGCTGCGGCTCTGCACCGCCAGATACTCCAGGATGCGTTCCTTGACCTTCTCCAGGCCGTAATGATCGGCGTCGAGCACCTTCTCGGCCGCGTCCACGTCGTTGCGCACCTTGCTGCGCTTCTTCCAGGGGATCGACAGCATCCAATCGAGGTAATTGCGCACCACGGTGGCTTCCGCGCTCATCGGGCTCATCGTGCGCAGCTTCTTCAGCTCGCTCAGCGCCTTTTCGCGCGCTTCGGTGCTGAATTTGGTTTTCTTGATCTTGTCCTCGAGCTCGGCCGCTTCGTCACGGCCTTCCTCGCCCTCGCCCAGCTCCTTCTGAATCGCCTTGAGCTGTTCGTTCAGATAATACTCGCGTTGCGTCTTCTCCATCTGCCGCTTGACGCGGTTGCGTATGCGCTTTTCGACCTGCAGCACGCCGATTTCGGATTCCATGTGCGCAAAGACGCGCTCCAGCCGCTCACTCACGCGCGCGATTTCGAGCAATTCCTGCTTCTCGGCGATCTTCAGATTGAGGTGGCTGGAGACCGTGTCGGCAAGCTTCGACGGCTCCTCGATCTGGTTCAGCGAGACCAGCACCTCGGGCGCAATCTTCTTGTTCAGCTTGATGTATTGCTCGAACTGCCCAACGACGGTGCGCCCCAGCGCCTCCATCTCCGGCGCCTGCTCGGCGTCATCGGCCATGTCCTCGACCTGCGCCTCGAAATAGGCCTCCGTTTCGGCAAAGCGCGTGATGCGCGCGCGCCGCCCGCCTTCGACCAGCACCTTGACAGTGCCATCGGGCAGCTTGAGCAGTTGCAGGATCGTGGACACGGTGCCCACGCGATAGATGTCATCGGCGGACGGGTCGTCCTGGGCGGCGTTCTTCTGCGCGACGAGCAGGATCTGCTTGTCGTCCTTCATCACGGCCTCAAGCGCGCGGACGGATTTCTCGCGCCCGACGAAGAGCGGCACGATCATGTGCGGGAAAACCACGATATCGCGCAGCGGCAGCACCGCCATAGTCTCGTCGGCCGGTGGCCGGGCGGCCCGGCTGCGTTCAGTGTCCGGCATTGGTCAGAGACCTCCTGGAAAGGACGATCGAAGGCATGCGATTCGCCCAAGCTTGGCACGAACCACCCTTCCGGTCAGGTAAAACATATCGGGGGGGTGGGGCGGAGAACAACCCCTGCCCAAGGGAGCGCGACTCCTTGCACCCAGCTGAAGGCAAGGCCAGGGGCTCTGCCCCTAGACCCCGCTAAGGACAAGTCCTTAGAACCTATTTTTTAGACGCAGAGCGGGCCTTCAGGGTGTGTAGACCTGCACGTTGTCGTAAATGCCGCCGGAGAACGGCAGCCCAGATCCGCCGCCACCGAAGCAGTAGAGCTTGCCCCCATACACCGCAAAGCCCGACGCGGTAACCGGCGTCGGCATCGCATCAAGCGTCTTCCAAGCATTGGACTTCAGGGAGAAAGACTCGTTCAGGCTGACCAGCGAATTCGCATCGTCACCATTGCCGCCGGAGACATACAGTTTCGCGCCGATCACTCCCGTGCAGGCGCCGTTGCGAGGCCCCGGATCGTTCGGCAGCGCTGTCCAGCCAGAGGAACCCGGCTTGAAGGACTAGCGCCAGGATCCGCTTTATCGCCAGGCTGACCACGCCTTGATAGCCGGCCGGGCCATGGACCGGCACCACCAGCCCATCCATCCAGCCATAGGACAAGGCGAGTTCGAGGATTCCGGCGCTGGCCTCGCCCAACTTGCGATGCTGCTCCAAGTCGCGCCACCGGAATGGCGTCATGCGCCGCTGGGCTTCCAGGATCACCGGATCGTCCTGGAATATCTAGGTTTGGCCGTATATGGCCACCCAGTCCTCGGGCCAGGTGTTGAAATAGAACCGGTAACGGCGCGCGCGGCCGATGCCGGTCCAGGCACCGCCGGCGCCTTATTACAGCCCGGCCGACGCGGCCTGGGCCAAGAATGCTTGGATTAGCGCCGCAACGTCACTTTCGACGCCGCAACGCTCGATAAAGCGTAGGGCGTCCTCGCGCGTCACCACGCCGAGGGGCGCAAGGCAGCCCTAGTCCGCCCCTTCGGCCCGCTCCTTGCTCGCACTGTATGTAAATAGCGGCGCGCCGCGGCCTTCGGCGACCTCGCGATTCACCACCACCTCGTCCACGTTGTCCAACCCGGGCAGGTCGAACATCGTCGTCAGCAGGATGCTCTCCATGATGGAGCGCAGGCCGCGCGCCCCGGTCCGGCGCGCAATCGCCCGCGTGGCGACCGATTTCAGCGCGTCCTCGGTGAAGGTCAGCTTGACCCCCTCCATTTCGAACAGCCGCCCATATTGCTTGACCAGCGCGTTCTTCGGCTTGGTAAGGATTTCGATCAGCGCGTGCTCGTCAAGGTCCTCAAGCGTGGCCACCACCGGCAGGCGGCCGATGAACTCGGGTATCAGCCCGAAGCGGAGGAGGTCCTCCGGCTCCACGTCGCGCAGGATTGCCCCGGTCCGCCGCTCATCCGGATCGCGCACCTCCGCGCCATAGCCGATGCCCGAGCCTTTGCCCCGCGCGCCGATGATCTTCTCCAACCCGGCAAAGGCGCCGCCGCAGATGAAGAGGATGTTGGTCGTATCGACCTGGAGGAACTCCTGCTGGGGGTGCTTGCGCCCGCCCTGCGGCGGCACGGAAGCCACAGTCCCTTCCATGATCTTCAGCAGCGCCTGCTGCACGCCCTCGCCGCTCACATCGCGCGTAATGGACGGGTTGTCCGATTTGCGGCTGATCTTGTCGACCTCGTCGATATAGACGATGCCGCGCTGCGCCCGCTCCACGTTGTAATCGGCCGCCTGCAGCAGCTTGAGGATGATGTTCTCCACATCCTCGCCCACATAGCCCGCCTCCGTCAGCGTGGTGGCGTCCGCCATGGTGAACGGCACGTCCAAGATGCGGGCGAGCGTCTGGGCCAGCAGCGTCTTGCCCGAACCCGTCGGCCCGACCAGCATGATGTTGGATTTGGCGATTTCGATATCGTTGTTCTTCTGCGCGTGCGCCAGCCGCTTGTAGTGGTTGTGCACGGCGACTGAGAGCACACGCTTGGCGTGATCCTGTCCGATGACGTAATCGTCGAGCACCCGGCAGATTTCCTTGGGCGTCGGCACCCCGTCCCGCGCCTTGACCAGGTGGGTCTTGTGCTCCTCGCGGATGATGTCCATGCACAGCTCGACGCACTCATCGCAGATGAACACCGTCGGTCCCGCGATGAGCTTGCGCACCTCGTGCTGGGACTTGCCGCAGAACGAGCAGTACAGAGTGTTCTTTGAGTCGCCGGTCTTGCTCATGCACTCTCCCGCCCCGGGCAGGGCCCCAAGGGGCGGCCAAGGACCATCAGGATACTACGCCCCGCATTTCTGAAACGACAAGGCGCTTGACCTGGACTGTATCCAAGCCGCCTCAGCCTATCTCTCGTCTGCCGCCGGCACCGGCCGGCTTTCCACGACCTCATCGACGATGCCGAACAACCGTGCCTCCTCGGCCGACATGTAGCTGTCGCGCTCCAGCTTGGCTTCGATGGCCGCGATGCTCTGCCCGGTGTGGCGGTGATAGATCTCGTTTAACCGCGCACGCAGCGTCATGATCTCGCGAGCCTGGATTTCAATGTCCGCCGCCTGCCCCTGCGCGCCGCCGCTCGGCTGGTGCACCATCACGCGACTATTGGGCAGCGCGTAACGCTTACCCTTCGCGCCGGCCGAGAGCAGCAAGCTGCCCATGCTTGCTGCCTGGCCAATGCACACGGTGGAAACCGGGCTGCGGATGAACTGCATTGTATCGTAGATCGCCAGCCCGGCGCTGACCACGCCGCCCGGGCTGTTGATGTAGAAGGCGATGTCCTTGGACGGGTTTTCGCTTTCCAGAAACAGCAGCTGGGCGCAGATCAGCGCGCTCATGTGGTCGAAGACCGGCCCTGTCAGGAAGATGATCCGCTCCTTGAGCAGGCGCGAATAGATATCATAGGCACGTTCGCCGCGCGCGGTCTGCTCGACCACCATCGGCACCAGGGCCTGGTTATAGACCTCGACCGGATCACGATCCCTCATGAGCACTCCTGAACTCCCCCTAAGGGGCGCGATGGATCGCAAGAACGCCTAGCCCGGTCCCGCCGGCGCCAGCCGCGCCGGCCATCATGGCACCGGCCGATTACACATAGGTGACGACGCGCGGCGTTAAAGCAGGCCGCGCCGCCGAGGCGCTAAGCCGCCTCGCCGTGTCCCTCCGGCTGCGCGGCTTCCTCGTGTACCGGCGCCGCCTCTACATCGGATGGTTCGCTATGCGCCTCGGCGCGCGCCGCAGCCGCGACATCCGGGCCGGGCAAGGCCAGCTCCTCGGGCGGCACGTTGCGTTCCTCGACCTGCGCCACGCCCAGGATGTGATCGACCACCTTGTCCTCGAAGATCGGCCCGCGCAGCTGCTCGATCGCGCCCTGCGTCTTGCGGAAATAGTCGATCACCTGCTGCTCCTGGCCAGGGAAGCGCGAGGCCTCCTGGCGCAGCGCCGCGCTCAGCTCGCCCGGCGTCACCTCGATGCTATTGGCCTGTCCGATCTCGCTCAGCAACAGCCCCAGCCGCACGCGCCGGTCGGCGATGGCGAGATACTCGGCCCGCAGCGTCGCCTCGTCCTTACCGCGGTCCTCGTCATCCTCCTGGCCCTTTTCGCGCTCGGCCTGCACACGCTGCCAGATCGCGCCGAATTCGGTTTCCAGGAGGTTCGCCGGCGCGGTGAAATCGGCCCGCTCGGCCAGCGCATCCAGCAGCTCGCGCTTGATGCGCAGGCGGGAGAGCTGGTCGTACTCGCCCTGCATCTGAGCGCGCACCGCATCGCGCAGCTTGGCAAAATCCTCGAAGCCGATCTTGGCCGCCAGATTGTCATCCTGTGCCGGCACCACGGGCTTTTTCAGCGCGTGCGCCACGATTTCGAACTGCGCCGCACGGCCGGCCAACTGCGCCGCCGGGTACTCGGCCGGGAACGTCACATCTATCGTGCGCGTCTCGCCCGGGCGCATGCCTTCCAACTGCTCGGCGAAGCCCGGAATGAAGCCGGAGCCGCCCAATTCGACAGGCGTATCCTTGCCGGTGCCGCCCTCAAAAGCCGTCCCATCGATCGAGCCGGTGAAATCGACCACCAGCACGTCGCCCACCGCAGCGCCCCGATCTTCCTCGATCGTCTCCAACTCGCGGTTTTGGGTCGCGATGCTCTCCAGCGCCCGGCCGATCGTCTCGTCGGACGGTTCGGCGCGCAGCCGGGTCAAGGAAATCGCGGTCAGATCGGGCAGCGTGATGTCGGGCAGCAGCTCCAGATCGACCTTGATCTCCAGGTCGGCTGCGGGTCCCTCGAGCGCCGGCTCATTGGCCAGCGAAATCCGCGGCTGGCCGGCCGGGCGCAGCTTGCCATCTTCCAACACCCGGTCAGCCGCGTTGTTCACTGCATCCTGCAGGATCTCGGCCATGACCGATTTGCCGTAACGCTGGCGCACCAGATTGGCCGGCACCTTGCCCGGGCGGAAGCCCGGCAGGCGCAGCGAGCGGCCGATCTCATCCAGCTTGCTCCTGGTCCTGCCCTCGATCTCGGCGGCGGAGACGGTCACCGCATAGCTGCGCTTGAGCCCATCGGAGAGCGTCTCGGTCACCTGCATCGTGTCATGATCCTGTGGGAAGAGAAAGGTCGGGCGGCGTCATGCGGGCGGAGGGACTTGAACCCCCACGGCTTGCGCCACCAGAACCTAAATCTGGCGTGTCTAC
>CAXUNZ010000156.1:0-950 GCA_964252525.1 uncultured Acetobacteraceae bacterium
GCGGGGGGGGATGTGCCAGCCCCCCCAGACCCCCCGTCAAGAGTTAGGGCGCGCCGATCTCGATATTGCCCACCCCGTCGACGGCCTTGGTCAGCCGGCCCGTGACGCGCGCCAGGCGCACCTCGCCGGCGCCGGAAAGGCTGATGGTGGCATCGGTCACCGGCGCGCCGATGTTCACGCTGCCCGCGCCGCTGACATCGAGGCTCAGCGGGCCGACGCTGCCCTGGCCCAGCGTAAAGGCCCCGCCGCCGGAAAGCGAAAGCGCAAGACCGCTCAGCGTGGCGCGGTCGATGCGGATATCGCCGCCGCCCGAGACATCGACCTTCATGCTGCCGGTCGATTGGCCGATCTTGATCTTGGCGCCGCCGCTGAGACTGAGCGAGACGTCCGCGGCGCTTTCGGCCGAAAGCTCCACGCCGCCGCTGATATCCATCGTCAGCTTGCCGACGGCGCCGATTGTGTAGCGCGCGCCGCCGGATTCATCGATGGCCAGGGTTGTGTCGGCGGGAACGCGCAATGTGAGATCGAGCGTGGGCTCGCGCGGGAAGCTTGCTTCGCAAGTTGTGGTGGAGATGTGCAGCCTGGCGGTGGAACCGCTGTCGAAGAGCAGGCGGTCGGTTTCCTCGGGGTGGTCCGCCTTGGCGTCGAGGACGAATTTGCCGCCGAGGCTGGGGTCTGGCTGGATGACCACGGCCCGGGCGCAGGGAGCGTCAATCGCCAGGCTGGCGCCGGTGGCTTCGAGGTGGCGGGACTGAGCCTGGGCCGCGCCGGCACAGGCAAAGACGGCGAGAAGGGCAAAGCGGTTTATCATGTGGTCACTCCTGCGATTTGTCCGGACCATTGCAGGAGCCATGCCAAACTGAGACGGGGGGTCTGGGGGGCGCGGCGCGCGCCCCCCCCCCTTATTTATGGCCAAAGCCGCCCCCTATTGCCCGGGGCCCCGCCCCGGG
>CAXUNZ010000156.1:960-4581 GCA_964252525.1 uncultured Acetobacteraceae bacterium
CCCCCCCCCCCCCCACCCCGGCGGGGGGGGGGGGGGGGGGGGGGGCGGCCCCCCCCCAGACTTATTTCTGGCAAAAGCCGCCAACTATTGCACGGTGACACTCACCGGCTTCGATGGAATGCCATTGGCGACCACGACCAGCGTGCTGGCCCCTGTTTCGGCGCCCGAGGGCACGTCGAAATTGGTCGAGACGGTGGCCGTTCCCGTGGCCACGCCCATGGTGCTGTGGTCATGGGTCTTGGCGTAGATGACATGGCCGCTTGCGGTGTTGGTGATGCGCACGAGCGGGTAGTTGGTCGCGGTTTGGAACTCGTCGCCAAAGGAATTGGCCTGGCTGAGGCCGTTGAACTGCTGGCCTGAGATCAGATATGTCGAGCCGCGCGTGACCGTGGCAGGCGCGGTGGTGATGACCGGCGCCCAGGCGGGGTTGACCGTGCCGGCCGCGCGATAAACCTCGCCGCCGCCGATCAGGACTTCGCCCGTGGGCAGGACCAACAGGCTGTTGCCCTCGCCGTTGATCTTGGTCGCGTTCAGCTTGGTGCCGTCGAACTCGTAGAGTGTGCCGGTGTCGGTGCCTTCGACCAGCACGTTGCCGGTGGGCAGCAGGGCGGCAAAGGTGTCGTTGGCCTCATCGCCATCGGGAAAACTGGGGCCCGCGCTCCAGGTGCCTGTCTTGCCGCCGAGACCGGGCGTGTAGATGGCGGTGAAGCCGTGGTTCTGGCCTTTGGGCGTGGCGCCGGTGGCGAAGACCGTGCCGTTCGGCAGCAGCATTCCCGGCCCGACCTCTCCGGGCGGATAATAAACCTTGTTCTTGCCGTAATCGATCGGCCCTACCTCGGGCGGGCCTGCCAGGTCGACGGGCGTGCTGCCGAGCGAGGTCCATTGCTGGGTCGAAGGATTGTAGCGTTCGGCGTGCGGGGCGGCCTTGACGTCATAGGTCAGGACCGTACCGTCCGGCATCAGGGTCCAGCCTTCTTCCGCGTTGAAATCCTTTTTGCCGCCGTCCCCGAGCTCCGTCCATGTCAGGGTTTTGGGATCGAGCGCCGCGATGCGCTTGTCGAATTTGCGGCCGAGCAGGTAGCGGCCATCGGGCAGGACGCTGGAGGGGGAGTCGCCGATGAAGTTCCAGCCCTTGGGCGGTGCGAGCTTGGCCCAGGTGTTGGCCACGGGATCGAAGATCGCGCTGAGGTCGGTAAAGGCGAACTGGCCGTTGTTGTATTCGCCGCCGGCGATGACGACGCGACCATCGGCCAACACGGCGGAGGCCATGGCGTAGGGCACGTAGCCCGAATAGAGGCTGCCGACCTGTTGGGTTGTGCCGTTGACATACGAGCCTGTGTTGTCGGGCGTCAGCGTGTAGAACGTATTCTCGTTGCCGGTCTGGGCGAGCACGCGGCCGTCGGTCAGCACCCAGGCGATGAGCGCACCGCCTGGAATTGGGTGCTTAAGGCTGACGGTGGTTTGGGCATGGGTGGTGGCGGCTGCGGCGGTCAGGATAGCTCCGCCGAGCAGCGGCTTGAAGATGGACATCTTGTTCCCCTCGATGGCGCGGACTGCCCGCACCTCAAGCCATCACAGTAGCGGGAGCGCGAGCGGCTGCAAGCGCCGCCGCTCCTGTCACCCGCAGACGTGCCGCCATCCTGAATACGGCGCGTGCCTAATTTCCCTTGCGTGATTTGTAGAGTTTCGTCACGTCGCCTTTTGACAGAGACCGGGAGTAGATCGCCGCGTCCGCGATGCTGCCATCGAAATAGCGGCCGGTGAACACTGGGCTTTCCCCGACGTAGAACAGCCCCTGATTGGCAGAATGACTGCCCGCCGTGGTCGTGGCGGTCGCTTTGCCGTCCAAGTAGAGCGTCCTGTTCCCCCCTGCCTTGAACGTTCCGACAACCAGGTGCCAGACGCCTATGTCTGCCGAAGTAAGGACAGTCGGATCGCAAGTGGCGCCTCCTGAATCCGTGTAAAAGCAGATTTGATTGTTGCCGTTGATCTGCAGATCGAGATCGTCACCGCCCGCGGACTCGCCCGCGATGGAAAAGATCCGGCCCTGATTTGACGGAAGATCAGCCAAATTGAACCACGCAAGGACAGTACCGCTTGTCTTGATTTTTCCCATCAGGGGCTTTTTTCCCCCCGAAATCATGTCCTCAGTTCCACCGCTGCCGTTGTTGAGAATAAGAGCCGAGCTGCTCGGGTCGTTTAGCGGAGGCCCGCTACCGGGGCCGCCTACGGTTGCACCATTTTGAAGAACGCCGGTGTAACCGTGGACGACACTGTTCCCCTGCGAGGACTCGGTAAACGTGTAGTAGCCAAGCAGGCCCTTGAAGGATTCAATGGTTGTGTCGAAGTCGGAAGCTTTGGCAGCTCCCGCAAAGCACGAACCGAACGTTAGGGCTGCAACCACAAATTTTATTTTCATAGAAGTTCCTCCGACTTGGCGCTGAGACCAGCTTACGACTCATTTCGAGAGTGTCTATAGTCAAAAGCTGGCTGCGCTTCCATGATCCAGACAGCTCGCGATGTCACGCAACCCTTCGGCCGCAACACCACGGCACCGGATCCGCGGTCTACCCAATCCTTTGGGGGCTTTGGTGAGCTCGGAGGGATTCGAACCCTCGACCCCATGATTAAAAGTCACGTGCTCTACCGACTGAGCTACGAGCTCACAGCGCCCCTAGAAGGGTATGGCGCGGCGATGGTCAAGCCTTGGGCTCGGCCAGCTTCATGCTGACGATGCGGTCGGGCGTGCGGACGGTGCCGCCCGAGCCCTCGCCGCGCTTGAGGCCGTCGATCAGCTCCATGCCCTCGGTCACCTGGCCCCAGATCGTGTACTGGCCGTCCAGGTGCGGAGAGGGCGCGAACATGATGAAGAACTGGCTGTTGGCGCTGTTGGGATTGCCGGTGCGCGCGGCCCCCACCGTGCCGCGGACGAATTTCGCGGCTTTGGTGAATTCGGCCGGCAGATCGGGCAACTGCGAGCCGCCCGTGCCGGTGCCGGTGGGATCGCCGCCTTGGGCCATGAAGCCTTCGATCACGCGGTGGAAAGGCGTGTTGTCGTAAAACCCTTCGGCGCTCAGCGCCTTGACGCGCTCGACATGCTTGGGCGCGAGATCCGGCCGCAACTTGATCGTAACACGGCCTGATTTCAGTTCCAGATGCAGCGTGTCTGAGTCGGCTGTTTCGGACATGGTAACTCCAAACTGATAAAAGTCTTTTGGTTCTTTTCTTCAGAAAAGAACAGTTCTTCTTTTTTGAAAAAAAGAAGCAAAAAACTTTTGTCTGTTTAGCTGGGATCGTTGGCGACGCGCGCCTTGATGATCTTGTCCGGATTATCCACGTGGCCGCTATCGGGGTCGCCGCGCTTGATGGCGTCCACGACATTCATGCCTGAGACGACCTGGCCGAAGAGCGTATATTGGCCGTCAAGATGTTCGCTGGGGGCGAACATGATGAAAAACTGGCTGTTGGCGGTATCGGGGTCGCTGGTGCGCGCGGCGCCGACGGAGCCGCGGATGAAATGCGCACTCTGGCTGAACTCGCCGGGCACGTTGGGGTATTTGCTGCCGCCCTCGCCGGTGCCGGTCGGGTCACCGCCTTGCGCCATGAAGCCTTCGATAACGC
>CAXUNZ010000156.1:4591-8026 GCA_964252525.1 uncultured Acetobacteraceae bacterium
CGTGCCGTCGTAGAAATGCTCGTGGCAAAGCTGCTTGAAACGCGCAACCATCTTGGGCGCCAGGTCGGGCCGCAGGGCAATGACGACGCGGCCTTGCGTCAGGTCGAGATTGACCGTGTTGGCAGGGTCGAGCTTGGGCGCGGTGATGGTCTGTTCGGCACGCGCCGTACCGATGCCTGCCATGATGGCCATCGCGAGCAATGTTCTTCTAAGCATCCTGTGTCTCCTTGGTTTTTCTGACGCGCTGCAACGTTGCCTGCAAGGTGAGGGCCGGCACGAAACTTGACACATCGCCGCCCAGGCGCGCGATTTCCTTGACGAAGCGCGAGGAGATGAACTGGTGATGCTCGGACGCTGTCAAAAACACCGTCTCGATCGTGGGGTCGAGACGGGAGTTCATGCCGGCCATCTGGAACTCGTAGTCAAAATCCGAAACCGCGCGCAGGCCGCGGATGATGATGCGCGCGTTCGCGGCGCGGGCGAAATCGATCAGCAGCGTTTCGAAGCTGACAACCTCGATTGGCGTGCCGGTACGCTGCGCCACCGCCGCGCATTCTTCGGCAACCAGGGCCACGCGTTCATCGAGGGGAAAGAGCGGGCCCTTGCCGACATTGATGGCCACGCCGATCACCAGGCGATCGAACAGGCGCGCGGCGCGGGTGATGATGTCCAGATGGCCATTGGTGACCGGATCGAACGTGCCAGGATAGACCGCGACCCGTTCAGCCATTTTCAAGTTCCGGCGGCGTTTCGGCGGGCGGCCCGGGATCGACGCCAATTTCGGTCGGCGGATCACCGCTGCCATCGTCCAGCACGGGAAAGACGCTTGTGACGCGCTCGTTGTCGCTGAGGCGAAAAAGCGTGACACCCATGGATTGGCGCGCGGTGATTCGCACCTGGTCGGCCGGCACGCGGATCAGGCGGCCGACATCGGTGACCAGCATCACATCGTCGCCGCGGCGGACGGGAAGCGTGGCAATGACCGCGGTGCCGTTGCGGCGGCTGAGCGTGATGTTGGCAATCCCCTGCCCGCCCCTACCTGTGACGCGATAATCATAGGCGCTGGAGCGCTTGCCGAAACCGCCATCCGTCACGGTGAGCAGGATCTCCTCGGATTCGCTCAGCACGGCAAAACGGTCGTCCTGGATCGTCACGTCGTCCAGCGGCGTTTCCTCGTCCGATTCGGCCGCGACTTCGGCCGCCTCCTCCTCATATCCCGCGTTGCGGCGGCGTCTGCTGACTTCGCGCAGATAGGCGGCGCGTTCTTCCACGGTCGTGTCCACATGGCGCAGCACGCACAGGCTGTTGACGTCATCGCCTGCGCCAAGACGGATACCGCGCACGCCGGCGGATTCGCGGCCGGTAAAAACGCGCAACGTCTCCTCGGAAATCTGAAAGCGTATGCAGCGGCCCAGGCGCGTGGCAAGCAGCACGTCATCGCCTTCGTGGCAGGTGGCGACACCGATCAGACGATCGCCTTCGTCCAGCTTCATGGCAATCAGGCCGCTGGAGCGGATGCGCCCGAAATCCGACAATTTGTTGCGCCGCACATTGCCGCTGCCGGTGGCGAAGACCAGGTGCAGAGAATCCCACAGGCTTTCATCCTGCGGCAGCGGCAGAACAGTGGTGATCTGATCGCCACCGAGTTCGGGCAGGATGTTGACCAACGCGCGCCCCTTGGCCGTGGGCGCGGCTTCCGGCAGGCGCCAGACTTTTTCGCGAAACGCCTTGCCGCCGCTGGAGAAGAACAGCACCCATTGATGGGTGTGCGCGTTGAAACTGCGCGCGACCACATCGTCACCGCGCGTGCCGGCCGCCGTGCGGCCCCGGCCGCCGCGATTCTGGGCGCGGAAAATGTCCAGCGGCGTGCGCTTGATGAAGCCGTCGCGCGTCATGGTCACGACCATCTGGCCTGGCTCGATCAGGCTTTCGTCATCCTGGTCGGCGGCCGCGTCCGCGATCGCGGTCAGGCGCGGGGTGGCGAGATCTTCGCGCACGCGCGCGAGTTCCTCGCGCATGACATCCATGCGGCGCGGGCGGCTGGCAATGATGTCGAGAAGGTCGGTGATCTTGGCGGCGACTTCTGTGAGTTCGTCGTTGATCTTTTCGCGCTCGAGCCCGGTCAGACGCTGCAGGCGCAGATCGAGGATGCCGCGCGCCTGGGTTTCGGTGAAATAAACCTCGTCATTGACGATCGTATTGCCTTCATCGTCGATCAGCGCGAGCAGGGACGCCACATCGCCGGCGGGCCAGGCGCGCGACATCAGGGCCGCGCGGGCGGTGGCGGCATCGGGGCTCGCGCGGATGACGCGGATGACTTCGTCGATGTTGGCGACCGCGATCGAGTAGCCGACCAGCAGATGGGCGCGTTCGCGGGCGCGGCGGAGGTCGAAGCGCGCGCGGCGGAGAATGACGTCTTCGCGAAAGGCGATGAAGGCGAGCAGCGCGTCACGCAGCCCCATCGTGCGCGGACGTCCCTGATCCAGCGCCAGCATGTTGATGCCGAAGCTGACCTGCATGTTGGTGAAACGGAACAGCTGGTTTAGCACAACTTCGGGTGTCGCATCGCGCTTGAGTTCAATCACGACGCGCATGCCGCTGCGATCACTCTCGTCGCGAATGTCGCTGATGCCTTCGATCTGCTTGGCGCGCACCAGTTCGGCGATTCGTTCCTGCAGAATCGCCTTGTTCACCTGATAGGGCAGCTCGGAGATGATGATCGCCGTGCGGTCCCTGCGTATCTCCTCGAATTCGCAGCGTGAGCGGATGATGATGCTGCCGCGGCCACTCTCAAAACCGCTGCGGATGCCCGAGCGGCCGAGAATGATGCCGCCAGTTGGAAAATCGGGGCCGGGAACGATGCGCATCAGCTCATCAAGCGGTGTGGCCGGCTCGGCAATGAGAGCCAGCGTGGCGTCGATGATCTCGCCAGGATTGTGCGGCGGGATGCGCGTGGCCATGCCGACCGCAATGCCCTCGGCGCCGTTGATCAGCAGATTGGGATAGGTGGCGGGAAGAACGCGGGGTTCCTGCTCGCTCTCGTCGTAATTGGGCGCGAAATCGACCGTGTCGCGATCGATGTCGGTGAGCAGGAACATCGACGCGCGCGCCAGGCGGACTTCGGTGTAGCGCATCGCGGCGGGCGGATCGCCATCGACGCTGCCAAAATTGCCCTGGCCGTCGATCAGCGGCACGCGCATGGAAAAGGGCTGCGCCATGCGCACGGTGGCGTCATAGATGCTGGCGTCGCCGTGCGGGTGGTATTTGCCCATGACGTCGCCGACCACGCGCGCGGATTTGCGGTAGGCGCGGTCGGGCGTGTAGCCGGCTTCGTACATGCCGAAAAGCACGCGGCGGTGCACGGGCTTGAGGCCGTCGCGCGCGTCCGGCAAGGCGCGGCTGACGATGACCGACATCGCGTAGTCGAGGTAGGAG
>CAXUNZ010000157.1:0-7957 GCA_964252525.1 uncultured Acetobacteraceae bacterium
GGCGGCAAGGGCGCGGCCACCGACATCCTGGTGATGACCGCAACACCCATTCCACGCACGCTGCTGCTGACGCAATGGGGCGAAATGGCGGTGTCCCGCCTGACCGAAAAACCGGCGGGCCGGCAGAAAATCCGCACCACGCTGCACGCCATTGCCATGCTGGAGGGGGTGATTGCTGGCATTGCCCGGGCGCTGGACCGGGGCGAGCGCATCTACTGGGTCTGTCCGCTGGTCAGCGAGAGCGAGGTGCTCGACCTGGCCGCGGCGGAGGACCGATACCAGACGCTGCGCCGCCATTTCGGCGCGCGTGTCGGCTTGGCGCATGGGCGGCAGGATGCGGCGGTGCGGGAGGGCGCCATCGCGGCGTTCGCACGTGGCCAGACGCAACTGCTGGTGGCGACGACGGTGGTGGAGGTCGGGGTGGATGTGCCCGAGGCCTCGATCATGGTCGTCGATCACGCCGAGCGTTTCGGCCTGGCGCAGTTGCACCAGTTGCGCGGGCGCGTCGGACGCGGGGAGGCTGCGAGCTACTGCCTGCTGCTGCACGATGACGGGCTGCTGGAGACGGCGCGCCGGCGGTTGATGCTGCTGCGCGACACGGATGACGGGTTTGCCATTGCCGACGAGGATTTCCGCATCCGCGGCGGTGGAGATTTGCTGGGCAGCCGCCAATCGGGGCAGCCGGGTTGGCGTCTGGCCGATCCGGTGGAGCATGAGGGGTTGCTGCACATGGCGAGCCGGGATGCGGCGCTGTTGATGGATCGAGATCCGCAGCTGATTTCGCCGCGGGGGGAGGCGGTGCGGGTGTTGCTGGATGTGTTCGACAGGGGTGAGGCGACGCGGACGCTGGGGGCGGGGTGAAACGCTGGCGGACTGGAAGGCGGCCGCCTTTTGGCCTATATTGTCCGCATGACAAATACCAAATCCGCCGCCCCCGGCGAAGCGCAGGATAGCTCGGTTGCCGCCTTCAGCCAGGCAATCCGGGAACGCGCCAGGAAGAAACTTGCCAAGCCAGGCGTCACAATTCGCCCGAAGAAAAACGTGCCACTTTTCCATGTGGACGATGTGCACGCTGGAACATTCATCCGCAAACTCAACGGCCGGGTTGAGCGCGGCATACTGGAAGACGGAGTGTTCAAGGTCATCGCGTGAAGGCGCTTTCCCAGGCTGTCGATGAAGTCCTTCTAGCGCAAACGGCCATCGGCAAGCCGCTTTGCATCGTTCTCGCGGGACACAATGGCTCCGGCAAATCGACCATGTGGCATCTCCGCCTGGCCGATACGTTCCAGATGCCGCTCATCAACGCGGATCGGATGATGATGTCCATTCTTCCGGAGCCTCGCGAGGATGGGTATCTTGTGCCCTGGGCGCAATACTTGCGCGACAATGACCGGGGCTGGATGGCCGTGGCCCAGCAAGGTGTGCAGGAATTCATGCGGTTGGCGACGGCGAATAAGGTGCCATTCGCCATGGAGACCGTATTTTCGCACTGGCAGGACTTGGGTGGGGGCCGCTTTGCATCGAAGATAGACATGATCACGTCAATGCAGCAGGCCGGTTATTTCGTTCTGCTGTTTTTCGTCGGTCTTGCCAACGCGGAGACATCCATCCTGCGGGTGAGCACCCGCGTGGCGCGGGGTGGTCATGGTGTCGAAGAACAAACCCTACGGCAAAGATTTCCGCGGACGCAGCTGGCGATCTCGAGAGCGATAGAGATAGCAGATGCCGCGATTGCCGTTGACAACAGCCTGAGCGAGGAAAGCGCTTTCACCGTTTGCCGCATACAGTTCAAGTCTGGGGTAGCATTCGACATCCGAGATGACGCAGTGTCGGCTCCCTCGATAGGTGAGTGGATGTCGCGAGTTTTTCCCTGACGACCTGTCGCCTGCCCTGATCGCGAGTGCCCCTACTCCTCCAACTCCAGAAAAAACTGATCCCCCTCCTCGTCATAATTGAACAACTCCGCAAACCGCGCCCAGCCGATTACCGCATGCAGCGTATCCTCGGCATAGTCGGGCGACATGTGATCCTCCAGCTCGTCGCGAAACCGCACCGCGCTCGCGCGATGGTTCCACCGCTCATCCAGCACACTGCGAATGGTGCCCGCCAGCTTCACCCGGCTTTGCAAAGCCACCGCAAACTGCTCGCGCCGCACATCCGTATCCGCCACGGCAAATTGCCGCCCCAACTCCGTCAGCCTTATGTCGCCCTCTTCCAGTTCGGCAAATCCCAGCAACTGCAACGTCTCGCCCAGCGGAAGCAACTCGTCCAACTCCAATTGCAAGGCTGCGGCCAGCGCCGGCAGATCCGCCCGCCCCTTGTAGGGCTCCATCGCCAGCGTCTCCATCAGACCCGCGAGCAAGTTGATCCCCACCGGGTGCAGCGCATGTACCGTCTCCACAGTCGGCACGCCCGGCTGCGCCGGCGCCGGCACGCTCGTCGCGCGCCGCGTCATCAGCGCATAGATGTCATCGACAAACTTGCGGAACGGCGCATCGTGCCGGTTGCGCGGGTGGGCAAACGGCACCACCAGCTCCTGCGCCACACGTCCTGGATTGGACGAGAACACCAGGATGCGGTCGCACATCAGCACCGCTTCCTCGATATTATGTGTCACCATCAACACCGATTTGACCGGCAGCTTGCCTTCTACCCAAAGATCGATCAAATCCGTGCGCAGCGTCTCCGCGGTCAGTACGTCCAGCGCCGAAAACGGCTCGTCCATCAGAAGCAGATCGGGATGCACGACCAGCGCGCGCGCCAGTCCCACTCGCTGGCGCATCCCGCCCGACATCTCTTTCGGATACGCGTCCTCGTAGCCGCCCAGCCCGATCAGATCGATCGCCTCCTCCGCGCGGCGCTCCCGCTCGGCCCGCGCAACTCCCTGCGCCTCCAGCCCCAGCTCGACATTTTCCTGCACGGTCAGCCAGGGAAACAGCGCAAAACTCTGGAACACCATCGCCACGCCCTCGGCCGGCCCAGTCAGCTTTTCGCCACGCCAGATCACGTCACCCGCGGTCGGCTTGAGCAGTCCGGAGACAATGCGCAGCAACGTGGATTTGCCAGAACCCGAACGGCCGAGCAGGCCGACGATTTCGCCATTGCGCAGAGTCAGGTCCACGTCGTCCAGCACCACGAAATCGCTGGCGCTGTCCTTGTGATAGGCTTGCTTGCAATGGCGGACTTCCAAGAGCGCGGTCATAGATCACCAAGACAGAATGTTCTTTTTTAAAAAAAAGAACCAAAAAACTTTTGCAACTTGAGCGCGCGCGTTGCTCCAACGCGTACTTCAAGTGACAAAAGTTTTTTGCTTCTTTTTTTCAAAAAAGAAGAACTTCCTAAAGCCTCAACCTCCGAGAAGAATACGCATATAAAGGCCTCCAAATCAGCCGATTGAACCCCAGCACGAACCCCGCCATCACCATCATCCCCAGCAGCACGCGCGCCGAATCTCCCGCCGTCATGGCGTCCTGGATATACGCCCCCAGCCCGTGCGCCTTCAGCGTCGTCTTCCCCCAGCTCACAACCTCAGCCAGCACGGCGGCATTCCACGCGCCGCCCGAGGCTGTGATGGCGCCGGTCACGAAATACGGAAAAATTCCCGGCAAAATCACCCGCCGCCACCACAGCAGCCCGCCCACGCGCAAATTCCGCGCTGCCTCCCGCAAATCGCCGGGAAACGCATTGGCGCCGGCCACCACATTGAACAACAGGTACCATTGCGCACCCAGGATGATCAGCGGTGTCAGCCACACATCCGGGTTCAGCGAAAAGCGGATGATGAAGACGACAAAGATCGGAAACAGCAGATTGGCGGGAAAAGCCGCCAGGAACTGTGCTGCCGCGCCCACGCGCTTGGCAAGCGCCGGCCGCAATCCGATCATCACCCCGATCGGCACCCAGACGATCGTGGCAATGGCCATCAACACGCTCACGCGCACCAAAGTGTAAAGCCCCATTTCGAAGGCAACCGCCACATCGGCAAAACCCAGATGCCCCGCCCGGCAGAACGTGACGATGCGATGCAGCGCCAGCACCACGACCAGCCCCAGGATCGAAAGCCATGCCGCGTCGGCCAGGCGCCGCGGCCGCGCCGCCGGTTGTGCGGGGCGCACGCGCACCCGCCACAACCGCAGGCCGCTGAGGGCGAAGAACGCGGCACCCGCCGCATCGGCGCCAAGACGCAGCAGACGCGTGCGGCGCAGCAGCCCCAGCACCCACGGATCCTGCCCCTGCTCGGTTTGCGTCGTCTCCAGCCGAAATTTCGCACTCCAGGCCACCAGCGGACGGAACAGCAACTGGTCATAGCCAAGGATCACCAGCAGCATCGCCAGAATGGCATAGATCACCGCATGGATGTCGCGCGCATCCAGCGCGGTCTTGATGTAGCTGCCTATTCCCGGTAGCGTGAAATTAACATCGCCCACGGAAATGGCTTCCGAGGCAACCAGCGCGAACCACCCGCCGCTCATCGACATCATCATGTTCCAGATCAGTCCGGGCATCGCAAATGGCACGTCCAGCCGCCAGAAGCGTTGCCATGCGGTCAGGCGGAAACCCCGCGCCGCCTCTTCCAGATCCGCGGGCACGGTCGTTAGAGACTGAAACATGGAAAACGCCATGTTCCACGCCTGGCTCGTAAAGATCGTGAAGACGACAGCAAGTTCCTCGCCCACCACCTGGCCGGGAAACAGCCCCATGAAAAAGCTCAGCGTGAACGTGAGGAACCCAAAAATCGGCAGGCTCTGCAGGATATCCAGCACAGGTACCAGCACCAGCCGCGCCCGCCGGCTTTTGGCCGCCCACGGCGCGTAGGTGAACGCAAACAGCAGCGATACACCCAAGGCCGCGAACATGCGCAGCGTCGTGCGCAGCGCATAACCGGGCAGATACGCAGGATCGAGGTTGATGCGCACGGCATTGGCAACCGCCACCGGCACCAGCGTTGTGCGCGCCGCCTGGCCAATCGCCATCAACCCGGCGGCAATGACCAGCAGAGCGGCCAGATCGAACAGATTGGGCGCGCGTTTGATCGCGGCGGTGCTGGTCAGGCTGGTGTCGGACATCGCAACCGCCTGTGCGCCGGATGGTTCGCGCGCCCCTTAGCCGACAAAGCGCCCCGGCTTCTAGTCTTGTGGGCCGATTAAGCCGAAGGGCGGCAGGCGCGTCAGGATCGAACCGCGAGAACCTCTGGCCTCTTCCAGCGCCGCTGCAGCCAGGCCACGCCGGCCAGATCGACGATGCCCACCAGCGCTCGGTCAAGCGTGCCGTATTTGGACACACCGCGCAGCCGCGGCCGGTGGTTGACCGGCATGGAAACCACGCACCCGCCGGCACGGATCACAAGCGCCGGCAGGAAGCGGTGCATGTGGTCGAACGCCGGCAGCTCCAAAAACGCCGCGCGGCTGAACACCTTCAGCCCGCAGCCGGTATCTGGCGTGCCATCGCCCAGCAGCGCCGCGCGCAGCCCGTTGGCCGCGCGCGAGCTCAGCCGCTTGATGGCACCGTCGCGCCGTCGCGTGCGATGACCGGCAACCAGAACCATGCCGGCTTCGCTTTGCGCACGGGCCAGCAGCGCCGGGATATCCGCCGGGTCGTTCTGGCCATCGCCGTCCAGCGTCGCGATCCACTCGCCGCGCGCGGCCCGCACGCCGGTGACGATGGCGGCACTCTGCCCGCAACTCCGCGCATGGCGCCGGATGACCAGCGGCGTGCTCATGCCGCGGAGCGCCTCGGCCGTGCCGTCATCGCTGCCATCGTCCACATAGACGATCTCGTGGGCCACGCCGGCCAGCGCCGCGCGTATCTCTTCGACCAAGGGAACGATGTTGGCCGCCTCGTTCCGCACGGGAACCACGACCGAGAGCAGGGGCAACGCCATGGAGGCGGCGGCTACACTGGGCTTGTTTGCGGGGCAAGTGAGGAAAGGAAGCAGTCCTTTTTTGAAAAAAAGGACCAAAAAACTTTTGCAAGTTGTAACTCAGCCAGCCGGCGCCCCGAAAGACAAAAGTTTTTTGCTTCTTTTTTTCAAAAAAGAAGGCCTTTCTTCCGACTTCGCCCGTAGATTTCCCCCAATCGCCGCGTAAAAATCTCCATGGAAAACGACCGCTCATACATCTCCCTCGCATTCCGCCCGATGCGCGCGCGCAACGCCGGCTCGTCGATCATCCGTGCAACAGCCTGCCCGAGCGCGGCGATATCACCCGCCTCCACCAGCAGCGCGGTTTCCTGATCGCTGAACACCTCGCCGATCGAACCCGCCGGCGTCGTGATGCAGGCAACCCCCATGCTGGCCGCTTCCAGCAACACCAGCGGCAACCCCTCGTGGTAAGAGGGCAGGATCAGCATGCAGGCTCGCGCCAGCAGAGCCGTAACCTCGGCGCGCCCAAGCCATCCTGTGAACGTGACGCGATCGCCTAACCCGAGCGCGGCCGCCTGGGCGCGCCAAGGTGCCGGATCGCCCCCGCCGGCCACGACCAGCTCGACATCGCGCCCCGCCATCGGTGGCCGCGACACCGCCACCAGCAGATCGCCCAAGCCCTTGCGGGCCTGGAGATTGCCCAGGAAAAGCAGCGTGTGACGGGTTCCAGGCACGCTGAACGGCAGTAGCTGCGGCGAAGGCACGCCATTGCGCAGCACCTCGATGCGGCCGGCGGGCACGCCCAGCCGCGCCTGCAACCACGCCGCCATGCCCTTGCCCAGCACGATGCAGGTGCCGGCCGCGCCAAAGACGTGCCGCACACAGGCACGGCCGGCATCGCCCAACCCGTCGTAGCAGGCCATGATCTCGGCGGCATGCAGATGCAGCACGGTGGGCAGGCCAAGCGCACGGCCCAAGTACAGCAGTGCGCCCTTCCGAACGATGCTGCCGCGTTCGGACATGTTGACGTGCAGCAGGACTGGCGCCTCTTCCCGGCTGCGCCGCCATATCGTCCAGGCGGCGTGAAGCATCGGAAAGATCGACAAGACGGCATGGCCCCTGCCGCGCGACTCGATCAATTCGAAGCTGTATCGCCCGCCCATGTCCTGCCCGGCGAGATAGGCCATCATCCTGCCCATGCCGCCGCCGTTCGGCGAATAGGGTGCGACCAGCAGCACGCGCACGCAGGGTGTGGCTTCGGCCCGCGCGCGGTTCCGCGAACGAAGCGCCTTGGCGGATCGGCTCGCCATCTCCATTTGTCGTTGCCCTTGCGACCCGACTTCAATAAGACATGCATAACCAGAGGTTGCAATACGCGTTTCCAAACGATCTCTGGTAGCGCCTTGGAGGTTGCGGCAATGACAAGCAGGCGGTGCGCGTGAGCGGTACGGTGGCGCGGGAAGATGGCCCGCCGCTCGGCGAATTCCTGGCTCAAGCCCATCTGCGGCGGCGGAGTGCGGGCGCGGTCTTTGCCGGCGTGCTCTCCGCCTTCCTGTTCGTGGCCGCCGTCCTGCCGGCGAAATATCGCGCCAGCGCCTCGCTCGCGGTGATGCCCTCGCCCGAATTCACGGTCCGAGAGGATGCGGGCTCGCGCGCCTTCAACAACGCGGCCCTGGCGCTCGATCAGATCATGAAAGCCGAAACCGAGATTCTGCAAAGCGAGGATCTTGCCGAGGCCACCTTCGCGCAACTCGGCGGCGGACCGGAACGCGACCTGCAGGGCGTGGTGTCGATGTACCCCGACCTCTCGCCCGACACACGGCCGAATGTCCTCTGGGCCGAGGTCAAGGCGGGGCTGGTCCTGCTCGCCTCGCCCTGGCGCGGCGTTCCCCGCCACGGCCATGATGCCACGCTGGAAGCGGCGCTGCGCCGCTTCGCCGCCGATCTGCGGGTGCTGCCGGCCAAGGACAGCAACGTGATCGACATCAGCTTTACCCACCGCGATCCGCAGATGTCGGCGCGCGTGCTTAACACGCTGCTCGACCGTTACGCCACGCGCCGCAAGAGCATCTACAACGATCCCCAGCTCGCGGTCGC
>CAXUNZ010000158.1:0-2146 GCA_964252525.1 uncultured Acetobacteraceae bacterium
GCCAAAAATCGACGGGGGGTCTGGGGGGGATGGCACATCTCCCCCAGCCTTTTTTTCAAAGACTCTCTGCAGAAAGTGCAGCAAATCCTGGTTGGAGCGCGCGGCGACCGCCTCGTCGCGGCCGATCGGCCAAGGGCGGCTGCCGGTGCACAGCACCAGCGCGGCGCCGCGCAGCAACGGATTGCCCATGGCGATGCCCGTGGATGCATCGTGCACCACGCCGTATCGATCGACGGTAAAGGCGCAATCCGCCAAATGCCGTCCGATCAGGCGCGGCGCCAATTCACCGTCCCATTGATGCACCGCGCCCGGATAGGCGATGACGGAAACGGCGCTTCCGCCGCCCCGCAGGTCATTGGCGATCTGGGCGCAACGATCGGCATGGATCAACTCGTCCCGGCCGCCGTAGAGCATCAGCAGCGGCGCGCCGGTGGTGCGGCTGTCGGCGAAGCGCGCGATGCATGGCGCGTAATAGGCGACGTGCGCGGCAAAACGCGGACCGCGCGGCGCCAGGCGGTCGGCGATTTCATCATATAAGGCGTAGGTCGTCGCCATGCCGCCATAGGAGAAGCCGACGAGCGCCACATGCGCCGCATCGATGTCCGCGCGCGCGGACAATGCGCGCAGTCCGGCATAGGCATCGGCGTCGAACATCGTTTCGGTGATGTTGAGCGCGCGGCCGACGAAGGAGGCCGCAAGATCGGCGCGCGATGCGTAGGTTTCCACAACGAGAACCGCGATCCCGAGCTCGGCGAGCGGCAGGCCGTAGCGAAGTCCGCGTTCTTCGTAATTGCCGACGGAGCCGTGCAGTAGCACGATGGCCGGCACCTTGTGCGTGGCCGAGGCGCCGGGCGGCAGATAGAGCAATGCGCGAACCGTGCGTGCCGGCGCCCGGCCGATATCGGACGGCATGAAAGGATCGCTGCTCGCCAGGCCGATTTCGACCGGCGTCACATCGCGCACCGTGCCGGCCTCAGGCCAGGCGGCATGCCATGACACTGCCCGCGCTGCTGGTTTCGCAAAAAGGAAGCTGAACAGCAGGAGAACCACCACGCGGGCGGCAAAAAAATGAGGGGGGTTTGGGGGGGGAGGGCACATCACCCCCAATCTTGGCTTGGTGACAGTTTTATTAACCCTAGCGCCCAAGGCTGTCCCAAACCCGGGCGTCTGCTAGGCACCACACTCCCTTTCGACCGGGTGCCGCGCCGTGACGTCCATAACACCCAGCTTGCGTTCCAACGGCCGCCGCGCCCTGCTGCACAGCGTCAGCGCCACCGCCCTGCTCGCCAGCACCGCCGCGTTGCCCGGCGCCGCGCGCGCGGGCAGCTTCCGCTCCATCAACCAGGCTTTGGCCCAAGGCGCGGCGCTCAACGCCGCCGCCAGCATCAACACCGCCAGCGCCCAGGCCGCACGCCAGGCCGGTCTCGGCGCGCAGAACGTCGCCGCCGCGGCCGCGCGCTTCCGCAGCCTTGCGGGGGCGCTCGCGGGCATGACCTATAACGGCCCGGCGGTGCCCGACGGCATCGCCACCGGCGGCCTGCAGCAGGCGCCGGGTGTCGCCGGCAGCAACGGCAGCACGCTATGGAGCGGCGCGGCCAGCGCGCTGACCCAGACCACGAGCGCGGGGACGACCAATGTCACGGTCACCCAGACCGCCCCGGTCGCCAGCCTGACCTGGCAGACCTACAATATCGGCGCGCACACCAAGCTGATCTATGACCAGAGCGCCGGCGGCAGCCTGGCCAGCACCTGGGTGGCGATCAACTCGGTCAGCGATCCGCAGGCCAATCCCACCACCATCCTGGGCCAGATTTCGGCGCCCGGAAAAATCTTCATCCTCAACCCCTACGGCGTGCTGTTCGGCGCCGGCAGCCAGCTCAATGTGGGCTCGCTGGTGGCGTCGACCGCCAGCATCGCCCAGGCGCAGCTGAGCACGGACGTCAATGGCCTGATCAACGGCCTCTCGCTCTACGGCACGATCGGCGCCGGCGGTGTCATCAGCCCGACCTTTACCGGCGCGTCGGAGACCGCCAGCATCACCGTGCAGCCCGGCGCCTCGATCACCGCGACCGCGCCTGCCGGCGACGGCTATGTCATGCTGCTGGCCGATACCGTGCAGAACGGCGGCGAGATCGTCACGCCGCAC
>CAXUNZ010000158.1:2156-3975 GCA_964252525.1 uncultured Acetobacteraceae bacterium
GACGATCCTGGCCGCGGGCACCAGCTTCCTGCTCCAGCCCGGCTATTCGGTCAGCAACCCGACCTCGACCGTGATCGGCAGCGAGGTCGCGGTGACCAATTCCCCCGGCACCACGCTCGGTGTGGCGAGCAACACCGGCATCGTGCTGGCCGATCAGGGCGACGTCACCATGGTCGGCCACAGCGTGGATCAGGCGGGCGTGATCCTGGCCACGACCACGGTCAATGCGCGCGGCACCGTGCATTTGCTGACCGATACCTCCGATGCCACGGCCTCCATCACGCTCGCACCCGGCAGTGTGACCGAGATTTTGCCCGAGGATGACGGCTCGACCGCGCTCGACAGCCAGCGCGCCGCCAATCTGGCCAGCTCCATTGCCGATAACGCGCTGCGCCTGACGGCCACGGGCGCGACGCTGAACACGCACAACACGCTCGCCGACACGCTGGGCGAAAGCCGCATCGAAATCTCCACCGGCGGCTCCGTGGCGATGGCGGGCGGCGCGCTGGCGCTGGCGCAGGGCGGCCAAGTCGCGGTGGGCGCCGGGCAGTCCATTGCCGTGGCCGCGGGTGCGACGATCGACGTCTCGGGCACGAACGCCGTGCTGCCGGCCAGCGCCGACAGCCTGCTGATACAGGGCATCGTGCCTTATTATCTGCGCGACAGCGCGGCCAACCGCACCGGGCCGCTGGAGTTCGCCACCGCCTATATCGATCTGCGCACGGTGACGGCCGAAATCGCCAATGGCGGCTACACGGGCAACATCTACAACCAGGGCGGCTTGCTGGAGATTTCGGGCAATCTGGCGCTGACGCCGCACGGCATCGAGGAATGGAGCGCGCTCGGCGGGCAGGTGATCCTGCAGAGTGCCGCCAGCAACGCCGGCACGCTGATCGGCGGCACGGTGAGCCTGGCGACGGGCTCCACGATCAACCTGACCGGCGGCACCGTGACCTACCAGGCCGGCGAGTTGCCGCAGAGCTACGTGCAGGCCGCTGACGGCGAGATCTTCAACATCAACGATGCGCCGGGCGATCTGGTCTATACCGGCATCTACAAGGGCGAGGTGGCGGCCCACCCGCGCTGGAGCATCAGCCAGACTTTCGCCAATCCGCTGCTGACGCCCGCCGAGATCTATCAGCCTGCCTACACCATCGGGCGGGACGCGGGTTCGCTCACCATCGCGGCCGCCTCGGGCGCGATCGATGGCAGCATCGATGCCGGCGTGACCGTGGGGACGGCCCAGACTGGCATGCGCCCCACCGGCATCACCGACCCGTTCCTGCTGAGCCAGTCCGTGGTCCCGATCGCCGGCGCGCTGAACGAGGGCACCTACCAGGGCGGGCCGCAATATGGCACAGCGGTGCTGGGCAGCCTGTTCTCGTCCAACGTGCTGATCACGGGCTCGGTGCCGCTGCCGCAAGGCGTGCTGGACGCGCTGCCGGAGACGGTGGCGGGCACGATTACCATCAATGCCGATGCGCTGAATGCCGATGGGCTGGCCAATCTGACGATCTATTCCGCCGGCGGCATCGCCCTTGGCCAAGCGCTGGCGGTCTCCGATGGCGGGCACGTCACGTTGGGCGCACCGGTGATCGAGGACGAGGCAAGCATCACCGCCCATGGCGGCGGCATTGCGCTGACCAACTTGCTGCCCTCGCTCGGCGGCTTGCCCACGCCGATCAGCCCGGTTCCGGGCAGCATCGCGCTGGCGCCCGGCGCGGTATTGGACGCAAGCGGCACCTGGACCAACCTGGCGCGCGATCCGGCGCCGGCGAGCGGACACGGCGAGCAATCAGCAGCTCCAGCGCGTGCCTTC
>CAXUNZ010000158.1:3985-7931 GCA_964252525.1 uncultured Acetobacteraceae bacterium
AGGCTATGCCGCGGGCGGCACGATTTCGGTGATCGGCACCGGGCCGGTCGATCTGGAAGCGGGCTCGGTGCTGGACGTGTCCTCGGGCGGCGTGCTCTCGGCCGCGGGCAAGCTGACCAATGAGGCCGGGGGCAGCATCACGGTTTCGGCCGATATCGTGCCGTTGCAGGTGGCGACGCTGGATGCCGCCGGCGCGGTCAGCCTGGATGCCGCCTTCCGCGGCTACGCCACGGGCAATGCGGGCACGCTGTCCTTGCAGGCGCCGGCCTTTGCCCTGGGCGGCGGCGCGCAGGCCGGCACCGTGGCCATTTCCGATACGCTGTTCGCCAGCGGTTTCGGCGATTACGTGCTGAACGGCGATGCCGGGCTGAGCGTGGCGTCAGGCGCGCAGATCGCCGTCACCCGGCCGGTCTATACACTCGGCAACCCGCTGCTGGCCACCGGCGCGGCATCCTCCGGCGCCTTTGGCGTCATCACGCCGGCGCTCTACACGCAGGTCGGCGGCAGCGATGCCATCGCGCAGCGGCCGGGTGCGAGCCTCAGCCTGGAATCCAGCGTCGATTCCGGCCTGTTCGACGGTGGCGGCGGCGCGGTTATGATCGGTGCAGGTGCCAGCATCGCCGTCGATCCGCGCCAATCCATCACCATCGAAGGCTACGGGCAGGTGACGGTGCTCGGCACGCTCACCGCCCATGGCGGCGCTGTCTCCGTCTTCAACACGCGCTACGAGACCGACACCACCCTGAACACGCACGACGTGCTTGCCAACGATCTCGACGGCCTCTCGGTGTGGATCGGTGACGGCGCGGTGCTGGACGCCTCCGGCCAGGCCGAAACGATGCGCGATGCGCGCGGACGGTCGTTCGGCCAGGCGCAGGCGGGCGGCACCATCCTGCTGGGCGGCGCGGGCGGGCTCGACCCCAATTCGGTGCTCAGCACCTACGCCCAGGTGATCGTGCGGCCGGGCGCGCTGCTCGATGCGGCCGGCGCCGCCGCCGCGGTCGATATCGTGCCGGGCGCCTTGCAGGACCAGACCATCTCCCAGCCCGGCGCCCAGATCATGCTGTCGGGCGCGGGCGGCACGATCGGCGCGCGCTCCTATTTCGGTGTGGCGCTGGACGGCACGATGCTGGCGGGCGGCGCCGGTCCCGGTGCCGCGGGCGGCACGCTGCAGATGCGGCTCGATCCCGAGACGCTGAACGCTTTCTACGGCCTGCCGGGCACTTTCTATCAGCCCTCGCAGATCTTCATCACCCAGAACGCGGTGGCGGTGCAGCCCGGCACCGGCCTTGCGCCGGGCGAGCCGTATTCCTACACCACGCTGCGGCTGGGCCGCATCTCCCAGCAGCAGATCGCCGCGGGCGGCTTCGATACGCTGAGCCTCTACGCCCAGGACCAGATCCTCTTCGACGGCCCGGTCGATCTCAGCCTCGGCCGCAGCCTGGTCCTATCGACCACCATCCTCGGCGAGACGGCCCCGAACGCCTCTGCCAGCGTGCACGTGCCTTATCTGAACCTGTTCGGCTACTCGGATGCCGCCAATGGCGGGCGGGACGTCGACAGCCTGCCCACGCTCAACCCGGAGACAGTCAGCGGCACGCTGAGCCTGAACGCGGATTTCATCGACGTCACCAACGCGCTCAGCCTGGGCGGCGTGCGCGTCATCGGCTACGCCGATCCGACCTTGGGTGGCACGCCGCGCGGCCCCTACCTCGCCTTCTCCTTCGGCTTTGCGGACACGGTGCTGAACAGCGCCGGCGACATACGCTTCGACCGGCAGAGCGACCCCCGGGCCGGCATCACCTCCCTGACCTCGACCGGCAACGTCACGCTGCAGGGCGCGCAAATCTATCCGGCAACCGAGGCCACAGCGGTCGTCACGGCGGGCGAGACGCCTGACCCCGCGACTGGCGCCAATCCGCTGGCGGGCGGCACGCTCACCGTGCTGGGCCAGGGCGGTGCAGCGCCTCAGGCGCCATTCTCGGTGGACGGCACGCTCAGCCTGATCGCCGATACGATCGACCAGGCGGGCGTGGTGCGCGCGCCGGAGGGGCTGATCGAACTGGGCGAGCCGCGCGGCGATGGCACCATCCAGCCCTTCACAGACACCGTCGTGCTGGAGCCGGGCAGCGTCACATCCGTCAGCCTCAATGGCCAGACGGTGCCCTTCGGCGGCACCGTGGATGGGGTGAACTACCTCTTTGCCGGCCAGACCCCGCCGGTGCTCGACCCGCTGATCCGCATCGCCGCCGCCACTGCGGACGTGCAGCCGGGTGCGCTGATCGACATCAGCGGCGGCGGCACGCTGAGCGGTGCCGCCTTCATCGCCGGACGCGGCGGCTCGGCGGATGTCAACCTCACGCCGTTGCTGCGGAGCGGAACCGGCACTCTGGCCGCCAACACGGCCGATCCGGTCTATGCCATCGTGCCCGGCATCCAGGCGCAATACGCGCCGGTCTCGCCCGGCGATGCGGGCTACGCGGCACCCGCGCAGGGCGCGCAAATCAGCATCGGCACCGGCGAGGTCCCGGGTCTGGGCGCGGGCACCTACACGCTGCTGCCGGCCTATTACGATCTGCTGCCGGGGGCTTACCGGGTCGAACTGACCGGCGTGCCGATGGCGCCCGGCACGTCCGGACCGTTCGGCAACTTCACCACCGAGGCCGCGGTGACGCTGGGCACGGCCAATACGGGCATCATCGGCGCCACGCCGGTCGAGGCGCTGATCACCTCGAGCGCGGGCGTGCGCCAACTCTCCCAATACAACGAGGAGAGCTACAACGATTTCGAAGTGGCGCAGGCTGCGACCTTCAACGCGCCGCGCCCGCTGCTGCCGCAGGACGCCAAGACGCTGGTGCTCAGCCTCAATACGCCCGACACGGTTCCGGCGGGCGACATGCCGGTGAGCATCGGCGCGGCCTCCTTGCTGCAAACCGCACCTACCGGCGGCTATGGCGCCACGCTGGAAATCTCCGCCATCAATCCGCTCGAAATCGTGGGACCGGGGGATGCGGTGGTGCCGGTGGAAACGGTGTCGGCGCGCGGCTCGGTAACGATCGAGCCGGGCTTCGGGCTGAATAGCGGTATGCTGAGCGCGCTTGATGTGCCGCGCTTGGTCATCGGCGGTACGCTGAGTGCCAACACGCTCTCGCCCGATATCGAAAACGTGCAGGGCATCGCGCCCGCGGTGCTCGTGGCGCCGCACGCCGACCTGGTGGCGGGCGACATCATGCTGACCGCGGACGGGTCGGGCCAGATCAGCGTGCAGGGTGGCGCCACGCTCAGCACGATCGGCGCGCCGGCCACGGCTTACGGGCTGGCGCAGGGGATCTATTTCAACAGTGACAGCAACGCCCAAGTGCTGGGCGCCAATCCCGTGCTTTCGCTTTCCAACGGTCAGATCGTCTTCACCCCCAATACGCAAAGCGCGCTGGGGGCGGCGATCACGATTGCGCCCGGCGCCACCCTGCAGGCTGGCGGCAGCCTGGATTTCACCGTGGCGCAAGGCGGCTCGGTGGATATCGGCGAGGCGAGCCTGCGCGCGGCGGAGGTCAGCGTGCAGGTGGCCGACATCAATATCGGCAGCACCCAGTCGCTGGCCAATTTCGCCGGGTTGCTGCCCGCGGGTCTGGCGCTGGATGCCGCCAGCCTGAACACGCTGGCGCAGGGCTCGGCCGCGCTGAGCCTGACCGCCAACGAGGCGGTCAACATCATCGGCAGCGTGGCGCTGGACAGCGGCAGCACGAGCCTGGTGCTGAACACGCCGGCGATCTACGGCTATGGCATCGCCACGCAGGACGGCGCAGGGTCGCTCACCGTCACCGATCCGGGTGTCGTCACGATCGCCGCGCCGCGCTTCACCTGGAGCGGCGTGGGCATGCCTGAGACGACCCAGGTCGGCAGCACCACGACGCTCTCGGCCACGCCGGGCGGGCAGCTTGCGGGC
>CAXUNZ010000159.1:0-7884 GCA_964252525.1 uncultured Acetobacteraceae bacterium
ATTGGGCGCCCCTAAAAAACGGGGGGGGGTTTGTGGGGGTCCCCCAACATCGCCCCCAACCTTTTTCCTTCGACGATGTGTCAATCTCAACGCGGCTTGGTATAACGTAACGAAGCGGATCGCCAAGCAACCGCAGAGCTAAACTAAAGACGGGGGGGTTGGGGGGGCTGACGTATACGTCAGCCACATTTCCCCCAACCGTGCTTTCCCTTCCCTGCGCGTCTCGCACCCCCAACAGCCGCTTTCTTGCTTTCGGACCAGCCACCCTGGCGGCATCCAGGCCCCTGCGCTACGGCGGCCCAAGTTGGAGGTCTTTTCCATGGATTACCACAAGCGCAAGCTCGCCGGGCATACGCTGCATCCCGAAACCCTGATGATGGGGTTCGGCTACGATCCGGCGCTGTCGGAAGGCTCGGTCAAGGTGCCGATCTTCCAGACCAGCACCTTCGTGTTTCGCTCGGCCCAGCACGGCAAGGACTTTTTCGAACTGGTCACCGGCCTGCGCGATCTGCGGGAAGGCGAGAAGCCGGGCCTGATCTACAGCCGGTTCAACAACCCCGATCTGGAAATTCTGGAAGACCGCCTGACGGTGTGGGAGGGCGCCGAGGCCGCGCTCGTCTTCGCCTCCGGCATGGCGGCGATTGCCACCACGCTGCTGAGTGTGGCGCGTCCGGGTGACACGGTGTTCTTCAACGCGCCGATCTACGGCGGTACCGAGACGCTGCTGATGCGCGTGCTGCCGCAATTCGGCATCGCCGGCGTGGAATTCGCCGCCAATGCCGGCGCCGAGGAGATCGCCCGCCGCCTGGCCGAGGCCCGCGCCGCGCTGCCGCCGGGCGGCCGCATCGCCGCGATGATGATCGAAACGCCGGCCAATCCGACCAACGATCTTGTCGATATCGCCCATTGCGCGGCGCTGGCCGCCGGGCTGGCCGATCAGCCTGGGGGGCGGCCCGCGGTGATCGTGGACAACACGTTCCTGGGGCCGCTCTGGCAGCGCCCGCTGGAGCATGGGGCCGACCTGGTGATCTATTCGCTGACGAAATATGTCGGCGGCCATAGCGATCTGGTGGCCGGTGCGGTGCTGGGCACGCGCGCGGCGCTCAAGCCCATCCGCAGCATGCGAAGCGGGCTGGGCACGATGAGCGATCCGCATACCGGGTGGCTGCTGATGCGCAGCCTGGAAACGCTGGAATTGCGGATGTCTCGCGCTGGGGAGAACGCCGCCCGCGTGGCCGCCTATTTGCGCGGGCATCCGGCCATCGAGCGCGTGGGATATCTGGGGTTTCTGGAGGACGGCTCGCCGCAGGCGGAGATCTATGCGCGGCAATGCGCGGGGCCTGGCTCCACGATCAGCGTGTATGTGAAGGGTGGTGAGGCGGAGGCGTTCCGGTTCCTGGATCGGCTGACGCTGATCAAGCTGGCGGTGAGTTTGGGCGGGACGGAGAGCCTGGCCTCCCACCCCGCGGCGATGACGCATATTGCGGTGCCGCCCGAGCGCAAGCGCCGTTTCGGCCTGCTGGACAATCTGGTGCGGATTTCGGTGGGGGTAGAGCATCCGGACGATCTGATCGCGGATTTGCGCCAGGCTCTGGAAGAGTAGGGTTGCGACCCAGCCCTCCAAGCTTCCATCAATCTATTGGGGTGAGGGTAGGCGGCATCTGCTTGCCGCCTTGGGGGAACTCATGCTGTTTGTGATCTCATGATCGATACGGTGACGATCTTCTTCAGCACCTTGATGTGCCTGCTGGTGGTGTTTCGCGCCATTAAGCTGGACGGGGTGCGCCCGTGGTTCGGCGCCCAGACGCCGCCGGCGCAAGAGAGGCGCGATGCTGCGTAGCCTGTGGCTGAGCATGATCTATGGCGTGTTCCTGTGCGCGGGGCTTGTGGCGCCCTTCGCGCTGGGGCTGGGCTATGTGTGGGTGGACACGTTTTCGCCCCAGCACGTGGCGTATTCGATCCTGACTGACATTCCGGTTTCGGCCATCATGGCGGTGGCCACAATCGCCGCCTATCTGCTGATGGACCGCAAAAGCCCGCCGCGGCCGACCATGATCATGGTGCTGATCGTTATCGAGGGTCTGTGGGTGACTTACACCACGCAGTTTGAGGCGGTGGCGCCCGAATGGGCGTGGATGAAATGGGATTGGGCGATCAAGACGATCGGCTTTGCCGCCTTCATGCCCTATCTGTTTCGATCGCGCGTGCAGATCGAAGCGTTCCTGCAGGTTTATGTATTCGCCGCGGCAATCCAGACGCTGCCTTACGGCGCCAAGACGATATTGAGCGGCGGGTCCTACCACGCCAATCTGGGACTGCTCAGCGGCAATAGCGGGCTGGCGGAAGGTTCCACGCTCTCGACCGTCGCCATCATGGCGGTGCCGATTATTCTGTGGCTGGCGCGCCATACGGTCATCCTGCCGCGGGTGCGGCTGGTCTCGTTGCTCTATGTCGGCCTGGCGGTCGCCGGCATCAGCGCGAGCCTGGGTACGTTCGAGCGTACGGCGCTCGTGGGGCTTGTGGTCATGGCCGGGTGCCTCTGGCTGCAATCGGCGCACAAGATGCGCTACGGCCTGGTGGGCTTGGCGGGCGTCGGACTATTGGCGGCCGTTCTGATCCGGCCGGGCTCGGACTGGCTGGACCGCATGTCGACGATCACCGACAACCATGAGGTCTCCTCGTACGGGCGCATCCTGGTGTGGGAATGGACGCTGAAATTCGTGCAGAGCCATCCGTTCGGGGGCGGGTTCAACGCGTACGTGGTCGATACGATCAGTTTTCCGGCGGAGGATGGCGGGCTGCCGATCGTCATTTACGGCAAGGCGTTCCACAGCATCTATTTCGAGGCGCTGGGCGAACATGGCTGGCCGGGTCTCGGACTTTTGCTTGCCCTCCTGGTAACGACGTTGCTGACGTTATGGCGCGTGACGCGGAAATGCCGGCACATGGTGGATATGGCCTGGTGCGCCGATTTGGCACGGGCGCTGATGGTGACCGAGGCGGTGCTGGTGGTTTGCGGCAATTTCATCAGCATCGGCTTTCAGCCAGAGGTTTACTATCTGTTTGCGCTGACGGCGATGCTGGCGTGCCATGTCCGTGGCGTAGAGCGCGCATTGAGGCCCGCGCGGGCTGTGATGCTGCCGGACGGATTGGCCGGAGAACCCGCCTACATCTAGACCAAAGACGGGGGGTTTGGGGGGGCAGGCACTACTCCCCCAACTTCTTGCCTTTTTACGTGCTGCCAAGCCGCTTCCATTTCGCCCAACCCCGCCTCCGCTGGCGTAGTGCCCTGCTCCGCGAGCAGACGCTCGACCGCAGTGAAACGGCGGGTGAATTTGGCGTTGGCGCGGGCCAATGCGGCCTCGGGATCGAGGTTGAGTTTGCGGGCCAGATTGGCCAGGACAAAGAGCATGTCGCCGAGTTCGTCCTCCATGCGGTCCGGGTCGGCGGCAGGCAGTTCGGCGCGCAGCTCGGCGACTTCCTCATCCAGCTTGTCCAGGACGGTCTGTGCGTCAGGCCAGTCGAAGCCGACGCGGGCGGCGCGGCGGGTGAGTTTGTCGGCCCGCGTCAGTGCCGGGAGTGCCACGGCAACGCCGGCGAGCGCACCCTCCTGAGCGTTGGCGCGGCGTTCGGCGGCCTTCTGGGCTTCCCAGGACTGGGTGTGGACGGCCGCATCTCGCGCGGCCCCGGCGCCGAAGACGTGCGGGTGGCGGCGGAGCATTTTGTCGGCGATGACGGCGGCCACGTTGGCGAAGTTAAAGGCGCCCGCCTCCTCGGCCATGCGGGAATGATAGACGACCTGGAAGAGCAGGTCGCCGAGTTCGTCACGAAGGGCGGGCAGGTCGGCGCTGACGGCGGCCTCGGCCACTTCGTAGGCTTCCTCGATCGTATAGGGGGCGATGGTGGCGAAGGTTTGGACCACGTCCCAGGGGCAGCCTCCGTCCGGGGCGCGCAGGCGGGCCATGATGTCGAGCAGGCGGAGGATTTCGGTACTGGGATCGGCCATGGTCGCGCGCGGCTCCGGATCGGATCCGGCCAGCGGTAGGGGAGCGGGCCCGGATTGCCAAGGCTGGGTGTCGTTCTCGACCGGCACGCTGGGGTTGCGCTAGCCTCGTTTTGCAAGCGTAGAGGTATGTGATGAGCTCGCTGATCGCCAGGTTGTTTCGCGCCCGTCGGCAGGTGGTCGCGCGCCCGGAAATGGCGGTGCCGGCCGAGACGATCTCGCTGTTCGCACCGCATCTGGCGCCGCCGCCCAGACCCGCGCCGGCGCCGGCGCAGGCGCTGTTCTGCACGCTTCGCACAGGGCGGGACAATGTTCTGGTGGCGGGCGACGAGCGCGTCGGCATGGCAGCGGCAGCGCCGCGCGGCGCGGCGTTGGTTGCAATGATTCCTGACGCCAACAAGCAACTCTGTTTTTTGATGGCGCAGGATCTGCGGGCCGTCTCGGTCCGATCGGACGGCATGGCCAGCATCGTGGTTTCAGCCTACCGGCTGCAAAGTGAAAATGCGGCGCTGATCCGGTTGCGCCATCCCCTCTCGCCACAGCGCTACCTGGGAGTGACGCCGCAGGGGCACGGGGCGCCGGATGGCTGCGTGATCTTCGACAGTCTGGGGCGCAACCGGCTCGATCTGTTCGAGCCGCTGCGCGTGGATGCGGGGGAGTTTTCCTCGCAATTCCTGCAAGTGGCGGCCGAGATCTGCGCCGCGGTGGCTCGGCCCTACCGGGCAGCCGGGCTGATGGGGCGGCTGCGCGATCTCAGCCTGCGGCCGGGGCTGGCCGAGGCGCTGATCCGCGTGCTGCCGCGCGAGGAATTGGCCGAGCTGGCGGCGGATCTGCTGGAGCGGGAGGAGGCGCGTGCGCTGCTTGCCGAGGTCATGCCGCAGAACCGATGGGTGCAGGAGGTGCTGCCATCGCTTGCCGCCGGGCGGCGCGAGAGGGGGGCGGTGGGGGCGGATAACACCACGAGTTCGCCCGCCGCCGATGAGTTTGCCGGCGATCCGCTGGAAGGCTTCGGCCAGCCGCAGGTGGGGTTTGCCTTGACCGCGCTGGCGCGCAGACGGATCAAGCCGCGGCGCGGCGCCTGCCTGGTGGCGGCGGCACGCAACGAGGGGCCGTATCTGCTGGAGTGGCTCGGCTATCACCGCGCATTGGGGTTTGAGCACGCCTTTATCTACACCAACGACAATTGGGACGGATCTGACGCGCTGCTGGCCGCACTCGCGCGGACGGGTGCGATTACGCTGGTGCACAACCAGGCGGGCGGGCATTTCGGGCCGCAATACAAGGCCTATTCGCACGCGTTTTCACTGCTGCCGCAGGTGCTGGATTACGCCTGGGCGGCGGTGCTCGATCTCGATGAGTTCGTCGGCTTCGATGCCAACGTGTTCGACGGGATCGAGGCTTTTCTGGCGTGGCAGCAGACTCAGCCAGTCGATGCGATCGCCTTGTGCTGGCAGGTGTTTGCCGGCGGCCGCGACGATGCCTGGCGCGATGCGCCAACTTTGGAGCGCTTTACGCGGCGCGAGCCGCATCCCAATCAGCATGTGAAATCGATTGTGCGGCCACCGATCTTTTGGCACTCGCACGCGCATTACCCGCAGGCCACACTGGCGGCGCCATTCGTGTATCGCACGGAGAGTGGGGCGCTGCACCACCATGCGGGCGAGCAGAAGCGGCTGGCCGCCTTTGCCGAGGCGCCGAGCGCGCGTACGGCGTGGGTCAATCATTATCTGCTGCGCAGCGCGCCTGAGGCCCTGTGGAAACTGGCGCGCGGGCATGGGGATTGGAAGGGACAGGTGGCGGAGCGGCATCTGGAAATGGCGCGCTTCATTTGCCGGTCCTATATCAATTTGGCTGATAAACCCGATCTGGTCGAGGACCGGCGAATATTGGCCTGCGCGCCCAGGCGCGGAGAGGAGGTGGCGGCGCTGCGGGCATTGCCAGGCGTGGCGGAGGCGGAGGACGCGGTGCGGGCGCTGTTTGCCGAACGGCTGGAGAGGATGGTACGCGCGTTCGTGGAGGCGCCCGCTGTCGGAGAGCCGCCCGAGTTTGCGCCTTTCCGGGCGCTGCTGGCGGCGCAAACGAAATAGCAAAGTTCTTCTTTTTTGAAAAAAAGAAGCAAAAAACTTTTGACTGTTTGCCGCGCAGGTGGAACAGCGCACCGCCAACCAAACAAAAGTTTTTTGGTTCTTTTTTTCAAAAAAGAACATACTTCCCCGTAACCGTCCTGCCGAGATGCCGATGCCCCATGCCCCACGCCTGCTTCTGCTCGCGCTCTGTCTGACCGCGATGGCCGCCGCACCCGAACCCGCCGATCTGACCGGCCGAACGCTGATGGCGCTATCGGCCGATATGCAATCCGGGCGCCTATCGTCCGAGCAGGCCGTGTCGTGGTATCTGCACCGCATCGAGACGATCGATCGCAGCGGGCCGAAAATCCAGGCGGTGCTCGCGGTCAATCCCGCCACGCTGGAGGATGCGAAACGGCTGGATGAGGAACGCCGCGCGGGACATGTGCGCGGCCCGCTTCATGGCGTGCCCGTGCTGATCAAGGACAACATCGAAACGGCCGACAGGATGGCGACGACGGCCGGCTCGCTGGCGCTGGCGGAAAACATCACCGGACGGGATGCGCCGCTGGTGGCACGGCTGCGCGCGGCGGGCGCGGTCATCCTGGGCAAGACCAACCTCAGCGAATGGGCGAACTTTCGCGGCTCGCGTGCCATTTCGGGGTGGAGCGGCGTCGGCGGTCTGACGCGTAACCCCTATTCCCTGGACCGCTCGCCCTGCGGATCGAGCAGCGGGAGCGGGGCGGCGGGCGCGGCCAGCCTGGCCGCGGGCGCGGTGGGCTCGGAGACGGATGGCTCGGTCACGTGCCCGGCGTCAACCAATGGCATCGTGGGGCTGAAGCCGACGCTTGGGCTTGTCTCGCGCACGCATATCGTGCCGATTTCGCACAGCCAGGACACGGCCGGGCCGATGGGCCGCTCCGTCGCCGACGTTGCGGCCTTGCTCAGCGTCATGGCCGGCGGCGACCCCGCCGATCCCGACACGCGTGAGGCGGACGCGCATCGCGGCGATTTCGCGGCAGGCCTGTCCGCCGATGCACTGCGGGGCAAGCGGATCGGCGTCATGCGCTTCGAGGCGGGCTTTCACCCTGAAACCGATACGGTGTTTGCCCATGCCTTGGACGTGCTGCGCCAGGCGGGCGCGGAATTGGTGGAAATCGAGAAGCTGCCTGGCGCCGAGGCGATCGGCGATGCCGAAAACATCGTGCTGTCCACCGAATTCAAGGTCGATCTGGCGCACTACCTTGCCGGTGCGCCGCAGAGCGTGCGCACGCGCTCGCTGGCCGATCTGATCGCGTTCAACACCGCCCAAGGCCCGCGCGAACTTGGCCTGTTCGGCCAGGAATTGTTTGAAAAGTCCGAAACCACGAACGGCCTCGACGATCCGGCCTATGTGCAGGCGCTGGCGACCTCACGCCGCCTCGCGCGGGAGGAAGGGATCGACAAGATGCTGGCCGAGTATCGCGTGGACGCGCTGGTCGCGCCAACGGCGGGTCCAGCCTGGGTGGTCGATACGATCGATGGCGACCACGCCCTGGGTGCGACGCCGACGCTGCCGGCGGTTGCGGGATACCCGCATCTGTCGGTGCCCATGGGCCTGGTGTTCGGCCTGCCCGTGGGACTGTCCGTCATCGGGCCGAGATGGTCTGACGCGATGGTGCTGCGGTTCGGCTATGCCTTCGAGCAGAAATTGGGCCTGACTCTGCGGCCGAGCTATCAGGCGAGCGCGCGCACAATACCTGACGACATTGATTTGTTTGCGCCCTATCGCCCCTAGGCACCGGTCGGGACGAGGTAAAGAAGACTGGGGGAGAT
>CAXUNZ010000160.1:0-7883 GCA_964252525.1 uncultured Acetobacteraceae bacterium
GCACGGCGGGGCGGGGGCCGGGCTGGCGCCGCTGGATCTGCTGGCGCTTGTCGCCGACAACGCCGATCTGCTTGGCCAGGGCAGCGCGGCGGCCTCTCTGACGCCCGTGCTGGTCGACAAACTGACCGCGCTTGATCTGCCCGAGCGGGCGGACCGGCTTGTGGGCAAGCTGATCGAAGGGACAGCCGATCCGGTGGCCCGTGCCATGCTGGGCGTGCGCCTGGCGGCGCTGCGGCTGGACCAGGACGATGCGCCAGGGGCGCTGGCCGCGCTCGATCAGACCCGCGGACCTGGACACGCGCCGCGCCGTGATGCGGGCGCGGGCGCTGGCCCGGCTGGGGCAGGATGGACCCGCGCTGAGCCTGCTTGCCGGCCGCGATGGTGTGGAGGCGTGGGAGCTGAGCGCGCAATTGCGCGAGAAGACGCATGACTGGCAGGGTGCCACCGCGGCGCTGCAGAGGCTGGTGCAGGCCGGCGTGCAGGCCAGCGGCGCCTTGTCGGACGCGCAGCAGGATCTGGTGCTGCGTCTGGCCAGCGCGGCTTCCCAAGCCGGCGATGGCGAGGTTTTGCGCGCGCTGTCGACGGGCGCGGCGAAGCGGCTTTCGCCGGGACCGCGCGCCTCACTGTTCGCGGCGCTGACCGTGCAGCCGGTGCGCGACATCGCCGATTTACCGCGCGCGCAACGTGACGCGGCGGCGACACGCAGCCTGCCGGCGGCATGGGCCGGCTATGCCGCACATTGAACAGGGCAGCGTTCCGCCGAACGCGATCGGCGCTTGAAAATTTCACTTGCGTGGGGGGGGGATCAACCCTAAATGCGCACGCCTTGGCCCAAGGGGGCGTTTTGCCCAACAGGCCATCTACTGGATTGGGGGTACGTGATGAACGCACTTGCTCAACTGGGGATGGTCTCGGATCTCCCGAGCGACACTCAGAGCATCGATTTTTCCTTCCCTGTGCATGGTGGGGAGGAGAGGACCGACTATTTCGTCGAGAAGGACGGCATGAAATTTGCCGGTACGCATCTTCTCGTCGATCTCTGGGGGGCCAGCAATCTGGACGATCCCCGTGTGATCGATGCCGCGCTGCGGCATGGCGCAGTGGTGGCGGGGGCGACGATCCTGCACAGCCATTTTCACCACTTCACACCCAATGGCGGCGTCAGCGGCGTTGTGGTGCTGGCGGAAAGCCATATCAGCATCCATACGTGGCCGGAACGTGATTTCGCGGCCGTGGATATCTTCATGTGCGGAACGTGCGATCCGCACAAGGCAATTCCGGTGTTGCAGGCAGCGTTCAGCCCGTTGCGGGTGGATGTGGACGAGCAACGCCGGGGGCGCGTGGTGTAGGGAAAGGGATTCTTCTTTTCTGAAGAAAAAGAAGCAAAAAGACTTTTGTTCGTTGGCCGCGTGCGGTCGTCACACACACGCTCCAAACGAATAAAAGTTTTTTGCTTCTTTTTTTCAAAAAAGAAGCACTTTCTTCCATGACAGACATCTGGCTCAACGAGACCCTATACCCTGACTGGGGCCAGCGCTTTCTAATAAAGCGCGAACTCGCCCGCGTGCGCAGCGACTTTCAGGACATCGTGGTGTTCGAAAGCGTCTCCCACGGGCGCGTCATGGTGCTGGATGGCTGCATCCAGATCACCGAGCGCGATGAATTCGTCTACCAGGAAATGCTGGCGCATGTTCCGCTGCTGGCGCATGGCGAGGCGGAACGCGTACTGATTATCGGCGCCGGGGATGGCGGCGTGCTGCGGCGGGTGCTGGCCCATCGCGGCGTGACGCGCGCGGTGATGGTGGAGATTGACGGCGAGGTCATCCGGCTTTCCAAAGAGTATCTGCCCTCGATTGCCGGCGAGGCGTGGTCCGACCCGCGGGCGGAAATCATCTTGGGCGATGGCATCGATTACGTGAAGCGTGCCGCAGATGGCAGCTTCGATGTCATCATCGTGGACAGCACCGATCCCATCGGTGTGGGCGAGGTGCTGTTCACCGACGATTTTTACGCCAATTGCGCACGCATCCTGAGCCCCCGGGGTTTGGTGGTGAACCAATGCGGCGTACCGTTCATGCAAGCGGATGAATTGCGCGAGACGAGCCTGCGGCGGGCCAAATTCTTTGCGCATGTATCAGCCTATGTCGCCGCAGTGCCGACCTATGTGGGCGGGCTGATGACGCTGGGGATTGCGGCCAAGGCGGACGGTATCGGCACACAGAGCGTGGAAGAGATTGCGCGCCGCGCGCGGGAGAGCGGGATTTTGGACCAGACCGAGTATTGGACACCTGAGATCCATGTCGGCAGCTTCCATCTGCCGCCATATATCGCGCGGCACCTGCCAGCTCGTTCCCAATGAAGACGGGGGGTTTGGGGGGGCAGGCACTGCTCCCCCAATCTTCCTTCAAGCCGCTTTCGCCTGCCTCTCATCATGCTGCGACTCAGCCAGCGCCTGCGCGGCCGGATAATCCACCTTGCCGGTGCCAAGCAGCGGCAGCGCATTTACATGCAGGATGGCACGCGGAACGCCGATATCGGCGGCCCCCTTGCCGCGTGCGAATTCCACGATCTCGCCCACGGAAGCGCCGGGCCGCGTGGTCATCAGCAGCAGGGACTCACCGCGTCGCGCATCTGGCAGGGCGAGCACGGCGTGCTGATCGTTGGGCCACAATGCGGCGATCAGCGCCTCGGCGCCGGACATCGACACCATCTCGCCCGCCACCTTGGCAAAGCGCTTGATGCGGCCTGTGATGGCGAGAAAGCCCTCGTCATCGAGACGCACGATATCGCCCGTATCATACCACCCGCCCTGCGGCGGTTCGAGCACGCCGGGTGAGGTCGGGCGCAAATAGCCGAGCATGATATTGGGGCCGCGCACGGACAATTTGCCGCCTTGGGCAATTCCCGGCACCTGATCGAGCCTGTGTTCGATGCCCGGCAGCATGCGTCCGACGCTGCCGGCGCGGCTATGCATGGCCGTGTTCATGGCCAGCGCGGGCGAGGTTTCGGTGGCGCCGTAGCCTTCGAGCACGCGCACGCCGAAACGTTCGGCATACAGCGCCTTGGTGCTTTCACGCACACGTTCGGCGCCGGCGAACATGTAGCGCATCCGGTAGAAATCATAGGGATGCGCGTAACGTGCCCAACCGTTCAGGAAGGTGTCCGTGCCGAAGCAGATGGTCGCGTCCGTGTCATAGATCAGTGCGGGCACGATGCGGTAATGCAGCGGCGAGGGGTAGAGGAAGGTGCGCACGCCGGCAAAGACCGGCAGCAGCGTGGCGCCGATCAGGCCGAAGGCGTGAAACATCGGCAAAGCGGCAAAGACGCGGTCGGACGGGTTGAAATCGATGATGGCGCCGAGCTGGGCGCAATTGGCCAGAATATTGCGGTGGCTCAGCACCACGCCCTTAGGCGTCCCCTCCGACCCGGAGGTGAACAGCACCAGCGCCGGATCGTTGGCGTTCAGTGCCACGCCGGGCAGCGTGTGCGGCCTGATACTGCGCCATTTGGCGCGCAGCTTGTCCCGCAGCGTGATGGTGGGACGGATATCTTCCAGATAGACGATGCGCACATCGCCTTCCATGCGCGCGATCGTAGCGCCGAGCTTGGCTTTTTCGACAAAGGCGCGGCTGGTCACCACCGTGCTCACGCAGGCCGCGGTGCAGGCCGACAACATGGCGGTGCTGCCGGCAGAGAAATTCAGCATCGCAGGCACACGGCCGAACGCCGACAGACCCAGCAGAGTCACGAGCGTGGCATTGGCATTCGGGAGCAGCAGGCCGATGCGCTCGCCCGGCCTTGTGCCGGCGATCAGCTTATCGCCGAGCGCGGCGGCGCCGAGCAGGATGCGATCATAGGACAGCGGCTCGCGGTTTATGTCCTCGACAATCAGCGCGCGGCCGCCGTAATCGGCGCGTGCGCGCAGGAAGGCTGCCATGAGCGTGCGATCGATCTGGCGCGTGGCAAAATTCGTGCGCACCATCAGGTCCTCCAACGCGCGGCCGATGGCGGCGCGCCGTTCGCGCGGGGTCAGGCTGTCGGCATGCGCGGGCGTCAGATCGACCGCCGGAAAAATATCGAGCCGCAGGCGCGCAAACCAGCGCAGACGCAGTTTGCCGCGCAGATGCGAAAAGGGCGTGAACTGCGTGCCATCGATATGGATCGGCACGACCCGCGCGCCCGCGCGGTCGGCGACCAGCCCCGCGCCTTCGTAGATTTTCATCATGGCGCCGGTCTGGCTGATGCGCCCTTCGGGAAATATCACGAGTTTCTGCCCGCCATCGCGCACGGCTTCGATCATGCGGCGTATGGCGTATGGGTTGGAGACGTCCACGGTGAACATGCGTATGGCGGTGCCCGCCAGGCGCACGAGCAGACGCCGCGCCTGATGGGTATGGATGGCAAAACTCGGGCTGTCGGGCAGGAAGGTCGAGATCAGCAGCGCATCGAGGTAGCTAAGATGGTTGGCGACGATGACCACGCGATCGCCGCAAGCGGCGTAGTGTTGCAGCCCTGTGATGCGCACGCGGTGGAAAAGGCGGAAATAGGCGGCAAATATCGGCCGCGCGACGGCCTGCGGCATGGCGCGCACCAGCACGGCCACGACCAGCAGATTGATGCCGGCGAGCCATTGCAGCGCGTGCGGCGCCGATAGGCCCAGGGCGGAGGCGGCGGCCACGACGCCGGCCGCGGCAATCATGAAAGCGGCATTGGCGGCATTGTTCGCGGCGATGGCGCGCGCGCGGCTTGCCGCCGGCGCCGCGTCCTGCAGGATCGCGTTCAGCGGCACGGAGAACAGGCCGCCGCACGCCGCCAGTGCGACGAGATCCACCAGCGCCCGCAAGCCGGAAAAAGTCGTGAACAGCGCGTGGGCGTCGGCAAGATGCACGCCACCCGCCAGTCCATGCGCCAGATCGAAACAGAACACCGTCATGCCGAAAGCCGCAAGCGGCACGGGCCGCGCGCTGACCTGCCCGCGCAACAGACGCGCGCTCAGCCATGATCCGCCACCGATGCCCAGCGCGAAGGCGCCGAGCAAGACTCCGACCACCTGACCGCCGGCGCCCATGGTGTCGCGTGCCAGAACGGGAAATTCGGCAATGATGGTGGCGCCCATGGTCCAGAACCAGGACAGGCCGAGAATGGCTCGCCACGCGCGCCGGTTCGGCCGCATGGCGTTGATGATAGAGAGGGTTTCGGCCACGATATTCCACCCGATGCGCGCGGCGGGATCGGCGGCGTGCGTGCGCGGGATCGCCACTGCGGCGGCCAGGCCGATGAGGGCGGAAAGCAGCCCTGCGGCCGAAACGATCAGCGCGCCATGCGGCAGCATGGAGGCGGTGCCGCCTACCGTGCCGGCCAGGATGGCGAGAAACGTCGTTGCCTCGATGATGCCGTTGCCTGCGATCAATTCGCTTTCGCGGAGATGTTCCGGCAGAAGGCCATATTTCAGCGGGCCGAACAGGGCCGCCTGCACGCCCACGCCAAACAATGTGCCGAGCAGCACGGGCAGGCTGCTGGTCAGAAAGCCGATCGTTGCCGCGGCCATCAGCAGGATTTCAGCCGCCTTGACCCACAGGATCACGCGTCCCTTGGCGAAGCGGTCCGCGATCTGGCCGCCGGTGGCCGAGAGGAGCAGATAGGGTGCGATGAAAAGCGCGCCCGCCAAGGCGGCGAATCCGGCGCCCGCATTGCCCAGTTTGAACGCCGCCAGAGCGACGGTGGCGCTTTTGAGGAGGTTATCGTCGAATGCGCCGCAAAACTGGCTGACGCAAAGCGGCCAGAGGCGGCGTGAGGTCAGCAAGGACGCTTGCTTGCTCGTGGTCATGGAGGTGTCTCCGATTCAGGCGCAAAGGCGCCCGGTCTGAAGGAAAGCCAAGGCCGCCGCGCAGGTCGTGCGGTGTATCATCAGCGGGTTGTGCCTGGCATGGACGAGAAGAAAGGCATCCTCGACATCCGGGAGCCGTGTTTCGCTGACGGTTACTGTCGCGTCGTTATCCCCCTGGAGCAGCGGGCTGAAACCACGCGCGCCGTTGCCGCCAGCGATAACCGCGATTTTTGCTGTGCGAGGTATTGGGATGGCACCCGCACCTTGTGGGGTGATGGCGACACCGCCTCCTCCCAGTAAGCGCTTGTAGCCCGGAAGGCGGGACAGCAGGGTCGCGACTGCCGAACCGCGCGCGGGCGAGCCCACAAGTACCAGACTTCCCGTCTGCCAACCATCAACTGAGGCGCGCGCGATGGCGGCACGCGCGATCAACCCGCCCAAACTGTGCGCGATGAACGCCACTTCCTTCGCGCCATCTTCGGCCAGCCCGCGCGCGGCCGAACTGGCCGCTTGCGCATGTGCTTCAATCGTCAGGCGCGTGCTTGGATAACCGACATTGGCAACGGCCCAACCTGCGTCCTGCAGAGCGCCCGCCATGGTGTCCATGATGCCGCGGTAGTTCAAAATACCATGCAGCAATACGACGCCACGCTTGCAACGCATCGCGGGCGCGCGGCTTGTGGCGATGGCAAGACATTCGTCTTCATCGCCGCAAAATGGCGTTCCGCCCTGTGGCGGCAGAACCCGTGCACGCCGTCCATCGACATGGCGTTGCACGCGCCAGTCCGATCGGATCCAGATATCGCACCATTTATCAAACCCGTGGACCAAACCCTGAACCCTCACGCCGCCACCCGCAGGCACATCGACACGATCTCGTCGGCACATGCCATCAGCGGTCCGGGCAACCGGCCATATTGCAAAAAGGTGGCGGGCTGCACGACAAGGCCCGTGATCGCCGCCGCGAGCAGCACCGGATCGCGCGCGGGAATTTCGCCCGCCTGCATGGCCGCCGCGATCAATTCGACCACGATCTGCACCGGATTGGTCTCACCCAACTCAGCGGTCGGCAGATTGGTGTGTTGTGACATCAAGATGAATCTGAAGCGCTGCGCATCCTCGTCGTGCAGGCGGCAGATCAGGCGCACCAGCGCGTCCAGCCGCACGGCAAAGGGCTTCGGCGCCGCGATGGCCTGTCGCATCTGGCGGCCGTAGTCGCGGTAGCCATCCTCGAACAGCTCGCGCACCAATTCGTCCTTGGACGCGTAATGGGCGTAGAGGTTGGGCTTGGCCATGGCGCAGGCGGTGGCAATGTCCTGGATCGACACCCGTTCGGTGCCATGTTCGGCAAACAGGCGCAGCGCTTCGGTGCGAATCGTCTCGCGCTTGCTGGTCTCGCGTCGCACGGGCAGCTTGTTCACGTCAGAGCCTTTCTTACCGACCGATCGTTAAGAAAGGCTCTGACGTGCCTGCTGTCAAGCGGGGGGGGGGGAGAAAAGATGAAACAGGCCATTCACCGGCTGGAGATAGCCACGCCCGGCCGCGGGCTGAGCGACATCACGGCACCCGTGGTGCGCTGGGTGCGCGCCCAGGGGGTTCGCACGGGGCTGCTGACGGTGTGGTGCTGCCACACCAGTGCGTCATTGACCGTGCAGGAGAACGCCGATCTGACCGTGCGAGCCGATATCCTGCGCTACTTCGAAACCATCGCGCCGGAGGATGAAGCACGCTACGCGCATGACGCCGAAGGTCCCGACGACATGCCCGCGCATCTGCGCACGATGCTGACGCAGACCCAGCTCAGCGTGCCGGTGCAGAACGGCACACCGACCTTGGGCACATGGCAGGCGATTTACCTGTTTGAACACCGCAGGCGCCCGCACGATCGCGAAATCGCGCTACATCTGATTGGGGAGTAACGGAAAAGGCCGGGCGAGCAGTACCTGCACGTCCTCAGACGCAAAGGTGGCACATCCGCGCCAGACTTTCGTTTGCTGTCTTTGGCGCGTCGGCTTCAACGCGGCTCGCGGTCAAGTGCTCTGTGCCAACAAAAAGC
>CAXUNZ010000161.1:0-593 GCA_964252525.1 uncultured Acetobacteraceae bacterium
GGGGCCCCCCCCCCCCCCCCCCTTTTCTAGTTGCGATACCCCCCAAGCTAGGCCGCGCGGATATCCGCCAGGAAGTCGTCTACCTTGCTGGAGAAAGTACTCGCCTGGCTCGACAGGGTGCGGGCCGCCTCGGACACGCTAGATGCCCTCTTGCCCGCATAGCGTGCGGCATCACCCACCGCCACGATGGTCTCGGCCACCGACTGGGTCTCCACCGCCGCGTCCTGGACCGTGCGCGCGATATCGGCCGTGGCGCCGCCTTGCTGTTCAACGGAGACGGCGATGGTGCCGGCAATGCCGCTGACGACCGCAACTTGCGACGTAATCCCGTCAACAGCGGTGACCGCCTCGGCTACGGCGAGCTGCACGCGGGCGATCTGCGCGCCTATGTCGCTCGTCGCGGTCGCCGTCTGCCCGGCAAGCAGCTTGACCTCCGCGGCCACCACGGCAAAGCCGCGGCCCGCCTCGCCGGCGCGTGCGGCTTCAATCGTGGCGTTCAGCGCCAGCAGCCTTGTCTGCGACGCGATGCCGCTGATCAGTTCGACGACCTTGCCGATGCGGTGCGTACTTTCCGCCAGTTCGCGTATTGTCTT
>CAXUNZ010000161.1:603-3203 GCA_964252525.1 uncultured Acetobacteraceae bacterium
GGACGGTGGTGCGCGTCTGTTCCGCAATCTCGGCGGTAATGGCCAGCGTATGCGCGCGCAGCTGTTCGGTGGCGGCAGAGGCCGTCTGCACGTTCTGATTCATCGCCGTGGCGGCCCCCGCGGCCTCGCTGGCCTGCGCATCGGCCTGATCGGACTCCGCCGCCATGGCCTGCGCCATGGCGCCGAGCTCGGCGGCTGCCCGCGACAGCGCCCCGGCCATGGTCTTTGCCGTCTGGTCAAAACTGCCCGACAAACGCGCGATCGCCTCGCGCCGGCACTCGGCAGCAACCCGGCCGGCGCGCGCCTCCTCGAAGGCCTGCGCCTCCTTGGCGGCGCGCTCGCGAAGCTGGGCGCGCATGTGGTCCAGGCTCGTCAACAGAACGCCGAATTCGTCCGTCCAGCCGGGTGCGACGGGGCTGTCCAGGTCACCTCCGGCGATGCGCGTGCTGGCCGCCTGCGCCGCCCGCAATCCGGCCTGCAATGCGGCGAAGGACCAGATCAGGCTGCCCAGGATGATGACCGCCGCGCAGCCGCCGACGACTTCGAAGAGGCGGGCGCGGCCAGCCACCTCGCGCGTGGTGGCCGCCGTCTCCTGGTCCACGTGATCCTTCAAGGTGGAGACGAGCGTATCTATAGCGGTCGAGATGCGCACCTGGCCGCTGTCCAGAAGATCGGGTTGGGTGAGCGCGCGCGTGCTCGTGCCGCCGGCGATGAAGGGATCCGCCTGCTCGCGCCAGCGCGCGGTCGCGGTGGTGATGGCCTCGGACTGATCGATCTCGGCCCGCGTGTCCAGACGTATGCGCAGCTGCGACAGACCCACCTCGAAATGAGCAAACGAGGTCCGAAACCTCTCCGAGGCGGCGTCGGCCTCCAGCGAGGTGGCGGCGGTGCGGGCCTCCGTCAGCGCCGTCCTTGCCCGTTCGAAATCGGCCTGGGCCAGATGGGCCGCATCGACCGCGTGCACAGCCCCCTCGGCAATCGCCCGCACGGCCTGCGCGCCCCGTTGCAGCGAGGAAACGCCGAGCCAGACAAGCGTGGCCAAACCGGCGAGCGTGCCGATGCTGGCCGCGAGCAGCTTGCTCCGTACTTGCACAGACAAACCTACCTACTGGGGCAGCGTGGGCGTCGGAAAGCTGCGTGCAGGCTCGGAAAGGCTGGCGAGGAAAGCGGCGAGGTCGTCCAGATCGGCCTCCGACAACGTCAGTGGCCGAATCATGGGGGACAGCGTCGGCCGTTGTTCCCCGCCAGTCTGGTAGTGGGCCAGCACCGCCCGCAAATCGGCGAGCGAGCCGTCATGCATGTAAGGCGCGCGTCTGCCGACATTGCGCAACGTCGGTGTCTTGAAGCCGTGCTCGCCCTCCGGTTCGGCTTGTCCCACCGCCGCGCGGCCCAAATCCGTCGAAGGCAGGCCGATGTCGTGCAGCTTGCCATCGGTAAAGGCCCAGCCGGTGTGACAGTTGGCGCATCCGGCCTCGCCCGTGAACAGGTCGAAGCCATGCTTGGCCTTCGGCGAAATGGCGTCCGGCTGACCGGCGAGCCAGTCATCGAAGGGCGTTGGGCCGCTGGCGATGCTGCGTTCGAAGACGGCCAGCGCCTTGGCGATGGTCGTCAGATGAATGCCCTCGTGGGGGTAGGCGCGATCAAACAGCGGTTGGTAGCCGGGAATGGCCGAAAGCTTCGCCGCAAGGGTGCTCAGATCCGCGCCCATCTCCTTCGGGTTGCCCATCGGGCCAACCGCCTGCGCTTCCAGCGAGGCGGCCCGTCCGTCCCAGAAGAATTGCTTGCCCCATGCGCCGTTCAAAATTGTCGGACTGTGCCGTCCAAGGTCGCGCAGGCCGGCGCCATGGCCAAGCTTGAGACCATCCTCCCAGCCGAAAGAGGGATTGTGGCAATTGGCGCAGGCAAGCGAGCCCGAGCCGGAAATTCTGGCATCGAAGAACAGCGTCCGGCCGAGCAGCGCGGCGGCAGAACTATACGGATTGTCCGCTGGGTATGGTATGGAAGCGGGCCTGCGAAATAGCTCCTGCCGCGCCGCAAGCTCGGCCCGCGCCCGGCTTGGCGCATCGGATCCGGCCGCGAGAGGCGCACCACCGCGCCAGACGGATGCCGCGAGCACAAACGCAATCCAAAGATGCTTGAGGCGGCGAAGCGGCATGGGTCGAATTCCAGACGGAGGCTGTCCCTGGAAATCAACACGTCCCGTTTAAGATCGGCTAAATTAGCGGGGATAACCCACAACTTGGAACAGACCGGATTGTTGAAGCAAAGGACGGTCGGGGCTCTGCCCGAACCCCGCCGGGGCCTGAGGCCCCAGGCCCGCGAAGTTCACCAACAAGTCCTTATGTCCGAACGCGCCAATCACGGCTGCAGGTGCGCGCCTTCTTCCTCGATGGAGAAACCCGCCTTGAGCGTCACCTGATAATGGCTAAGCCGGCCATTCTCGACATGCCCGCGCACCTGCTGAACCTCGATCCAGCGCAAATGGCGCACCGATTCGCTGAGCTTGCTGATGGCCCCTTCGATGGCGTCCTCGATGCTGGTCTCCGAGGAGCCCACCATTTCAACGAGCTTGTACATGTGGTCAGGCATCGATCATCCCC
>CAXUNZ010000161.1:3213-7346 GCA_964252525.1 uncultured Acetobacteraceae bacterium
ATCCCCTGTGCATGACGGCTGAACGGCAGCCGACGCCGCCGGTTCAACGCAGTTGGCCGTAGAGGGCGGCGGCCGCTTCCATCAACGCGCGCTCGGCCGCGCCGAAACGCGCGTGCTCGGGGCTGTCGACATCCAGCACGCCTGTGACCTGGCCCTTCGTGCGCAGCGGCACGACGATTTCGGAGTTGGACGCGCTGTCGCAGGCGATGTGGCCGGCAAAGGCATGAACGTCGTCCACCACCACGGTCTGACCGGTGGCGGCCGCCGTGCCGCATACGCCTTTGCCGAGCGCGATCCTTGTACAGGCGGGCAAGCCCTGAAATGGGCCGAGCACGAGGGTTTCGCCGCGAAGAAAGTAGAAGCCGGCCCAGTTCAGCCGGGGCACGCGGGCGTAGAGAAGGGCGGCGGTGTTGGCGGCGCGGGCGATAGGGTCACTCTCGCCCGCGAGCAGGCCGGCGAGTTCCTCGAGGATGTCATGGCTGGTCATGTGGCGTCCGGTTTGAAGTCCATCGCCGCACCGTTCATGCAAAAGCGTAGGCCGGTCGGCGCGGGGCCATCGGGAAAGACGTGGCCGAGATGGCCGCCGCAATTTGCGCAGTGGACTTCGACGCGGCGCATGCCCAGCGATTTGTCTTCCGTCGTGCCGACGGCACCTTCTATGGGGGCGTAGAAGCTGGGCCAGCCCGAGCCGCTCTCGTATTTGGTGGCGCTATCGAACAGTGCGGTTTGGCACGCGGCGCAGAGAAAGTGGCCATCCCGCTTTTCGGCGTTCAGCGGGCTGGCGCCTGGGCGCTCGGTGCCATGCTGGCGCAGGATGTGGAATTGCTCGGGCGTGAGAGATGCCGCCCATTCGGCGTCTGTCTTGGCGATCGGCACGGGTGCTGGCTCCTTGCGCGGTGGTCTGGCGTGGTGGTGTGGCAAGATTGGGACGCGGGCAGGGTTGGGAAAGGGGCTGAGCGTTGCGGGGTCGATGGAGTTTGGCCGCGATCTATGCGGCGTTGAGCGTAATCGTTGTGGTGCCGGTGCTGTCGGTTCAGGTGCCGTGTCTGGGCGACTATCTCAATCATCTGGCGCGCATCAGCATCATGGGCAAGCTGGGCAACTCGGCGGCGCTGGATGCCTTCTACGATAATCGGTGGAAATTCGTGCCCTATTACGGCATGGATCTGCCCGTCTTGGCGTTGAGCCGCGCCATCGGCATTTACGCGGCGGGCCGGATTTTCGCCGCTGTCTGCCTGCTGATGCCCGTGGCGGCGGTCATGGTGCTACGGCGCGTGGCAGTGGGGCGCGTGGGGCTGGTGCCGGTGCTGGCGTATCTGGCCTGCTACAATTACCTGTTCGCGCGCGGGCTGTTTCCTTATCTTTTTACCGTCGGCCTGGCTATCGGACTGTTTTCAGCCTGGATCGCCACCGCCCGATGGCCGCGTTGGCCGCGTGCGGCGCTGTTCGCGGCGGGGGCGATGGTCATCTATCTCGGCCATGCGTTCGGGTTTGCTACCTACTGCATTCTGGTCGCGGGTTTTGAAATCGACTGGGCGTGGCGCATGGGTTTTCGGCCGCGTGGCGCGGTGGCATGGCGGTGGCTGGCCGCCGGCGCGCAAGCGATACCCGCCTTGGTGGTAGGTGCTGCGCTCGGCGGCAATGAAAATGTCAGCGCGGGCGCGTTCACGCGCTACGGCGGGATTGCGGACAAGATCGCGGCCCTGCTTTCGCCCGTGTATTTTCCGGGTGGTTTTGCCACGCCTGCCATATTGGGCTGCTTGCTGGCATGCGGATTGATGTTTTGGCGCCGCCTGGGCTTGGCGCCCGCGCTGCGTGGGCCGGCCATCGCGCTGGCGGTCATGGCGGCGACCACGCCGCGGATATTGTTCAATATCTGGGGTGGGGATTTGCGGCTGCCGCTGGTCCTCGCGGTCGTGTTGCTCGCGGGGCTGCTGCCGCGCGCCGAGCCGGGTCGCCGGCGCGTAGGCGTCGTCCTGGCGGCGTGCGCAATGCTGGTTGTGCTGCGGTCCGGCGAGGCTTGGGCGATGTTGCGTGCGCTGGATGAGCAGGTCAGCTCGGTGCGTCAGGTGGTGGCGGCGCTGCCGGTGGGTGCGCGCTTGCTCGTCGTTGAAACCGCGGAACCTGCCGCGGTGCGGGTGGCGCCGGTGGCGATGACCGGGCATTTGGGTATGGTGGCGGCGATCGATCGCGATGCATTCGTGCCGTTTTTGTTCATCGGCAATACGCCGGTCGTGCCGCGAGCGGGTTTACGCAATTCAAGCTCGTCCATTTCGGCTGCCATCGATTTGGGGCAGCTTTGGGACGGCTACGAGCACAGTGATCCGGTCGGCGGCCCACCGGTGTTTGGCTGGGGCGGGCGCATGTACTGGCTGGGGTGGCCGGCGAAATTCGACGACGTTCTGGTGGAGCATTTCGGCACGCCGATGGGCAGGCTGCCGGGGAATTTGCGTATCTTGCGGCGGGGTGCGATCGCCGACCTGCTCGCGGTGGATCACCGGAGCGACAAAAGGTAAGGGGAATTGCCAACCGCCCGCAGCCTCGGCGGCGGCGTTTGACTGAAGGTGAGAAGAGTAGCGCTGATTCCGCTTGGCTCTCATACGAAGGCTGGGAGAGATAGCTTTTCTCCCGCAGCTTCCTGCCGTCACTCCGTCTTGTCCGGCCTGGCGCGCACCGCCCGACCCTTGTTGCCATACCACGCGGCAATCGCAGCCACCGACCACAGCGCCGCCGCGCCTGCCAGGTTCACCCCAACCTGCACGGGCCATCCACTGTCGATTTCCGTTGCGATGCGCCCCAAAAACGCCAGGAATATACCCGCGCAGAATACCGGCAAGCTATGTTGCCCCGCCAGCACGAACGCCTCCGCCATGCGCGTGCGCAGCCAGCGCGCATCGGCGGGGATCAGGCGCACCGTCAGCCATGTCAGCGCCAGGATGGAAATCAGCCGGAACGGGTGCAGCCCGGCCTTATCGACGGACATCAGCACACGCACGATAAAGGCCGGCAAATGCGCGACCGATCCCGGATGTACCCAGACCACCCATTGCATCACCAAACCGAAGACCACCACCGCCGCGGACAGCGCGTCCAGCGCGCCGGTGCGGCGCGGCTTTTCACCGGGCGCGTAGGACAAAATCGCGCCCATCATGAACAATAGCTGCCAGGCCAAAGGGTTGAAGAACCACCCCCCGCCCGTCCAGCTCGGCAGGTTCCAGCCGAAAAGGCGCGCGGCGGCGTAAAGCCCGAGCGAAAGCGCCGCCAGCACGGGGGGAAAACGCAGCAGCGGCAAGGCGAGCGCAAACATCAGCAGCAGCACGACGTAAAGCGGCAATATGTTCAGGTATGCCGGCTGAAAATGCAGCGTAATGGCTTCCAGCAGCGCGCGGTAGGGTGCGGCACCCATGGCGTCGAGATGGATTTCGTCCAAATAGTCGCCGCGATCCAGCGCCGTTGCGGAGTAGCCGACCAGCGCCGCGAACACAACGAACAGGAAGATGTGGGCGATGTAGAGCGTCCAGGCGCGGCGCAAAACGTCCGCCGCGGCATAGGCCCAACCCTGCCGGCGCATCGTGCCGCCATAGGCGATCCCGCCGGCATAGCCCGCGAGCAGGACGAAGATTTCGGTCGCGTCGCACAGCGCGTAATTGCGGATGGAAAGCGTGCCGAGCCAGTCGGCCGGAATGTGATCGGTAAAAATCCACCACAGCGCAACGCCGCGAAAGAAATCGATGCGCAGGTCGCGGTTGGTGCGCACCAGCGCCATGGCAGACTTAGGGGCAGGTGCCGCCTGGAGCGGTGGAGCGGGGGGATCGAACGGGCTCACGGCGCGCAGTTAAGCGGCGCGCGCACCGCCGGGGTCAAGCCATTGCTGCGTTGCGATAGGTATCACCCCGGCAGCAAGCCGCGCGCGAGCGTTTCGACATCCGCCGCGGCCGCGCTGGTGGGATGGCGGGTCAGCAACGCGGTCTGGTGTCGAATGGCTTCGCGCACCTTGTCATCCTTGCGGATGATGCCGGCGAGCGACGGCGTGCGGCCGAGGAAATGTGTGCAGGCACGCGCGAGCGTGGCGTAGGTGCGCTGGCCGGAAGCGGCGCCGCCGGCCTGGTTGACGACAATGCGCACCTCGGGTG
>CAXUNZ010000161.1:7356-7840 GCA_964252525.1 uncultured Acetobacteraceae bacterium
AGACGTGTGGCCGCGTCCAGGCCTGCGCCGAGATCGAGCACCACCTCCCCGCAGGCCAGGCCGCGCAGGCCGCCGATCAGACAGGCGAGGCGCTCCGGCGCCAGACACGAGAGCGCGCCGCTGCCAGACTGGCCGGCGAGCACGGAGAAGCCGGTTGCGGGCAGCGACCGCGCGGCCGCCTGCATGGCCACGCGGCCGGAGAGAATGGCGGCCAGTCCGGGGCCAGGCGGCAGACCGAGCTGTATGTCGATATTGGCCAGCCCCAGATCGCCATCGAACAGCACCACGCGGCGGCCGGCGCGCGCCCAGGCATGGGCCAGCGTGATGGCGAACCACGTCTTGCCCACGCCGCCTTTGCCCGAGGCGATCGCGGTCAGGCGCGGGGCGGGTTCAATTGCGGCTTGCATGCTCGGCCTGGCGTGTGGGTTGGGCGGGCGCGGGCTTGCTCAGCCAGTCGCAGAGCGTGCCGGGCGTGAGCGGAGAC
>CAXUNZ010000162.1:0-329 GCA_964252525.1 uncultured Acetobacteraceae bacterium
TCCTGCCACTGACATTCGTCAATCCTTCATCTTCAGCCACAGATCGTAGCCGGCCACGCGCCCGGCAATAACCCGTCACGTATTGATACGCTGCCTTCCAGGCCTTGTTTCACCTCAAAACGGCGATGCCGCCCGGCACTGTTTCCATGTCTTCGCGGGGAAAACCCCGGCCCTACTTGCGCAGCTCCATCTGGATCGGCCCCTCCCGGCTGCCATGGGTGAACTGATCGACCATGGCATTGCCGCTGGTCATCAGCTCGCCCGCCGGACCTTGCCAGACAATGCGCCCGCGGTAGAGCATCGCCGCGCGATCGCCGATCCGCCGGGCG
>CAXUNZ010000162.1:339-3255 GCA_964252525.1 uncultured Acetobacteraceae bacterium
CACCGCCGTGCTGCCCAGGCGCTTGACGCAATCGATGATCAGCCCGTCGATCACCGCGCCCATGATGGGATCGAGCCCCGTCGTCGGTTCATCGAAGAACATGATCTGCGGATTGGCGGCAATCGCCCGCGCCAGGCCGACGCGCTTCTGCATGCCGCCCGACAGCTCGGCAGGCGAGAGTGCGCCCACGCTGGCATCGAGCCCCACCTGATTGAGGATCGAGCCTGCCCTGCCCCGCGCCTGGGCGCGGCTGAGACCGCCCTGGGCCAGCAGGGCGAAGGTCACGTTCTCCCAGACGGGCAGACTGTCGAAGAGCGCGCCGTTTTGGAACAGCATGCCGATTTCCGCGCGGCGCGCCTGGCGCGTGGGCGGGTCCAGCCCAGCCAAGTCCTGGCCATCGATTTCGATCGTGCCGGCGTCCGGTTCAATCAGACCGAGGATGCATTTCAGCAGCACCGACTTGCCGCTGCCGGAGCCGCCGATGACCACCATCGAGGTCGCGGGCATGACATCGAGATCGATCCCGTCCAGCACCTGCTTTCCGCCAAAGGCCTTGCACAGGCCGCGGATGCGTATCTTTGGCCTCAGGGGGGGCTCGCTCATCGCGCGAAGAACAATTCGGTCAGCACGTAGTCGAAGGCCAGGATGAGGATGGAGGCGGACACGACCGCGCCCGTGGTTGCCGCGCCGACGCCCTGCGCGCCGCCTCGGCTATGATAGCCATGATAGCTGCCCATCAGCGCGACGATGAAGCCGAACACCGCGGCCTTGGCCAGGCTGACCGCTACGTCCGAGCTGTGCAGGAAATTGATCGAGTTGGATAGATAGGTCGCCGAGTTGAAGCCGAGCTTGGCCGTGGCCACGAGCCAGCCGCCGGCCACACCCAGCGTATCGGCCACGATCACCAGCAGCGGCAGCGCCAGCAGCCCGGCCAGCAGGCGGGGTGCGACGAGGTATTTCATCGGGTTGGTGGACAGCGTGGACAGCGCATCGATCTGATCGGTCACGCGCATCGTGCCGAGCTCGGCGGCCATGGCGGCACCCACCCGGCCGGCGACCATCAGGCCGGCCAACACGGGCGCCAGTTCGCGCACGACGGACACCAGCACGATGTAGGCAATCGCCGTGGTGGCGCCGAAGCGCGAAAAGCCGGTGTAGGATTGCAGCGCGATCACCATGCCGGAAAACACCGCGGTCAGCGCCACGACGGGCAGGCTGAAATAGGCGAAGTCGACAAAGGCACGCAGAAACAGCCGCCCGTAGAAGGGCGGGCGCACAAGGTGGGACAGGCCAGCCGCGCCGAACAGCGCCACCCGCCCGGTGCCGGCCAGGATGTTCAGCGTGGCCCGGCCGGTGACCGCAACAGGGGTCAGCAGATTGCTCACAGAGCGGCCACCTCGCGGCGCGCGCGGGCGCCGAGCGAGGTCAGCACCTCATAGCCGTTCGTGCCCGCCCAAACGGCGACCTCGTCCGGCGGGATGGCGGGGCCGATCAGTTCGAGCATGGCGCCGAGGTGCAGGCCGGGCACATCGGTCGCGTCGAAGGTCGTCAGGTCCATGGAGACACGGCCTATCAGCGGCAGGCGGGTGTGGTCAAAGGCGGCCTGCGGGTGCGCGCCGGCGCCGGCGGCCCCGTTTCCCACCACACGGTGATAGCCATCGGCATAGCCCAGCGCCACCGTGGCCACTCTGGTCGGGCGAGGCGCGATCCAGCTTGCGTTGTAGCCCACGCCTTCGCCGGCCGCGATGTCGCGCAACTGCAGCACGGGCGCGGTCAGGCGCATCGTCGGACGCATGGGGTTGGGGCGGCCGGGCGTGGGATTGATGCCGTAGAGCGCCGCACCCGGACGTGCGAGGTCGGAGCGGAAAGCCGGCCCAAGGAAGATGCCGGAGGAATTGGCCAGGCTGCGTGGGACATCGGGAAAGGCGGCGCAGGCGTGCTCGAAGCGCACCCGCTGCGCGGTGTTGATCGGATCGTCGGGGCATTCGGCGCTGACCAGATGGGTCATCACGGCGCGCCAGGCAATCCCGTCCGCCTCCAGGCCGGGGAGTTCCGCGCTCGGCAGGCCGAGCCGGTTCATGCCGGTATCGACATGCAGCAGCGCGGGCAGGACGCGATTGGCGCGGCGCGCCTGGCGGGCATAGGCGGCGATTTCGGGCAGCGATCCGAGCACTGGCAGCAAATCGTGCGCCAGGTAGGCGTCCGCCTTCGCCTCGGCAAAGCCGTTCAGCACCGCGATCAGGGCGCCGGGCAGAAGGGGACGCAGCGCCACCGCCTCCTCCAACTGCGCCACGAAGAAATGGCGCGCGCCCGCGGCGAGCAGATGGGGGGCGACGATGGCGGCCCCCAGCCCGTACGCGTCCGCCTTGACCACCGCGGCGGTGGGTGCTGCGTGCGTGCGGGCGAGCAGACGCCAATTCTCGGCGATCGCCTGCGGGTCGACGGTCAGGATCGGCCGCATGAGGGTGCGGCGTCAGGCGGCGTTCAACAGCTTTTCGACGTGGCGGGTGAGGCTCGCCGGCGTGGTGGTGGGCGGGAAGCGGTCCACCACGTGGCCTTCGCGATCGATCAGGAATTTAGTGAAATTCCATTTGATGCCGTCGCCGAGCAGGCCGCCTTTTTGTTTCTTGAGGAATGTCCAAAGGGGATGCGCTTTGGGGCCGTTGACCTCGATCTTGCTCAGCACGGGGAAGGTGACGTCGTATTTGGTGGCGCAGAAATTCTGGATTTCGGCGTCATCGCCGGGTTCCTGGTGCATGAACTGGTCACAGGGGAAGCCGAGCACGGTCAGGCCGCGGCCGTGGTATTCCTTGTGCAGCGATTCGAGGCCGGCATATTGCGGCGTGAAGCCGCATTTGCTGGCGGTGTTGACGATCAGCAGGACCTGACCGCGAAAGTCGGACAAAGGTATTTCGG
>CAXUNZ010000162.1:3265-7784 GCA_964252525.1 uncultured Acetobacteraceae bacterium
ATTCGCAGCTCGATGCGGCCTCGCCGGCTGCCGCGCATCTCGAAAGCTTAGGAATGCTGCCGCGCCAGCCACGCGCCGAGTTGCGCTTCCAGCCGCGCCTTCAACGCTGCGGCCGTGTTTATGCCGTCGGCGGCGCGGGCGGTGAAATCGTAGATGTCGGGCATGGGGCTCTCCTGGACGGGGCAGCTTAGTCGCCATGGCGGGCGTTGTCAGGAGCCCACACATCCGGGCCCACAGCTATCGCATTTGGCCGAGGACGGATCGGGCGAACTCGTCTGACCATCCGGAACGCTTGCGTTTTCGCTCGATGGAAATGTCTGCACAGGCTAATGGAAGGACGTTGAGCGCGAGCTTGCGCAGGATGGAGAGGTTTTCCGGTCCGTGGTCCCGCCGCTTGCGGGCACGATCTTCATCGATGCGCCAACGGGCACCGGCCACGTCGGCGAATGCCTGCGGCGTCAGCCGACGCGAGTTTGCCCACCCTCCCTTTTCGCTCGGTGAGTGAATGTCAACTGAGAGCGAAGCGGAGCACTTGGGTGTCGGGCACTGCTTTCCCGACCTTCCTCGGCTCGACGATAGGTCACTCTCACACTGATTGTTGTCATAGTCGCACGCCGCACCGTCGTGAGCCTGGGGAGATGATGGTTTGTGGTCCAAGCTCCAGGGAAGAGCTCTTGACTTCAAGCGATCTCAGACCGACTGCAAATACGCGTCGTATTCCACATCCGTCACGCGCCTGCGAAACTCCGCCTGCTCCTGCGCCTTGCACGCGCTGAACAAATCCTGATACGCCGCGCCCAGGTAATGCTCCATGATCGTGCTGGCATCGAAGGCATCGATTGCATCGTCCCAGTTGAACGGCAGCATTTCGTGCCCTTCCCGCTCCTCGCCTGAAATCGCCGGCCCCGGATCGATCTCATTCTCCAGACCATGCAGCGCGCCGGCCAGAATGCCGGCGATAGCCAGGTAGGGATTGCAATCCGCGCCGGCCACGCGATGCTCCACGCGCGTTGCCTGCCCCGCGGTAATGATGCGGATCGACGCCGCGCGGTTATCCAGCCCCCAGGTGATATTCGTCGGCGCATGCGTGCCGGGGCATAGCCGCCGATAACTGTTGGCGTGGGGAGCCAGCAGCAGCATCGCATCCGCCATCGTCGCCATCATGCCGCCCACGGCGTGGCGCAGGCGCGCGCTCGGCGCGCCATTTTCCTCGGCCATGATGTTGCGCCCGGCCGCGTCCAGCATGGACATGTGCACGTGCATGCCGCTGCCCGCCACATGCCCGTAAGGCTTGGCCATGAACGTCGCATCCCAGCCATGCCGGCGCGCCACGCCCTTGACGATGCGCTTGAGCAAAAAGGCATGGTCCGCCGCGGCCAGCGCATCGGCCACGTGCTTCAAATTGACTTCGTACTGGCCCGGCCCGTTCTCCCGCACCACTGTATCGGCGGGCAGGTTCTGCAGCTCGCAGGCAGCGAAGATGTCGGCCAGCACAGGCTCGAAACTGTGCAGCTCGGCAATGCTCAGCACTTGCGTCTGCCAGCCCTGCCACCGCCCCTCGCTGGACATGGGCGGCGAGACCGGATCGCGCGGCGTGCGGCGCTTGTCGATCAGATAGAATTCCAGCTCGGTCGCCATCACCGGCGTCAGCCCGGCGCGCGCGCAGGACGCGGCCACCCGTGTCAGCACCTGGCGCGGATCGCCATAGAAGGGCGTGCCGTCCTGCTCGATCATCGAGAGCAGCACCTGGTGCGTCGGCCGAGTCAGCCACGTCACCGGCATTAGGCTTCCCGGCACCGGCATGCATATTCCGTCCGGGTCGCCGGTGCCCACGGCGAGGCCGGCGGCAGGCACGTCGCAGCCCCAGACATCCAGCGCAAAGACGGAACGCGGCAGGGCAATGCCCTTTGCCATCACATCCGCGATGCGGTCGGCCGGCACCCATTTGCCGCGGGCAATGCCGTTCACATCGACGACAAAGGCCTCCAGCACGGTCGGCTCGCGCGCGGCGGCATCGATGCGGCTGCCTGACAGCCCCGTGCTGTCGGAAAAGGCGTTGTCCATGGCCACGGCGTTACGCCGCCCGCGTGGCGGCCGGGGCGCCGAAACGGTGGTTGTGCCAGGCACGCGCGGCTTGGCCGAAGGCGGCGAAGATGGCGCTGGACAGCTTGCTGTTGCGGAACATCCACTCCGGGTGCCATTGCACGCCCAGCAGGAAACCCGCGCCTTCACCGCAAATGGCCTCCACCAGCCCGTCCGGAGCGGTGGCCTCCATGGCCAAGCCGGGTGCAAGGCGCGCCGCGCCCTGGCCGTGCACGGAGTTGACGCGGGCGGTGGCAGCGCCATTCAAGCGGTGCAGCAGGCCGCCCTGGGCGAGGGCGATATCGTGAGCGGGACCGTACTGGACCTCCAGAGGGTCTTCGTCCCGCTCGCGGTGGTCGGCCATGCCCGGCACGGCGTGCACCGCCTGGTGCAGCGTGCCACCCAGCGCCACGTTGATTTCCTGAAAGCCGCGGCAGACGCCCAGCACCGGCAGGCCGCGCCGCACCGCGGCCCGGATCAGCGCCAGGCTCACGCGGTCCCGCGCGTGATCGGCGGGCGAATTGGGGTCTTCGAGAGCGGCCCCATAGAGGGCGGGGTCTACGTTGGAGGTGGCGCCGGTCAGGAACAAACCGTCCACCACGTCCAGCACCTGGGCGATGTCGGCGGCGTCGGCAAAGGCGCTGCCCGGACGGTCGATCAGCGCCGGAAGCAGCAGGGGCAGCGCGCCGGCGCCGGCCGCGACCGCGTCGATATACTTCTCGCCCACGGAATGGACGGGGTGCTTGGGCTTGGCGTTGCGGTCGGCCACGATGGCGATGAGGGGTTTGGTCATGTGCGGGAGTTTAGCGTAGCAGAAGGAAGAAAGAAAGGTTTGTTCTTTTTTGAAAAAAAGAACCAAAAAACTTTTGCCTTGAAGAGGCGCCTAAAGATCAAAAGTCTTTTGGTCCTTTTTTTCAAAAAAGGACTACTTTCTTTCTTACTTCATTCCTTGCTATGTGCCTACCATGAACGACATCACCACCCTAGCCGCCCTGCAAGCCCGCGACGCGCGCCACCATTTTCACCCCAACACCGACATGGCCGCGCTGAACGCCGAAGGCACGCGTATCATCGTCGGCGGTGAGGGCGTGTGGCTGACAGACGCATCCGGCCGGCGCATTCTGGACGGGTTTTCCGGCCTGTGGAATGTTGCGGTCGGCTATGGGCGCCGGGAAATTGCCGATGCCGCGTACGCGCAGATGGTGCAATTGCCGTTCTACAATACGTTTTTCAAATCGACGACGATGCCGGCCATCGAGCTGGCCGAAATGCTCGGCTCGCTCGCGCCCGGCTTCACGCAATGCTTCTTCACCAATTCCGGAAGCGAAGGCAATGACACCATCATCCGCATGGTGCGCCATTACTGGAAATTGCGCGGCCGTCCGTCGAAAGCCGCGTTCATCGCACGCCGCAACGCCTATCACGGCTCCACGGTCGGCGGCGCCAGCCTTGGCGGCATGGATTACATGCACAAGCAGGGCGATTTGCCGATCCCCGGCGTGATCCACGTTCAGCAACCGTATTGGTGGGGCGAGGGCGGGGATATGTCTCCCGCGGAATTCGGCCTGCACGCCGCGCGGGAAGTCGGCCGCGCGATCGACCGCGTGGGCGCGGAGAATGTCGGCGCCTTCATCGGCGAGCCGATCCAGGGCGCGGGCGGCGTCATCATGCCGCCCGACACCTACTGGCCGGAAGTCGAACGCATCTGCCGCGAACGCGACGTGCTGATCGTCTCGGACGAAGTGATCTGCGGCTTCGGCCGCACCGGCGCCTGGTTCGGCAGCCAATATTACGGCTTCACGCCCGATCTGATGACATTCGCCAAGAACGTCACCAGCGGCTATCTGCCTTTGGGCGGCGTCATGGTCAGTGACGCAATCGCGGACGTGCTCTCGCGCGGCGGCGCGTTCTGGCACGGCTTTACGACCTCGGGCCATCCCGTGTGCTGCGCCGCCGGAATCGCCAATCTGTGCATCATCATCGACGAAAAACTGGTCGAGCGTGTGCGTGACGATATCGGTCCGTATCTCAAACGGCGCTGGTGCGAATTGGCCAGCCACAGGCTGGTAGGTGAAGCACGCATGGTCGGCCTGCTCGGCGGCCTGGAACTCACGCCCGACCGCGCCACGCGCGCCAAATTCACCAAGTTCGATGACGTGGGCGCGATCTGCCGCGATTTTGCCTACAAACGCGGCCTGATTTTGCGCGCGACCGGCAGCACCATGCTCACCGCGCCGCCTTACATCCTCAGCGAAAGCGAGGCGGACGAATTGGTGTCAATCGCCCGCGCCGCCTTGGATGACACGGCGGAAGAACTCGTTAGACGCAATTGGCTGTAGCGGGCTGGCAACGATCAAGCTGCGCCCTCCGCCCACACCCACGCCCCCAGCGCCAGCCCCACCATCCCCGCCGTTAGGGAAAGCAGCACTCCTCTCCC
>CAXUNZ010000163.1:0-7768 GCA_964252525.1 uncultured Acetobacteraceae bacterium
GTTTAGCGGGGCGCCCTTCCATCCCGCGGCCGCAACCACAAAGCTGCCCGCCCCCGTGCCGGTCGTCCTGCGGCCAATATAGGCGAAATTGTTGGTGAACATGTCCATCAGAGCGATGGAATAATAGCGGCCGCCAAAATCCGGCACGTCGATGCGCACCGGCCCGCCAGTCAGGTCCAGGCTGGCATTGGAATACAGCGTATCGTTGTTGGGAGTTGTCACCACCCGGCTGGGCGGGTCGGCGAGCTTGCGCGCATGGACCAGTGTATCGACCGGCACACAATGCGGATTGCCCGCGTCGAACACCTGCCGGTAGCGCAGCCGCGCCATTTCGAAAACAGGCAGTGCGTAGCGGTAGGCAAAGGATATGTCCTCGTCCACACCGCCGGCCGCCCGCGCAGGCCAGCACGCCGCCGCGCCAGCCGCAGCCAATGCGCCCAGAACGGCGCGCCGGTGCCATGTCTCGGGAATTTGCGCACGCATCTTCGGCACTCCAGACGGGGATCACGCCCCGGTTCTTGTCTCTACGCCGCCAGCCGCAGGACCAAGGCGGCCGGCGTGACGGACACGACCAGGCGGTGGCTTGACAGTATGCCGCCGGTTTACTCTCGCGTTGCTTAAGTCACAATGCCAGAAGGTGGTTCTTGTAAATATCCAATCGCATTGTCACAGTTTCGATTACCTGTATGATCGGCGTGAATTATCGCTTTGAGGGAGTATGGTTTTGCGCGTGACGCAGGCGATTGCGCCGATCCTCTTCCTCATAGCCTCCGCCACCTCCGCGGCGGCGCAGAACCCGCTGGCCACAGCAGACCAGGCGGCGCTCGACCGGCAAGCGCTGCGCGTCTTCGCCAGCCGGACCGTGCAGGACCAAATCGCGTCGGTCATGGGGGCATTCTCGGCCGACCCTTACGCCGCCACACAAGAAGGCCGCGGCACGCTGGCCGCCGCGGCGCGTGAGGTGGTGTTTGCCGCCGTTCAGGACAGTATCAACCGCGATCCGGCGCGTCCGCGGCTGCAATGGGTGTGGGCGCCTTCCCATAGCTGGTTCGGCGTCACCATTCCGGCTAGCAAGGTGCTGATGCCGAACGTGGATAATGTCTTCCGCATTGTCCCGGTGGACGGGGTTTCGCATTATCGCATCACCGCCACGCCAGCTGGTGCCGTTCCCACCCAGTTTTCTGTCCAGTTGCTGCCCGCGCTGCCTGGGGAGGCGCAATGGAGCAAGGTGATTCAGGAGGTCGTGGACACCGACATCCACAAAACGCAAGACGGCTCGTTCACTTTGTCGATCGGGCCGGAACAGGGTGCGGCCGAAAACCACATCGCCACCACGCCGGCCGCGCATTTCCTGCTCATACGGGACACCATTCAGGATTGGCACAAACAAACACCATATCGGCTCGCGGTCACCCGTCCGGACGGCCCTGCCGCAGGGCGTGAACCCTCCGAGACAGAGTTTGCCAGCCAGGCGGCCGCGCGCGCGCAGGAGATCGTACCGCGCATAAATCAGGTCAAAGATGGTGGCGCCTTCAACGTGCCGGGTTTTTTCGCCGGCCCCGCCAATCAGTTGACGACGCCGAAAGTGCGCGAGGGCGGTAGGTGGGGGTTTTCGTCCTCCGGCCACTTCCGCATCGCCGATGACGAAGCGCTGGCTATCACGCTCGAACCAGCCGGCGCCACCTATCTGTCGGTCCAGCTGGCGAGCGGATGGCTCAGTTCGCTCGATTACGTGCACCGCACGGCGACGCTGAATCTGGCGCAATCGCGGCGCAATGCCGACGGCACGCTGACCTTCATCATCGCCGCGCGCGATCCCGGCGTTGCCAATTGGCTCGACACGGGGGGCTTGCATGAAGGCTCGATTTTTGTGCGCTGGCAGAATCTGCCGGCGCGGCTTGGGGCGGATCTGGTCGGCGTCCGCAGCACGCGTCTGGTGAAGATCGCCGGCCTGACCGGACTGCCGCAGGTCTCCGCGCGTGAGAGGAGAGATGAGATCGCCCAACGCATCGCCGATTACGGGCGCCGCTCCGCGCAGCCATAGCTGCCGCGCGGCCCCCCGGATCAGCCTGTCGCCGGCCTAGGAAATTTCACCCGCGCGCCTGACCCTCCTCAATTCGAGTGGGTCGTGACCTTCATGAACTCTTCCTGCAGTGACTTGCTGCCCTTCGTGCGGTGGATCCTCGCGTTGATCACGTCGTCCCAGGTGATCAGCGGATAAAGGTTGTGGCTTTGCGCCTGCTGCTCGAACAAGCTCCTGAGCGCCGCAAGCTTTTCCGGGTATTTCTGCGCCAGATTAAGGCGCTCGGTATAGTCGTCGTTCAGGTTGTATAGCTCCCAGCCATTCTCATCGAACGGCTTGTTCGTCTTCACCAGACCCGCATCGAAATGGTTTGGATAAGCCAGCGACGCCTTCCACCCATCCTGGTACATCGCGCGTGACCCGAATATGTAGTAGTATTGCTCGCGATGGCGCGATGGCGCGCTGGCGTCATCGATCGTATAGGCGAGCGAGGTGCCCTGGATCGGCTGCTGATGGATGCCCCTGATGACATCTGGCGCTTTGAGCCCCAGCATGTCCAGCGTGGTCGGCAGGATATCGATGACATGTCCGTATTGCGTGCGGATTGCGCCACCCTGCTTGATGAGCTTGGGGTAAAGGACGATCATCGGGTTGCGCGTGCCGCCCTCGCTATTGGCATCCGATTTCCAGAAGCGGAATGGCGTGTTCGCCGCCTGGGCCCAGCCGAGCGGATAGTTGCCCTCGGTGGCGTCAGGCGTGCCGATTTCGTTGATCTTGGCGAGATTGTACTTGACGTTGTCCTTCTCGCTCAGCGGCTTGGCAACGAGGCTGCGGTCGATATCCCCGTTGAGCGTGCCCTCCTTGCTCGCGCCGTTATCGCCGATGATGACCACGAACAGCGTATTGTCGAATTGGTGGATCTGTTTGAGGTGGTCCACCAGAAAGCCGATCTCATGGTCCGTATAGGTCAGGTAGCCGGCATAGATTTCCATGAACCGGGCATAGAGCTTGCGTTCCTCGGCAGGCAGCGTGTCCCACGCCTTGATGTCCGGGTTACGGTCCGGCAGCACGGCATTGGCGGGGATGATGCCAAGCTGTTTCTGCTGCGCGAAGACCTTCTCGCGGTAGGCATCCCAGCCATCGTCGAATTTCCCTTTGTAGCGGTCGCTCCACACAGCAGCCACCTGATGTGGCGCGTGCGTGGCGCCGGGCGCGTAATAGAGAAAGAATGGTTTGTTCGGGGCGACCTTCTTCTGGCGGTCGATGTAGCTGATCGCCTTGTCGGTGATCTGCTCGTTAAGATGCCTTCCGTCCGGTTTGACGTGCGCCTGGTCCTCCACCAGATCGGGCTTGTACTGGTCCGTCTGCGAGGCGAGAAAACCGAAGAAATGGTCGAAGCCCTTGCCTGTCGGCCAGCGGTCGAACGGCCCGGCATCAGTCGCCTCCTCATCCGGTGTCAGGCCATATTTGCCGACAGCGAAAGTGTTGTAGCCGTTATCGCGCAAGATTTCGGCGATGGTGCCGTCCTCGGAGGGTATGCGTCCGTCCCAGCCGGGAAAACCGGCCGACAGAACCGTGTGCGAAAATCCCGCCTCATGGACGGAGGAGCTGTTACGACCCGTCAACAGCGCCGAGCGTGTGGGCGCACAGATCGCGGTCGTATGAAAGTTGGTGTAGCGAATGCCCTGTTTGGCCAATTGCTCAAGCGCTGGCGTATTGATGCCGCCACCAACGGCGCTTGCGGCCCCGAAACCCACGTCATCGAGCAGAATCCACACGACGTTGGGCGATCCGGCGGGCGCGCGGACGGGCTGCGGCCACCATTCTTTCGACTCTCCCAGCGTCCGGCCCACCTTGCCCTGAAATGGCTGTTGCTGGCCGTGCGCCAGGCTGATCGACGCTGGCAAAAGGACTAGGGTAGCCAGACGAAGCATGGCGCTGTGTGTCACTGTCGACTGCCTTTTCAGGTCTGAGGAATTGCGCATCGTCCTATGCCAACCTTTGCACGGGCGGCACCTTGTAGGCCCCCGACAGCAAGGCTGCATTCGGTTCATAGGTCCGCAATACCAACGAGAAATCGCCCGCCGGCGCCGGCAGCCAATTGGCCTTCGCCGCGGGCTTGTCGTGCTGAATGGTGATGCGCAGCGCGCCATCGGAATCGTAAATCAGATTTTCACTGCGGTCGTTGATGCTGTAGCGATGCGCCGGGTTATCCACGAGGAACGTGTCCGCACCATAAAGGATCAGCCCCCAGAAGGATTTAGACGGAGGCAGGCCGCCTTTGGCAAAGGTGATCGTGTAGCTGTGCGCGCCGTTGAGCTTGGCGCCCGCAGAATCCTCGCGCGCCACGAAATAGAGCGCCTCCTCGGCAATATGCGCGCCCGGTCCGACCGTGTTGAGCGAGGCGCGATCTATCGGGTCAGCGTTGAAGCGCCGGATGTGGTAATTGACATGCCAGCCATTGTTCGCCTCGCCGAGATGCCGGGCGTGCACGCGCACCAAGGCTGCATCGAGCGCCTGTTGCTGTGCCGCTTTCGACAGTTTGGCGTGCGTGGAGAAACCGCGGCCGAGACCAAGCGGCGCAAGCGGCGCGAAGGCGTCGGCTTCTTGCCCGAGCGGCGGATATCGACGAACGAGCGCGTCGAGCTCCGCGAAAAAGGCGGCGCCGTTGCCGGCAAGATTGAGGGTGGGAAGAACGTTGACGACGTCGGCTTCGGCCACGCCGTGCTGGCCGCCGGCCGGATAGTCCGAGAGCGCGCCGATCGTGTAACTGGCTTGCAATTGCTGCGCGGCCGGAAGGTCCGCCGCATTTTTCACCAGCGTTCTGGTCAGCGCCAACACCAGCGACGTGGGTGAGGCGATCTGGTGGGCGCCCTTCGGCAGGGAACCGCGCCAGCCCGGACCAGCAATCACATACGTGCCCGGGCCGGCACTCGTTGCACTTTTGCCTGCATAACCGAGAATCGTTTCATATGCATCGATGAACTGGATCGAATAGTAGCGGTCGCCGCCATCGGGCAGATCGACCACGACGGGGCCGCGCGACAGATCGAGCCAGGCGAAGCCGTAGATGGTATCAACGTTCGCGCCGGCGAGTTTGGATGTGGGTGTCGCCAGCGTCTGGTTTAGATAGAAGCGGTTGACCGCGAGGCCCCTCGCTTGTGCCAGGGCGAAATAGCGGCCGGTGCGGACCAGCGGAATGCCCCAGATCGCCGCGTTCTCTGCCAGGGCAGTCGTGGCTGGGTCGTCAGATGCCGCCCGCGCTGTGCGGGGTAGTGCCAACGCGGCCACCAAGGTGGCGCTTGCCGCCAACAGGCTGCGGCGCTCGATAGCTGGCGCGCTCGAGGAGCCTATTGGCTGAACTTGCATGATCATAATCTCACGTCCAGCGGAAGAAACTCAGCAATCAACATTCCGTATGTGTGGATTACTTCTTACCACAAGTCAAGTGCGTTGATATAGGGCAGGCCGAGGGCCATTGGAATTGCGGTGGCGGGCTAAACCAAAGCAATCCTGTCGTATCAAAACACTGAGCGACGTTTCTCTTCACCATTAACCGACGGAAGATCTGATGTCGGGAGTCGGTGCACGTAGGTCCGTTCCCATACGCCAGTGCAGTTAAATCCACCTCCCGCTGCTGCTGGAAAAATGACAAATAACGCTTGGCTTACTCCGCACACAGAGCAATAGGTCCTCACGCCCATCGCGCAGTCCCGGCCCTCCGGGACTTGCCCTGGTAGCAGCGCCCGGTGGTCGGGCGTTCTGCCAGGAGCTCAAGATGACCCTATCAAACACGCAATCTTCAATCCTGCGGCAGGCGGCACTCCATCCGAACGGGCAAGTCGTATCCCCTGCTCACCTACCACCAGGACCCCGCGCATCTATTGCTCGGGCCTTGCTGACCGCCGGCTTAGTGACGCGTGCCGAACCGTCGGATGACTGCGCCAGTTGGAAACTTGATGGCGAGGTGATCTGGCTTGGCATCACCGACGGGGGCCGCGAGGCCGTCGCGGAGGTCAAGCGGGATCTGGCCCCGAGTCCACAACAGGAATCGGCGGCTGCTAACATGCCGGTGATTTCGCAGGTAAAGACAGCGTCCGGACCAGAGGCGCTCGTAACTTCACCCAGCCCAGGACCTCGGCTCAAGCTGCGGGACAGCGCGGCCGCGCTTCTAGCGCGCTGGGACGCCACGACCGATCGCACGGCACTGGCGGATGCCGTTGCAGCACTTCGGGCTGCTCTGGGGTCGAAGCCCCAGCAAACCGGCCCAGCACGCGCGCCGCGACAGGGCACCAAGCAGAAGGCCGTACTCAATCTTCTACGCCGCCACGAGGGCGCCACCATCGCACACGTTGTGGAGGCGACCGGGTGGGCACAGCACACTGTCCGAGGCTTTTTCGCCAGTCTAAAGAAGAAGGGGCACACCGTCGAAGTGCTGGACCGCGTCCGGCAGGTCGGACCGGGCAGCGCCGGCGCGAAAGGCAGCTACAGCATCTACCGTCTTGGCGAGGCAGGCTGATGGGCGCTCGGCCGCAGCCGGCACGACACGCCGTGGCGCTCTACCGAGTATCGACCGCCGAGCAGGGCCATAGCGGGCTTGGGATGGAGGCGCAGCAGGCCTCCGTCCGGGCTTTCGTGGCCGCTCAAGGCTGGACGTTGATCGAGGAGTTCTCCGACATCGCAAGCGGCAAGGACGATCGCCGCCCGGGATTTCAGGCAGCGCTGGCGCGATGTCGACAGCTTGGTGCGATGCTGGTCGCTGCGCGCCTGGACCGCATCACGCGTCGAGCCCACACGCTGTCGCAACTGCTCGAGGATGGCTACTCGATCCGGGCCGCGGACATGCCAGGGGCAGACGACCTGATGATGCGCATCTACGCCGCGATGGCACAGAAGGAGCGGGAGCTGATCAGTGAGCGGACACGGGTGGCGCTGGGGGCCGCAAAGGCTCGTGGGGCTGTGCTAGGCGGGGATAGAGGGTATCGGCCTCCGGCGGCGCCCAGTGCAGCAGCTGCGACCGCTGCACGCTTGGACGAGGCGGGTCGCGTAGCGCATCGCGTTCGCATCGAGATTGAGCGACTGCGGCTGGAAGGATTCATAAGCCTTGCAAGCCTTGCTCGTGAGCTGACGGCGCTCGGCGTTCCCACGCCAAGGCGAGGATGCGCATGGACACATACGACGGTGGCGCGGGTGATAGGGCGGACGCAGCTCGTTGCGTGTCTCGAGTAATGTAGGCGCACGTGAGCTATGGATCGCGCTTCGAGACGACGTTGATCAACGGCGGAGTTGACGCGCATTGCCGAGCAGCCGGTGCGAATTACAAATAGGCGGCGAGGTAAAGAACCTGCTCGTGAATGATCCCCGCCCTTGACTCTCCGAAGAGCTTGTTCAAGCCTCCGTGATCCTCCAGCGAAGGCCCGACCATGCACGGCACCACGATCACCACGATCGTTTCGAGTACGATCACCCTTGGCAGTGGGGGCTATGATAGCCCGCTCACAATCACCTCGACAGGTGGCGTCGAGCCGCAAGCACAAGGAGCGACGGCGATCGTTGTTCCATCTTCGCTGCACGACGCCCAGATCATCAACGAGGGCACGATTGCCGGCGCCGGCACCGCCTATAACGGCGCTGGCGGTATCGGCATCGATCTTCAGGCCGCCGGCAAGCTCATCAACCACGGGTCGATATCCGGCGGTTCCGGCGGCAGCGCGGTTTCCGCCACCACCGGCAGTGCGTCCAGCA
>CAXUNZ010000164.1:0-7767 GCA_964252525.1 uncultured Acetobacteraceae bacterium
GAGCAGTGCCTGCCCCCCAGACCCCCGTCATTATTTTAGGGCGAGCCATGGAGGCTGATGTGTGCTAGTAGATGACCATTTTTTGCGCCTTGGATTTCACCTTGTCCGGTGGTCCTAGTGTGGCCGTGAAGTTCTGCTTGCTGATGCAGGTTTCGGACTTTTTCGGGCGTTTGGTGAATTCGTCCAGTGCCGGCACAAAGGCCGTGAAAAGCCCCGCGACCGTCTGGTTGGCGTTGTCGAACTTCATCGTTGCGGTGACATACAGCTCGGGGTTGGCGAGCAGCTTGAAGGAGAAGTCCGGCCCCTTGATCTTGATCGGTTCGATGCCGAGGCCGACATTTTCATTGATCTTTTCACCGTCTGGGCAGGTCGTCGTGATGCCGATGCCGACGCCGCTGAGATAAAGCGAATTCTTGTATTCTTCGACCGTTATGCTGATCGGCGCGCCATTTGCCTGGCTGCCTGAGTAGGTGCCCACCATCTGCGCCGATGCCTTGCCTGCAAAAACACCAAGCAGGACGCCCAAGGATACGGCGCCGGCAATTTTGAGTCTCATACGATCCCTCCAAATGCGCCCGGCGTTTTGCCAAATCGGCGTTATGCCCCTAAGCGCGGGGCAGAGTGGCCGCAAGGCGGCCCGCCGCCAAGGCCGCCGCGGACGCGACCGTTCACGAGAGGGTGAGCTTATGGGCAAGAAGATCAAGCGCCGGCCAGGATCGGTTGGCGTCGAGCAGACAGGGTGGACACAGGCGGTCATCATCTGCCGCAAATGCACAAAGAAGCTCTCTGGCGGCTTCGGGCCGGACGGAACTCAGTCGCTCCCCGGCGCCATGCGGGACGCGCTGCGGCAAACGGGCCGCCGCGGCGAGGTTGGATTGCTGGAGGTTGGCTGCCTGGGCGTTTGTCCCCGTGGCGCAGTCACCGTCGTGCTTGGAAATGCGCCGGGCGATTTTCTCATTGTCGGCAAAGGCGCATCCGCGGCGGCTTTACTGAATAAGAACGGAAGGTCTGGGGAGGCAGGCACTGCTCCCCCAGAACCTGATCGCGATCAACTGATGTCGTAGCGCATATCACGAAGATCCGCCATCAATCCGGGCCCAACCGGGTGCCAGCCGAGCCGCGTTCGCGTCAACGCGCTCGATGCCGGAAGATCCAGACCGACAAACGGCCCCAGCCAGCCGAAATGCGCCGCCGCCTCTTCCGCGGACAAGGAAACCACCTTCACGCCCAAGCCCTGCCCGATGGCCTCGGCAATGTCGCGGACCGCGACACCTTCTTCGGCAACCGCATGGTAGCGTGCGCCGGCTTGCCGCTTTTCCAGCGCCAGCCTGTAGAGGCGGGCGACATCGCGCACATGCGCCGCCGGCCAACGGTTGGCGCCTTCCCCCACATAGGCCGAAACGCCCTTTTCACGGGCAATCGCCACCGCCGGGGTGATCAGGCCCTGCTTGACCGTGTCGTGAACCTGGGGAAGGTGCACGACCGAAACGTTGACACCCGCGTCCAGCATCGCGGCCCCGGCCAGTTCCGAGGCGATGCGCGGGTTCGGGTGGCTGGTGTTGAAGACATCCTCGCTCGCCGGCTGGCCTGGGGCGGCGTTGCCCATACCCGTGCCGGATGTAATGAGCAGCGGCCGCTCCGAGCCCTTGAGCGCCGCGCCCAGCGCCTCGATGGCTCGCCTGTCCTTGTCGCAATTGGCGAGGAAATGGGCGAAGTCGTGATCGAAGGCGGTGTGAATCACGCCTTCGGAGGCGGCGGCGCCGCTGCGCAGCGTTTCCGGATCTTCCAAGGTCCCGTAATGCACCTCGGCCCCGGCGGCGCGAAGCATTTTGGCGCCCGCATCCGAGCGCGTCATCCCGATGACCTGATGACCGGCCTCGATGAGTTCAGAGACAAGAACGGAGCCGATGAAGCCGGTGGCGCCGGTGAGGAAAACGCGCATGCGTGAATACTCCAAGTGCTTGCGGATTTATGGGGCCGGCGCACATGGTGTTAAATGGTTCAGATTATCCGGGTATAAGGTTTAACAGGATGTCCGATTTTGTCCTCTGACGGCAGTCCGCTCGGCGCCTATCTGCGCAATCGTCGTAACAAGCTCGATCCGGCCGCCTTCGGCGTCTCAGGCGGCAGGCGGCGAACCGTCGGATTGCGCCGCGAAGAGGTTGCCCAGAGGGCCGATATCAGCGCGACTTGGTATACCTGGCTGGAGCAGGGGCGCGGCGGGCGCCCATCCGCCGACGTGCTCGACAGGATTGCGCAGGCGCTGAGACTGACCGACATCGAACGCGAGCACCTTTTCCTCGTCGGACTCGGCCGCCCGCCCGAGGTCCGCTATCGCGGGGACGAGGCCGTGGCGCCACGGCTGCAACGCCTGATCGACACGCTGAGCGACAGCCCCGCGATCGTCAGAACGGCGCGGTGGGATGTGGTGGCCTGGAACAGGGCTGCCGCGGCCGTGCTGACCGATTACGGCACGCTTGCGCCCGAGCAGCGCAATATCCTGCGTATGATTTTCTGCGATCCGCGCGCCCGCGCGGCGCAGAGCGAGTGGAAAGACGTCGCGCGGTTTGTCGTCTCGGCGTTCCGCATGGAAGCGGCGCGCGCGGGTGCGGAGGCCGAGGTGGCGCCTCTGATCGACGAACTGTGCCGATCGAGTGCCGATTTCGCCGCGATGTGGCGCGACAATGATGTGCGCTCACATGGTGATGGGGTCAAACATCTGCGCCACCCGCAATTGGGGCTGCTCGCCTTGGAATACTCCGCCTTCGCCGTGGATGGGCGGCCGGATTTGAGCATGATTGTCTATAATCCGGCGAGTGCTGCCGACCGGGCGCGCATTCGTTCGTTGTTGGGGTGAACAACCGGGGCGGCGATGCCTGCTCGACGCGCGTTCAACTTGCCGGCTTTTGCCGATCCACCTTGACCTTGCCGCCGTCGGCAATATCCGCCGGTGCATTGACCACCAGCTCCTCGTCGCCCGACAAACCGTCCTGTAGCTCCGCCGATGTGCCAAAATCGCGGTAGATGGTGATGGGCAGGGCCTTGACCGTGTCGTTCTTTTGCACGACCAGCACGTGCAGCCCCGTCTGATCGAACACCATCGCCTCATCGGGGATCATGATTCCGGGCCTGTCGCGCGGCACGTGGAAAGTCACATTGGCAAAAAGCCCGGCGCGCAGCGCGCCGTCCGCATTGGGCACATCGACTTCCACGAGCAGCGTGCGCGCGCTTTGCGACAGACTGACCGATGAGCGTGCGACGCGGCCACGGAAAACGCGGCCCGGAAACTCAGGCACGTTCACCTCGGCCTCGAGCCCGTCCTTCATGCCGACCGCATCGCTCTGCGGCACATAGACCTGCACGCGGATCACGTCCGTGCGGTCCAGGCTGAACAGGGGCGTGCCGCCGCTTTGATCCGCGGTGACCAGATCGCCGGTATCGACATTGCGCGCGGTCACCACGCCGTTGAAGGGTGCGGCGACGCTTTCAAACCCCACGAGCGCCTGCAGGCGCTGCACGGTGGCGTATTGCGCGGCGATGTTGGCTTGCGAGATGCGTATGCCCGCCTCGGCCTGTGACACGCTTTGCGTCTGCACCGAATAATTTGTGCGCTGGGTATCGGCGTTCTGCTGCGTGCCCCATCCTTCGGCGGCGAGCGTTTTCGCGCGGTAATTGTTGACCTTGGCGAGGCTGGAACTCGCGTGGGAGGATTTGAGATTGGATTGCGCCTGCAGCAGGCCGACCTGGTTCTGCAGCAATTGCGCGCGCGCCTGGGCCAGTTGCTGATCGGTGTCGGGGGCCGCGATGCGCACCAGCAACTCGCCGGCGCGTACCTGGCTGCCGATGTCGGCGTGGCGTTCGGCGATATAGCCGGTGGCGCGCGCGTAAATCACCGCGGTGTCGAATGCGGCCGTCTGGCCTGGCAGGGTGACTTCCACCGGTTGGTCCACGCGGTGGGCGCGCTTGGTTTGCACCGTCGGCAATTCCTCGGACGTGCGATGATGGGTGGCGCGCGCGCGCCGGGCCTGAGTCCAATGCGCGAAGGCACCGATGCCGACCAGGACAAGCAGCACGAAGCCGGCAATGATAAAAACGCGTTTGCGCGGCGGCTGCGGGTGGGGCTTGGCGGTGCGATCCTCCGAGCCGTTTTCCTTGCCATCCTGCCGGTCGGCCATCACACGTAATCCTCGGGTGCCTTGACCTCGCCACGGCGCATGATCGTGTAGAGAAAAGGCACGAAGAGCAGCGTCGAACAGGTGCCGACGGCCACGCCGCCCAGCACGGCACGCGCCAGCGCGGCGTTCTGCTCGCTGCCCTGGCCGAGGCCGATGGCCATCGGGATCAGACCAACGAACATGGCACCCGCGGTCATCAGCACTGGGCGAAGGCGCGTCTCACCCGCCATCATAGCGGCCTCCACCGCGCTGGCGCCGGTTTGTTCGCGATGTTCGCGCGCAAAGGTCACCAGCAGGATCGAGTTTGCGCTGGCAACCCCCACGGACATGATCGCACCCATCAGCGAGGGGATGGAAAAGGTTGTCTGCGTGACGAAGAGGCTGATGACAATGCCGCAGAAGGCCAGCGGCAACGCGGCCAGGATGACGAGCGGATCGCCCCAATCCTGGTAATTGACCACCATCAGCAGATAGACCGCAATCAGCGCCACGCCCAGGCCGACGCCGATATGCAGAAAAGCCTGGTTCATGCTTTCGATCTGGCCGCGCACGTCGATCTTGTCGGGCGCCTGCAATTTCTTCTGCTCGTCGCGGACGATCTTTTCGACATCGGCCGCAACGGATCCCAGATCGCGATCCTGCACCGCCGCGTAGATGTCGAAGACCGGCTGCTGGTTGACATGGCTGATGACCGTCTGCTCGGTGCCTCGCTTCATCGTGGCGAGGTTGGAGAGCAGTTGCACCTGCGACCCGCGCGCGCTGGTGGACGACACCAGCATCGGCGTATTTTTAAGCGCCTGTAGCGAGTTGTTGCGATATTCGGGTGTCTGCACCCAGACCTGATAGGGAATGCCCGTCTTGGGGTCGGCCCAGAAGTTTGGATTGAGCTGAAAGCTGCCGCTGAGCGAGGTATTGAGATTGTTGGCGATTTGCTGTTCGGTGAGATTGAGCTCGGAGGCACGCTCGCGATTGACCTGGACGAAGAATTCCGGCGCGTTGAGTATCTGCTGGATGTGCACATCGACCGCGCCATAGACCGCGCGCAACCGGCGTTCGATGTCCTGCGCCACCTCGCGGTCACGGTCCTTGTGGCGGCCGGCCACCTGAATGTCGATTTGCGACGGCACGCCGAAATCGAGGATTTGCGTGATGATGTCGGCCGCCTGGAAATAGAAGACGGTGTCGGGGTATTGGGCGGCCAGCACTGCGCGCAATTTGCGCTCATAGGTCTGGGTGCTGGCTGCGCCGTCCTTGAGCGTCACCAGGATCTGGCCGTCGTAATAGGCGACGAAGGTCCCGTCATTATAGGCCAGATTATAGTTCAGCGAGGGCAGGCCGATATTGTCCAGAATGATGCCGGCATGCCGTGAGCCGATCGTCTCGCGAATTGTGTGTTCGACACGCGAGAAGAGGCGCTGGGCTTCCTCGATACGCAAGCCCGGCCTGGCCCGCACATGCAAGGTCAACTGACCGGCATCCACCGCGGGAAAGTAGTCCTGCCCCACGAACAGGAACAACACGCCGCCGAGAAGAAGAACACAGCCCGCCGACAGGAACGTCATCACCCGGTGCCCGATGGCCAGATGCAGCAGCCCGAGATAGCCTTTGTGAAAACGCTCGAAACCGCGCTCGAAGCGCGCGTGGAAGCGCCCGAAAAAGCCGCCCGGTTCTTGGTGTTCGTCCTTTTTGCCGTGGCGTTGCTCGTGTTCCTTCTTGACCAGAACATCGATCAGGATCGGCACGAGCGTTCTTGACAGCCCGTAGGAGGCGAGCATGGCGAACACCACGGCGAACGCCTGCGGCGTAAAGAGATATTTCGGGGCGTCGGTCAGAAATGCCACGGAGACAAAGGCGCAGCAGATGGAAAGCGTCGAGATCAGCGCGGGCTTGGCGATGCCCGCCGCGCCCTCGGCCACCGCCTCGCGGAAATCACGGCCATCTTCCATCAGCCTGTAGGTGTTTTCGATTGCCACCGTGGCGTCATCGACAAGGATTCCCACGGCCAGAGCCATGCCGCCAAGCGTCATGACATTGATCGTCTCGCCCAACGCGGCGAGTACCGCGAGAGAGGTCAGGATGGACAACGGAATGGAGATCAGCACGATCAGCGTCGATCGCCACGATCCCAGGAACAGCAGGATCATCACGCCAGTCAGCGCGGCGGCGATCAGCGCCTCGCGGATCACATCGGTAATCGCGCCGGAGACGAACACCGATTGGTCGAACAGCTCATCGATCTTCATGTCCTTCGGTGCGGCGGCGTGCACCGTCGGCAACAGGCGCTTGACGTTGTTGGTCACCGACAGCGTGGAGCTGTTGCCGTTCTTCAGGATGGTCAGCAGGACACCCTGCCGGCCATTCTGATCGACCACATTCTGCTGCGGCGGAGAGCCGTCCCGCACATAGCCGATATCGCGTATGAGGATCGGCGTGCCGTTGACCACCTTGACCGGCACGAGGTTGAGCGTCTCGCTCGTCACCGGCGAGGAATTCATGCGCACGACGTATTGCGTGGCACCGATCTTGGACAGGCCCGATGGGACGGTCAGGTTTTGGGAGGCGATGGCGTTGGTCACATCCACCGGCGTCAGGCCGTGCGCCTGCAACGCCCCGAGATCGAGATCCACCATGATCTGCCGCGGCGCCCCGCCATAGGGCGGCGGAATGGTGGCGCCCGGTGCCGTGAACAGCGTCTGCCTGATGCGGTATTGTGCGTAATCGTAGAGCTGCTTGACTGACTCCTTGGTTGAGGAAATCGCCAACTGGATGACGGGCACGGAAGAGGCCGAGAAGCGCAGGATGACAGGCGGCTGGATGCCGGCGGGCAGCACGGCGCGTACGGAGTCGGTTGCCGCGACCACCTGCGCGATGGCAAGATCGATGGACACGCCTGGCTGAAAATAGATGCGCTCGATGGCGGTACCCTGGAACGTGGTGCTGTCCAGGCGCCTGACGTTGTTGACGTTGTTGGTCAGGCCGATTTCGGTGTAATTGGTGATTTTCTGTTCCATGTCCGGCGCGTCCTGGCCGGTATAGGTCCAGACGACGACGACGACCGGGATGTTCACCTCCGGCAGCACATCCTTGGGCATGACGATGCTGGCACCGAAGCCGCACAGCATGATCAGCGCGGCCAGTACATAGAAGGTGACCCGATTTTTCAGGGCGTATTTGACCAGACCCAACGCGCACTCCGAACGCCAGCGTAGGCGAGACGCGGGAGGCCGGCATCGGTTCGACGGCCTCGCTCAATGATGACGGGGGCGGAGCGGCTGGCTGGGGGACCTGGATTCGAACCAAGGCTGCCCGGGTCAGAGCCGGGAGTTCTACCGCTAAACTATCCCCCAATCCGGGGCGCCGCGCGAGCCGGGCACCGGAAGCGTGGAGGCTGCCTACCACCTCGCCCGGGCGCCGACAACCCGCTGGCGGGCCCGGCCGGGGAAAAGCCGCTTGCCCCCGCGGCGCCGCGGGCAACACAATGGCCGGTCAACCGCGCGGAAGCCTCAGCCCATGGTCGAGCCTGCCCCGCACGCCGTCCGCCGCCCGCCCGCCAGCGCCTACGCCGCGCTGGACCTCGGCACCAACAACTGCC
>CAXUNZ010000165.1:0-7749 GCA_964252525.1 uncultured Acetobacteraceae bacterium
CTGCAGGATCTGGCAGCGACACCGTCGCTGCGCGTCAAGGACCAAGTCTATCGCAGTTTCCAGGGCGCCGCGCGGGCGCTGTATCATTGTTCCAAGCCCACCCTGGCCGCCTTTGCCGGAGCCGCGGTCACAGTCGGCTGCGAACTTGCCGTGGCATGCGATTTCCGCATCGTCGCGGACACGGCGTTTTTCCAGGAAAGCTGGATCAAGCTGGGGATACTCCCGCCGCTGGGCGGTCTGATGCTGCTGCCGCGCCTTGTCGGTCTGGGTGTCGCGGCCGATATGGTGCTGCGCGGCCGTGCGGTGAGGGCGGAGGAGGCACTTCGCCTGGGTTTGGCGAACGAGATGGTGCCGCTGGCCGATCTGCCGGCGCGGCGCGCGGCGTTTGCGCGTGAATTGGCGGCCCTGCCGCCGGCAGCCTATGCGCTGGCCAAGCAGGGGCTGCATCGCGGGCTCGAATCCACCATGGAAAAGGAATGGGCGGCCAACGTGCTGGCGCAAAGCCTTCTGCTCGGCGGCCAGGATTTTCGCGAAGGATTGGACGCGGTAATGACCAAGCGCATGCCAAATTTTACCGGAACGTGAGGGATGCGCACGCGCCTGACCGAATTGTTCGGCCTGCGCTTTCCGATCATTCAGGGCGGCATGCAATGGGTGGCGCGCGCGGAGTTGGTCTCCGCCGTGGCCAATGCGGGTGCGCTGGGATTTCTGACCGCGCTGACGCAGCCAACCCCGGAGGCGCTGTACAACGAGGTGATGCGATGCCGCAACATGACGGACAAGCCGTTCGGCGTGAACCTGACCAACTTGCCATCGATCAAGCCCAGGCCATTAAGCGAATACAGGCAGGCCATCGTTGAAAGCGGCATAAGGATCGTTGAAACGGCAGGGTACCGTCCGGACGAGCACATGAGCGACTTCAAGCCGCATGGCGTTCGTATCATCCACAAATGCGTTGCCGTGCGGCATGCAATCTCCGCCGAGCGCAGCGGCGTGGATGCAATCTCCATCGATGGCTTCGAGTGCGCCGGCCGGCCGGGCGAGGAGGATGTGGGTGGGCTTGTGCTCATTGCCGCCGCCGCAGATCGGGTAAAAATTCCGATCATCGCCTCTGGCGGCTTCGCAGATGGCCGCGGCTTGTTGGCCGCGCTGGCCCTCGGCGCGGCCGGCATCAACATGGGAACCCGGTTCATGGCGACCCGCGAGGCGCCGGTGCATGATCGCGTAAAGCAGCAGATCGTGGCCAATGGGGAGCTGGACACCGAGCTCGTCTATCGCCCATTTCGCAACACCGCGCGCGTCGCGCGCAACTCAATCAGCCGCGAAATACGCGCCATCGAGGCGCGTGGTGGCAGCTTCGACGACATCAAGCATCTGGCATCCGGGGAACGCGGCCGTAGCGTCTACGACACCGGCGAACTGCAAAACGGCGTCTGGTCAACGGGCCTTTCCCAAACACTGATCCGCGATGTGCCTAGCGTCGCCCAATTGATTGCGCGCATCATGGACGAAGCCGAGCGAATACGAACAACACGTCTACGACGCATGTTGATGGAGGACCCAGGGGCGGAGCCCTAGGCCTTCTGGAAGACTTCTGCCTTCTGCGACCTCGGATTACAACCAAACTACGCAAGGCGGTTAGTCGTTACCGCAACCTGGCTTGCCGTCGCGCAAAAGTCTCAGCCGTCCTCCAAAACCCCGGAGGCGCCTTCAAGTCAAATCGATTTCGGTTTCTGACCACTCTCAGTGCCCTTCTCCGCCGTGGCGCCAGGCGCGCCGGCACTGACCGCGCCGCTATCGGGCGTGCCGGCTTTTCTCTGCGTGGCGGCGCTAGGTTCGACATTGGTGCCGGACGCCGGTCCGGATGTCGTGCCTGCCGCCTGGCCTTGCCGGCTGGCCTGCTGAGCGTAGGCCGACCCTGCAAACGTCAGCGCCACCGCGGCTGCGGTCACAGCCATTTTCAGGTTGGACATTTTCATTCTCCCTGGCCGCCAATATCGGTTTTGTGACGAGGTGCGGCCTGCGGTCAGGACGGTGCAAGCTGCGGGAAGTTGCAGTTTCTGCCTACACGCCGTCGTGAGCCGGTTGAAGGACAACCCCGGCCGCACCGCTCCCCCGGCCTGTTATCCTTTCACTTCGTAAAAAGCGTGCCGCCGGATTCGGGTATGCGCTCCACCCCACCGCCCGCGGCCACAACGCCCTGGCGCCTGAGGCAATCATTGACCGCGCGCGCCTTGGTCGCGGAAATGGCATCGGCGTTGCGGCTCATGAAATACGGGTTGCTCACGCTCTTCAGCGTCATGTCCTTGACCTCGGGCGTGCTTTCCGCCTGTGCCTGGCAGAAGGCCATGATCTTGCCTGGCGGCGGACTGCACGAAGCGCATGCGGACAGCAGACACAGCATCAGCGCGTGCCTCATGCGTCCAGCCATTCATCGATCAGCCGGCGCGCGATGGAAAAATCCGGCGGCAGGATGAAGCCGTCGGGCGCGCGGAGTTGCGCGCGGGTAAACCAGCGGGCGTCGAGAATTTCATGCGGGTCGATCGTGATCTCCTCGCTTTGCGCCTCGGCATGAAAGCCCAGCATGATGCTGGCGGGAAAGGGCCAGGGCTGGCTGGAATGATAGCGCGCATTGGCGGCAATGATTCCGGTTTCCTCGGCCACTTCCCGCGCCACGGCCTCCTCCAGGCTTTCCCCGGGCTCGACGAAGCCGGCCAGTGTGGTGAAGACGCGCATATCGCGGAACGCTGCGGGCTGGCCGAGCAAAGCGCGCTCACCATGTTCGGGATGCCGGTGGATGACGAGCATGATGACCGCGGGGTCGGTGCGCGGGAAATGGTGCGCCCCGCAGCCCTGGCAAAGCAGCACGTGGCCGGCCTGGCTCGGCAGCGTTGCCGCGCCGCATATGCCGCAAAAGCGGTGGCGCGTGCGCCAGTGCATCAATCCGCGGGCGTGGGAGAGCAGGGCGGCATCGCGCGGCGCCACTGCCCCGCCGATGCGGCGCAAATCCAGGAAGCGGGCGGGCGCCGTGTCGGGCAGGGGGGTGTCCAGCGCGGAGACGTCCAGCGCGAACACCGCCACGCCGTCAAGCAAACCCATCAACGACCAGGTGGCGTCAGGCAATAGCGCGGCGACGTCGGCCATGGGCAGCAGCACGGCCCGCTGCGCGCCCTCGGGCTGCTGTTGCATGAGGTTGCGGCCGCGCCAGACGGGCAGGAAGAGACTGGCCGGGTTGGCGAGGTGGGCGGCGGCCCAGGCAGTGTCGGCGCGGCGCGTGCCGGCACGGTCGAGTGGGCTGCCGGTCAGGGCGTTCGGACGCATGGCGGCTTATAGCAGGCGGGCGCAAGAAGCACAGGTGGTTATAAAGCGGCCGTCATTGAGGCGAGACCGTGACCAAAGCGCACACCAAAAGAATGACGGGGTTTGGGGGGAATGGCACATCTCCCCAGCACTTCCCGTATTATTTACTCCGCCCGCAACCGCGTCACCCGAGGCGGATAAACAATCCTGCAGTCCGGATCTTCCCGCGGCACGTGATCCTGCGTCCTGAGGCTGAGATTGGGATTATAGAACGGATCGCCCGCACGCAGCATCTTGCCCCAGCGCCGCGTCATGCGCCGTGTGTCGGCGGGATGAAACACCTGCTTGGTCTGCGCGCGCGTCGCCGACTCATAATGGAACAGCATCGTGTAACCGTCATAGAGAACGCGATAGCCGGCCTGACCGATGCGCAGGCACAAATCGGTGTCGTTGAAGCCGATGCCGAATTTCTCCTCGAAGCCGCCGACCTGGCGGAACACCTCGGCGCGCATCATCATGCACGCCGCGGTGACAGCCGAATAGTCGCGCACCGAGGTCAGCCCGCAATTATAGCCAAGATTGCGCCGCCCGGCGCGATCAAGGTACACATCCTGCAGACGCAGCGCGTGATCGGCCGAGTTGTTGAATCCGAGCACCACGCCGGCATGTTGCACGCGCTGGTCGCCATACATCAGCAGCGCGCCCACGGCGCCCACCTCCGGCCTATGCGCCAGGCTGCGCAGCCGGTCGAGCCATCCCTCCTGCGTCGCCTCGATATCGTTGTTGAGGAACAGCACGTAGCGTGCATCCTCGCCATGGCGCGCCACCGCCGCGTTGTTCATGCGCGAGAAGTTGAATTCCCCCGCATAAGGCATCACCACGTGCCGCGCCGCCACTTCGCGCAAATACTCCTGCGAAGACGGCTCGTCGGACTCATGATCGATCACCACCAGGCGGTACGCGGCGCCGGCCGCCGTGCGCTCGATCGACTCGACCGCCTTGCGCAGGAACGCATGCCCGTTCTTGGTCGGGATCACAATCAGGATCAGCCCATCGTCGCTGGGCCAGTCGAGCCTGAACTGGTTGAACCACGGCCCCTCGCTGACTCGCGCGCCAAGCCCCAGCCGGTCGGCATGGCGCTGCAACGCGCCGATGGTCGCCGCCATCACGTCCTTCTGCTTGGCATGTCCCGTGCTGCCCTCATGCGTGCGCCAGCGGTACAGCACGGCCGGAACGTGGGCCACGGTGCGCGCCTGCTCGATCACGCGAAGCACGAAATCGACGTCGGCCGAAATCGCCAGGCTTTCATCCCAGCCGCCGATGCGCCGCGCGATTTCGGTGCGCACGCACACAGGGTGCACGAAGTAGGGGTGGCTCAAATAGAAATCGTGGGAGAAAGCCGGCCGCAGGCGGAATTCCAGTATTCCGCGCAAATGCTCATCGGTCAGCGCCTCATCGCCATAGATCAGATCGGCATCCGTCTGCCGCGCGGTGCGGATCAATTGCCACACCGCATCCGGCTCCAGATAATCGTCATGATCCAAAAACGTCACGTAAGGATATTTAGCCGCGCGCAAGCCGAAATTCGTGGCTTTGGTCACGCCCACATTCTGCGCCGAACGCAGCAGCCGCACGCGCGGGTCTCGCGCGGCGTAGCTTTCGATAAGCGGACGCACATGCGGTGCGTCCGATCCGTCATCGATGCAGATCAATTCCCACGCGTCGCAAAACTGGTGGCGCACGCTCTCCAGCGCCTCGGACAGCCAGGCGCGCGGCGTGTTGTACACCGGCATGATGATGGAAATGCCGGTATCGCCGGCGCGATGCGTCAGCGCGCGGCGCAGGCGCGGCAGCACGCCCGGCTTGCCCAGCAGCACATCGCGCCGGCGCAAGAAGCGCTGCATGTTGCTGTTCTGCGTAATGCGGATGGGCGATCCCGCCACCAGCGAGCCGGTCCCGGCGAAGCGCACGGAGATCTCCTGGCCGATCAGCCGCTCGTAATGGGTCGAAATATCCACCTTGAAGGCGCATAAGCCGTCCGCCAGGTCCGCTCCCAGAAGGTCACCGCGGAAATGGTTGGCAGGTCCGGTGCCCAGCACTTCGCCGCCTGGACCGATCACCTCGACCATGACGCGCTTGCCCGGGCGCGAGCGGTCCAGCGCCCAGCCATGGGCGGACATGCCGTGCAACGTGTCGAAGCGGCCCATCAGCGCGGGCATGGGATCGACCACGACGGGGCTGCCCGTCAGCTCGGTGCGCGTGCCGGCCAGGCGCACGCTGATGCGCTTGGCCGCGCGCCCGTCCACGGGGCGGGGCAAGTCGAAGGCGAAACCGCAGCGCGTGCCGCCCTTCTGGCCGTCCGCCAGCGCAATATCGGTGCGCATCCGGTCGGGCGTCGTGGTGCCGACGACATCGCCATCGATCAATACGTCCAGCGCCGGCGCCTTGGCGCCCGAAGGCAGGCGCAGCGCCCATCCCTCCACCCGCGTCGGCGTGACCACATCCAGGCAGCCGAGCACCCCAAGCGTGTTGGCCGGCACCTGCAAGGCCGGAAGGCCGCTTGCCATTCCGCCCACGCGAAGGCTCAGCGCGGCGCTCACCGCCGGCGGAGACAGGCTTGCCAGTGGAATGCGATAGCTCCAGCGATCCGTGCCTGGCTGGCGTGCAGCCAGTCCCTGGCCCGCCAGGCGGCTGCCATCGAGCAGCTCGACGCCAATGAAGTCCGCCAGAAAGGCCGCGCCGGCGAAGCCGCCCAGCACCTCCAGCCCGTGCAACTCGGGCGCCTCCAGCTCCAGCCCGTAGGCGGCGGCGAGCGGGTAGGGCAGCGGGGCCAGGCTCTCGCAGTCCGGCAGGCTGACCAGCTCCAGCGCGGCGAAAAGCAGATGCGGCGGCAGATCGATCGTCACAATGCCCGCGCCGCGCGGCCCGGGCTGGGGGGCCAGGATGGCGTGCAGCACACCATCCAGCTTGATGCCGATTTGCGCCAGGCCGCTCACACCCCGCCCGCGCAGCAGGGCGCGGATGCGCCCGCCCGGCTGTGGCGTCAGTTCCACGCGCACGGCCGCACCGTGTTTTGGGCGCGCATCGCCGCCAGATACCCGCGGCGCGCCCGCTCCCTGTTTCAGACGTGCCTCGGCACGGTTGCTCATCATCTCATCGTCGTGCCCCCCTCCACCCGGCGCAAGGCCGGGGCGGCGATGTTCCTCCTCGCCCGCCCAGCGCCACCGCCTCTCGGCGCCGCCCAGGCCCAGGATTGCGTTTCTGCGTGCAACGTGGCCGACTGTCTTCATGAAACACAACCTGAAGCTGAGTGCGTGGAGTCCATGCGCATCCTGATCACCGGCGGCTGCGGCTTCATTGGTTCGGCCACCATCCGTCATGCGCGTCGTCATTTCGACCACGAAATCGTCAACGTGGACTTAATGACCTACGCCGCAAGCCTGGACGCGCTGGAGGAAGCCCACGGCCACCCGCGCCACACGCTGGTGGTGGCCGACATCGCGGATGCCGATGCCATGCGCCGCGTCTTTGCCGAGCACCGCCCCGACGCGGTCATGCACCTGGCCGCCGAAAGCCACGTCGATCGCTCCATCGATGGCCCGGGCGCTTTCATCCGCACCAATTTGCTGGGCACCTTCACCCTGCTGGAAGCCGCACGTGCCTATTTCGCCACGTTGGATGGCGAGGCCCGCGCCCGCTTCCGCTTCCACCACATCTCGACGGACGAGGTCTTTGGCGCGCTTTCGGACGGCGATCCGCCCTTTACCGAGGCGACGCCCTACGACCCGCGCAGTCCCTATTCGGCCAGCAAGGCGGGCTCCGACCACCTCGCCCGCGCCTGGCAGCACACTTACGGCCTGCCTGTGCTGGTCTCCAACACAACCAACAATTACGGTCCCTGGCAATTTCCCGAAAAGCTTATCCCGCTGATCATCCTGAACGCCCTGGAGGGCCGGCCATTGCCCGTCTATGGCGATGGGCGGAACACGCGGGACTGGCTCTATGTCGAGGATCACGCCGCCGCCCTGCTGCGCGTGGTGACCGATGGGGAGCCCGGCCGGACCTACGCCATCGGCGCGCGCCAGCCGCGCCGCAACATCGAAGTGGTGCACGCCATCTGCGCCGAACTCGACCGTATCGCACCCGACCCGGCCGGCGCGCGGGCGCGGCTGATCCATTTCGTGCGCGACCGGCCTGGCCACGATTTCCGCTACGAGATCGATCCGGCGCACGCCTGCGGCACGCTGGGCTGGTCGGCGGCGCATGATTTCGAGGCGGGGTTGCGGCGCACGGTGGCTTGGTATCTGGACCATCGGGCTTGGTGGTCTGCTATTCGCAGCGGCAATTATTCGGGTCACCGGTTGGGTACGGCGGCGTAAGAGTTGGGGGGAGAGTGCCCCTCCCCCCAGACCCCCCGTCATCAGTTTGCGTAATTGCAAACTGATGACG
>CAXUNZ010000166.1:0-7663 GCA_964252525.1 uncultured Acetobacteraceae bacterium
TGCTGCCCGTCGTGGCGCTCGGCGGCGTGCTGGCAATGCTCGACCCCGACGCCCAAGCCCGGCGCACGCTCCGCCGCTACCGGGCGACCGCAACCTCCCTCCTTGCGGTCATGGCCGCGCTCACGCTCGCCACCCATTCGCTGCCGCGCGGCCTCTGGCACGGCGTGCGCCTGGCCTATTGGGACGATCTGCTGCAGGCCAGCGCACGCGCCGGCCTGGTCGGCGGACTGGCCGACTGGTTCGCGGTGACCGCGCTGTTTCGCCATCCGCTCGGCCTGCCGATTCCGCACACCGCCATCATTCCCAGCGAAAAGGCGCGGCTTGGTCAGGCGCTCGGCCGCTTCGTCTCGCGCCATGTCATGAACCCAGATGAAATCGCGCGCGTGCTGGCGCGTTTCGATGTCGGCGATTTCGTGCGCGCGCTGCTCAACGATCCAGCCATTTCAGCGCCGCTCTCGCGCAGCCTGGCCAGCATGATGCCGCGCCTGCTTGCCACGGTGGAGGACGGGCGGGCGCGGCGCACGCTCTCCCGCCTGATCCCGCGCCTGATCGGCAGCCCCGAAGCGGGCCGGATGGTGGCGCGTGCGCTGGCAGGCCTGGTCGAAGGCGGGCGGCACCAGGAGGTGCTGACCTTCATCATCGACAGCCTGCGGGAAGGCATGCTTTCGCGCGAAGATCAGTTGCGCGGATTTATCGAGGAGCGGGTGCGCGATCAGGGTGGCCGGCTCGTCGGCTGGGCGATCGGCGCCTCGATCGCCAACCGCATTTTAACGACGGTGAACACCGAACTCGCGCGTCTGGGGCCGGGCGGATCGGAGCTGCGCGAGGCGTTCGATGCCTGGGTGCGGCGGGAAATCGCCTTGATGGAACAGGACCCGCAGCGGGCGGCGGAAATCGGCCGCGCGCTGCGCCAGGTGATCAGCCATGACGCGGTGCAGGCCTGGACGTGGGACGTGTGGTCCCGCCTGCGCGCGGCGATGGAGGCCGATGCGGCCAAGCCCGGCGGGCGCACGGTGGCCTTTCTCGACGGCGCTGTGCGCAACCTTGGCGAAATGGTGGCGAGCGATGCAAGCACGCGCGCGCGTTTGCAACGCACGGCCGAGCGCCTGGCCGCGGCGCTGCTGCCGGCGGCGCAGGCGCAGATCGGTGAGTTTATCGCCAGCGTAGTGGGGAATTGGGACACGGCGACGATCACGGAGCGTATCGAGCTGCGCGTGGGGCGTGACCTGCAATATGTGCGCATGAACGGCACGCTCGTGGGGTTTCTGGCGGGCGGCGTCTTGTATGCCGTGCTGGCGGGGATCTTCGGAAAAGATCTGTTCTAAAAAGGTATCGGGGATGTGGCTGGAATATACGCCGATGCTAACTAAAGACGGGGGGTGGGGGGGGCGCGGCGCGCGCGCCCCAGTTCTTTCCTCATCGTAGCCGGTGAGCACAACGATTGTCGCCCTCTTCCGCGGCATCAACGTCGGCGGCACGCGCAAGCTGCCGATGGCGCAACTCCACGCCGCGTGTCTTTCGCTGGGCTGGCAGAATCCGCAAACCTACATCCAGAGCGGCAATTTGATCGCCGATGTACCCGGCACCCCATGCGATGCCGCCGGCTTGCTGGCGCAACACCTGCAAGCCAGCCTTGGGTGGCTGCCCGAGATCATCCTTTGCACGCGCGAGGCCTGGCAGGCGTATATCGCCGCCAATCCTTTCATCGATGAAGCGGTGGATGCGCGCTTGCTGCACCTCTATCTCTCAAAACTTCCGCCCCACGTGGATGCGGCAAGCGAACTCCAGTCCCGTGCCCGCGCCGGTGAACGCGTCCGGCTCGCGGCTGGCGCGTTGTGGATCGATTATGGCGCCTCCGGCGTCGCGGGTTCGCGGCTGACGCCGGCTTCCATCGACCGCGCTTGCGGATCGGCGACCACGGGGCGCAACGCCAACACGGTGCAGCGTCTTGGCGAGATGCTGGACGCGCGGCCCTGAAGACTCGGCTTCTGTTCTGACCGCACCACATGACATTCGCGCGCACGCGATCCTGACTCCCCGCCTGCTCCGCGCCTGCGAACCACTGCGCGCACATCCTGTTGTGTGCGTATTGCGAGGAAGGGGTTTGCGCATGACCGATGTCACACGTCGCAATCTGGGGACGGTTCTTGGCGCCACGGCCATTGGCGCCGCCGCGCTCGGGCACGCCGCGGCCGCAGCGGGTCGCGAAGAGGAACCCGCTCCCCTGCGCGGCACGGTCAATGCAGAACGTGTCACCCTGCCGCCGCTGCACGCGCAGACCGACCTCAACGGCGCCATGCCCAACCCGGACCCGGTTTCGGGCCGGCTGGGCGTGGCCGTTGTCGGCCTGGGCAATCTGGCAATGGGCGAAATCCTGCCCGCCTTTGCGCAGGCCAAGCACGTGCGCGTCACAGCGCTGGTCAGCGGCGAGCGCGCCAAGGCGCTGGTGATCGCCAGGCAATACGGCGTGCCCGAAAAGAACATCTACGATTACGCCAACTTCGACAGCCTGAAGAACAATCCAGACGTGGACGTGATCTACATCGTCCTGCCCAACGCTTTGCACGCCGAGTTCACCGTGCGTGCGGCGCAGGCGGGCAAGCACGTGCTGTGCGAAAAGCCCATGGCGACATCGGTCGCCGACGCGCAGCGCATGGTCGATGCCTGCAAGCAGGCCGGCCGCAAGCTGATGATTGCCTATCGCTGCCAATACACGCCGCAACATCGGGCGTTGATCGACATCGTGCGCAGCCGCCAGTTGGGCGAGACGAAACTGATCCAGGCCGTCAATGGCCAGAACGATGCACCGAACGGCCAGTGGCGGCAGATACGCGCGCTGTCGGGCGGTGGGTCATTGCCGGATGTGGGGCTGTACTGCTTGAATGCGGCGCGTTACCTGACGGGGGAAGAGCCGGTCGAAATCACCGCGCGCGTAACGCAGCCCAAGGACGATCCGCGCTTTGCCGAAATCGAGGATATCTGCGCCTTCAATCTGCGCTTCGCCTCGGGCGTGGAGGCAAGCTGTGTCAGCGGTTACAGCTTTCACGAAACACGCAAGCTGTTCGTGATGAGCGAGGCAGGCTCGGTTGGGCTGGATCCGGCTTTCGGCTACAACAATCTGGCGATGCACATGTCGCGCAAACTCGGCATGAGCAATGCGGAGGATGTGCGCCGCTGGGCGCCGAAGAGCCAGTTCGCGCTGGAGATGGATGCTTATGCCGGGGCGATCCGCGCCAACGCCGTGCCGCTGACACCTGGTGAGGAAGGGCTGCAGGACCAGCGCATCATGGCCGCGATTTACGAAGCGGCCGCAGGTGGCGGCGTGGTGAAGATGCCCGCCGCGGACAGGCTGGATGCGACGCGTGGGAAGGTGCCTGAAGCGGACGGGTAGGCCGTGCCGCCCCGTTGTAGATGTAGATATACTCTATGACTCATCGTCGAACAGTGCTGAACCTCTTGTCTCTGTCGTGACGGATACGTTGCCCGCCGCGTCTCGCCGCAGACTTAAGCGGATGACGAACTGCGTATTGAATTTGCGTGCCGGCGCAAAGCGCATCTGACGCAATGCCGCCAGGGCCGTCGGCCCGTCATTCAACGGATTTGCCGCGCGCAGCGCCGGACTGAAGACGCTGCCATCGGCCGCCACCCTGAACCGGACGATGGCGCAGCCAGGAACAAACGGCATGGCCGGCGCCGGCGCGGCGCCGGGCAGCCTGGTGGGAACACGGTAATGCTCGGCATCCAGCCAGGGGCAGGCAAAGGCCGGGGATTCCGCGGCCATTTCGGGCGTCAGAGCCAATGGCCGCGTGGCGGAAGCCCGATTTGACGAACAGCCGCCGGTCAGCACGCTGATGCCCAGCGCCAGCATCGTCAGGGTCGTGGCAACCGGTCTTGTCACAATCGGGGTTCTCCAACGGGCGCCGCCATGCGGCCATTATGGCAGGCGGGCTACGGCATGGCGTAGGGTGGGGGATAGCCGTAAACAATCGGATAGGGCAGGCCGTAACCCAGATAGAGCTGATAGGCGATGGCCCACGGCACGGGTTGGACGAGATTGCCGCGCGCGGCCTCGCACTTGCCGTAGCTGGTGAAGAAAGTTTGCCAGATGGCGTTCACGTTGCCGGCCTGCGGCGCCGGGCTGTTCGGATAGGCCGTCCTGGCCGCAGCCACCCGGCAAGCGGTTTCGTCCTTCTGGAAGGCCGCATAATCCTTGTTCGGCCCCGGCAGCGCCGAGACCGGCACAGGGTTTATGGCGCAGGCAGCAAGGGCGGCGCACAGGCCGAGCAGTGGCAGAACACGCGGTAGGGACATGACGCTCTCCCCTTCAAAAAGCCGGCAAGGACGATCCGAGCGCATGCGCCCACTGTCAAGGCGCGTTCCCTCCACGGTTCAATAGGGCGGCTTGGCCCGTGCGCGCTGATGACGGGCCGCCTGCGTCCACCAGGCGAGATCGTCGGCAAAGCGTGGGAACGCGCGGGCCAGCGCGGCGCCGCCCTCGCCTTGTGGCACACCGGCCGGGCTGAGCGCCTGGCCTATGCCGCCCACGGCCAGGCTGTCGGAAATGACGACCATGCCCATTTCGGCCAGAATGCCGCGCCAGGCCAGCGCCGCGCGTACGCCGGCGAAGCGCCCGGCGGAGTAGCTGGCAATGGCTGCAGGCCGCCATGCCCATTCCTCCAGGAAATGATCGGTCAGGTTTTTCAGGCCTGGCTGAACGCCCCAATTGTATTCGCCGGTGACGAAGACGAAGGCGTCGGCCGCGCGGATCCTCTCAGCCAGAGTCTCGAGCTTTGCCGGCGCCGCACCCTTGGGATATTCCTTGTACATCCGGTCGAGCATCGGCAGACCGACTGCCTTGGCGTCGATTAACTCCGGCAGCGCACCGCGCGCGGCAAAGGCGCCCAGCAGGTAATCAGCCAGGCGGATGCCCTGCCTGTCAGCCCGATAGGAACCGTAGAAGAGCAGGATCGTGTCGGCCATTCATCGCTTCCCAAGCCAATAGAAAGACGGGAGTTGGGGGGGGAGGATGGCACTCTCCCCCAACCCTTCACGGCGAATGTGTGCACCTTCGGCGCAAAGCGCACTAAATAGTGCACGGACGCGGCATGTAACCCGCTAGCCTGCGAAGGCGAAGGGCGTGCGGGAGCAGGTCGTGATGTCGTACACGGGTAGCCGGATTTGACCATCGGTATCGCCGTCATGGCGAAGGTGCCTTGCGCCGGCAGGTCCAAGACCCGCCTGATGCCCACCTGCTCCGGCGAGGAGGCGGCGGCACTGAGTGCGGCTTTTCTGAGCGATGTCACCGCCCACCTGGCGGACGCCGCGCGGGCAGGCGGCATCGTGCCTTACCTCGCCTACGCACCCGCGGGTGCAGCGCCTCTCTTCGAGGGCATCATTGCGCCCGGGACGCGCCTGCTTCTGGCCGATGGCGTCGGCGTCTCTCCCAAGGGCGTGCAAGGTTTCGGCGTTTGCCTGGTGCACGCCATGCAAGCTGTGCTGGAGGATGGCCATGACGCGGCCTGCGTGCTGAACGCCGACTCGCCGAACCTGCCGATGCGCCTGCTGCTTGAAGCGGAGTCGGCGTTGGCGCGGCAGGATTGCGTCGTCATGGGGCCGGCGGAGGATGGCGGCTATTATTTGCTGGGCATGCGCCAGACGCGCTGCCATCTCTTTACCAACATCGACTGGAGCACCAGGCACGTGGCCGCGCAAACGCGCGCGCGCGCGCGCGAAGCGGGCCTGCCGCTTGTCGAGCTTGATATGTGGTATGACGTGGACGAACCGGCAACATTGGCGCGGCTGCTAGCCGATCTTGCCGATCCGCGCCGTGCGGGCGCCGGACCGGCGCGGCACACCGCAGCTTGCCTGGCTGCCATGGGGCTTGCGGCACGCATGCCGAGTTTAGAACGCCAAGCGGCCGGAGCATGACCATGTCCACGACCATTTTGCCCGATCCGACGCGCTATTTCGAAGTTGTCGAACAGACCGCCGAACACGCAGCGCCGCCCGTCTGCCTCTATCTGGAGGTCACCAATCGCTGCAATCTTCTGTGCGAGACCTGTCCACGCACCTTCGAGGCCCTGGAACCTCCGGCGGACATGAGCTGGGATCTCTTCACGCGCATCGTGGACCAGGCGCCGGGCGCCAAGCGTGCCGTATTGCACGGGGTTGGCGAGCCTATGCTGGTGGCCGAGCTGCCGCGCATGATCCGCTACCTGAAGGCACGCGGCATTTACGTGCTGTTCAACACCAACGGCACACTGCTGCGGGAGAAGCGCTTTCGCGAATTGATCGATGCAGGGTTGGATGAGCTGCGCGTCTCACTCGATGCGGCGGACGCGGCGACCTACGCCGTGGTGCGAGGCCGGCCGTTCTTCGACCGCATCGTGCGCGACGTGCGCGCCATGCGCGCGTTTCAGGACGAGGCAGGCGTCAGCCACCCGCGCATCTCGCTGTGGCTGACAGGGCTGAAGGAGACGATTGGGCAGTTGCCGGAGTTCGTGCGCCTGGCCGCCAGCATGCGCGTGCACGAAGTGCATTTGCAGCGCCTGGTCTTCGATGAAACCGGCTTCGGCATGGCGCGCGCTCAGAGCAGCCTGTTCGAGCAAACCGCGGCCGAGGAGAGCGCCGCCATTGCCGCGGCGCAGGCGCTCGGCGCCGAACTTGGCGTGACGCTGGATGCCTCCGGCGCCACCGAGCCGGGGCTGAGCCTCAAGCAGCAGGGGGAAAATCCCTGGTCCGGTTGCCGGCGGCCATGGAGCCTGATGTATTTCACCGCGCATGGGCGCGCGCTGCCCTGCTGCATCGCGCCGTTCTCCGCGCGGGGCTATGAGACCTACACGCTGGGCGATGCCAAAACGCAATCGCTTGCAGAGATCTGGAACGGCCCTGCCTATCACGATTTTCGCGCCGCCCTGACCAGCCCGGCGCCGCCCAAGCCGTGCCAGAATTGCGGCCTGCGTTGGAGCCTGTGAGCCGGGCGCATGTCTGCGCGGTCATTCCGGTGCTGAACGAAGAGGGCGCCATCGGTCCGACCGTGGCGCGCCTGCCGCGCGATGTGGTCGATGATGTCATCGTGGTGGATGGCGGCAGCGCGGATGGCACGGTTGCCGAAGCGCGGGGGGCGGGCGCGCTTGTGTTGACCGAGGCGCGGCGCGGCTATGGACGAGCCTGCCTGACGGGCGCGGAATACGCGGACACGCTGGGCGTGCGCATCGTGGTCTTCATGGATGGCGATGGCGCAGATGCGGTCGAGCAGGCAGGTCGCATCGTGGCGCCGATCCTGGATGGGCAGGCCGATTTCGTGCTGGCCGACCGCACGGGACCTGGACGTGATCCGGGCAGCATGGGGCTGCACCAAATTCTTGCGGGGCGGATGATCGGGGCCGCCGTGGGCGCGCTGACCGGTGTTGCCTATCGGGACATGTGCGCCTTTCGCGCCATCGGCGTGGCCGCGTTGCGCAAGCTGGACATGCGCGAGATGGAGTATGGCTGGAACCTGGAAATGCAGATCCGCGCCGCGCGCGCGGGACTTCGCATCCGCGAGGTACCCCTGCCCTACCATTGCCGCGTGGCCGGCCGGTCCAAGGTGGCCGGCAGCGTGCGGGGCAGTTTGCGGGCGGGGCAGCGCATCGTCAGGACGCTGGTGAGCGTGGGGCTGGGT
>CAXUNZ010000167.1:0-6405 GCA_964252525.1 uncultured Acetobacteraceae bacterium
TTTTCAGCCCGATACCGGCGAATTTCTTGTTGAATTTGGCGACCTGGCCGCCTGTGTCCATGATGCGCTGCACGCCAGTCCAGGCGGGATGACTTTTCGGGTCCACGTCCAGACGAAGCGTGTCGCCGGCCTTTCCGTAGCAGGAGCGCGTTTGGTAGGACGTGCCGTCGGTCATCACGACGGTGATGTCATGATACTCGGGGTGAATGCCGGCCTTCATGATGAGAGGTGCCTCGCAACAAGGGTGGCGCCCCCGATATCCGACCGGGCGCGCGGAAGAGGCGGCCTATAGCGGCCAGGCAGGTCGCGGGCAAGCTTGCCGCGCTGCGGCACGGGGGCCATGTGCCGGCCGTGCCGCTCGCGCTCTACATCCATTGGCCCTTCTGCCTGGCCAAGTGCCCCTATTGCGACTTCAACAGCCATGTGCGGGACGCCATTCCCCAGGCCCGCTTTGCCGCGGCGTTGCGGCGCGAACTGGCGTGGGAAGCGGCGCGCCTGGGGCGACGGCGATTGGGCAGCATCTTCTTCGGCGGCGGCACGCCTAGCCTGATGGCGCCTGACACCGTGGCGGCGCTGATTGCCGACGCGCGGGCCTTCTTTGAAGCTGGAGACGATCTGGAGATTACGCTGGAAGCCAATCCGACGAGCGTGGAGCGCGCGCGCCTGGGCGCTTTCCGCCAAGCCGGTGTCAACCGGCTCTCGCTCGGCGTGCAGGCGTTGGATGATGCGGCGCTGGCAGCACTTGGCCGGCGCCATAATGCAGCCGAGGCACTGCGCGCCCTTGAGCACGCGCGCGCGATTTTTCCGCGCCTGTCGTTCGATGTGATTTATGCGCGGCCAGGTCAGGACCTGCCCTCCTGGCGCGCCGAACTGCGCCGCGCGCTGAGCCTGGTTGCGGACCATCTGTCTTTGTATCAGCTGACCATCGAACCCGGAACCGCCTTCGAGGCGCTGCACCGGCGTGGCGATATCGTGCTGCCCCACGAGGATCTGGCCTCCGCGCTGTATGACGCCACCGCGGAGGAATGCGCGCAATTTGGCTTGGCGCCGTATGAAGTTTCCAATTACGCGCGACCGGGTGCGGAAAGCCTGCACAATCTGGCCTATTGGCGGTATGCGGATTACGCTGGGATCGGGCCAGGGGCGCATGGCCGCGTCACGATTGACGGCACGCTGCGCGCCACCCGCCGCCATCGTGCGCCCGAGCCGTGGGCGGAGCGTGTGGAACAGGATGGCCATGGCAGCACCGCCGAAGAAATGATTTCGCCGCGTGATCGTGCGCGCGAGGCGCTGCTGATGGGGTTGCGGCTGGCCGAGGGAATTGACTTGGATTGGTTCGCGCGGCGCACGGGGCTGGCGCTGGACGAGGCGGTGGATGGCGAGATTCTGGCTGCGTGTATCGAGGAGGGGTATGTCAGCGCGAGCGCGACGAGGTTGCGCGCGACGGCGGAGGGACGACGGCGGCTGGATGCATTGTTGCCTCGGCTTGTGCTTTAGGCAGCTCACTCTTCTTTCGACTGTGTGTCGGTTTCAATGCGGACTGGCGTTACATACCAGCCACTTCCAACAGCCCCAACGCCTGCCGCTCGAACAATCGCCGGTAAATCCCGCCAGCGCGCGCAACCAGCGCATCATGCGTCCCCTGCTCTACGATCCGTCCGCTCTCGAACACCAGGATGCGATCCATCGCGCGCACAGTGGACAAACGGTGCGCAATCACCAGCGCGGTGCGGCCCGCGATCAGGCGCGCCATTGCCGCCTGAATGGCGGCCTCGCTTTCGGAATCGAGACTCGACGTCGCCTCGTCCATAATCAGGATCGGCGCGGCGGAGAAAAACGCGCGTGCAATCGCCACGCGCTGGCGCTCGCCGCCTGAAAGCTTGACGCCGCGCTCGCCCACCATCGTTGCATAGCCTTTCGGCTGACGCGCAATGAAGTCGTGCGCGTTCGCCAGACGTGCCGCGCGTTCCACATCGGACGGCGTGGCGTCAGGGCGGCCATAGGCGATGTTTTCGGCCAGCGTGCGATGGAACAGTGTCGGCTCCTGCGGCACCATGGCAATGTGGCGTCGCAGGCTTTCCTGCGTGACATCGGCGATGTTCTGCCCGTCTATGGTGATTGCACCGCCATCGATGTCGTGCAGCCGCTGGATCAGGCGCACGGCGGTCGATTTGCCCGAACCCGACGGACCAACCAGGCCGACATGCTCGCCGGGCGCGATGTTGACGGACAGATCCTCGAACAGAGGACGGCCATGCTGGCCGTAGCGAAAACGCACGTGGCGAAAGGCGATTTCTCCGCGTGGCACGGCCAGCGCCGCAGCCTCCAGCCGGTCGGTCACCATTGGCTGGGTGTGGTGCAGCGCCACGAGTTCGACCATGTCGTTCACGCCACGCTGCACTTCACGCACGGTCTGACCCATCGTGCGCAGATAGCCATGAAGCACGAAATACATCGTCAATGCCGTCGTGACGCCGCCGGGACCGGCGGCCCCCGTGCGCCACAGCCAGGTGATCGTACCCAGGATCAGCAATTGCAGCAAAAGCAACGCCGCACCCTGGAGCGAGAAGCTGTTCGTGCCGCGCACCCAAGTCCGCTTAGTGCGGCTTTGCCATTTATCGAGCGTGCGGTCGAGGCGCCGTTCCTCGCGCTGCTCGGCGCCGAAGGATTTGACCGTGGCATTGCACGTGATGGCGTCGGCCAGCGCCGCGGAGACGCGCGTGTCCCATGCGTTGGACAAATTGGCCGCCGGCGCCACCCAACTGACCGACAGCCATATCGTCAAGCCCAGGTAGATCGCACTGCCCAGCGTGACCGCCGCGCCCATGAGCGGCCATTGCACGCCCAGCAGCAGCGCGGCGCCGAGAAGCACGACAGCGGTCGGCAGGATGGCGAACGTCACGACATCGTTGAGCATGTCCACCGCGCCGGCGCCGCGCAGCACCTGGCGCACGGTTGCCCCCGAAAAGCTTTCCGCGTGCCAACTGGCGGAGAAATGCTGCACGCGGGAAAAGGCCTCGGCCTTGACCTCGCGCATCATGCGCAGGGTGAAACGTACGAGCGCCCATAGCGCGCCCTGGCGCACACCGAGCATGAAAGCGCCGAGTACGCCGATGCCGATGACGGCGCGCAGGGCCGCGCCTGCCCGGTCGGCGGCCACGGCATCGACCAGCCACCCCGCGAGCACCGGTGTCAGCACGTCGGCGATCGAAGCGGCCACCATGCCAAGCACGATGATGCAGACCATGGCCGGTTGGCGGCGCCAATGGCTGAATAGGAAATTGAAGACGGCCGACACGGGGAATGCCTTTTGGACCGACTTACAATAAGATCAAATTGTCCGATGGCAAATTTCGCCAGGCTTGGGGGAATGTGCCGTCCCCCAGACCCCAGTCGATTGTTTACTTCAGGCTGAACGCGAAATCATACGCGCTTCCTTTTGCGTCCCGCGCATGCAGCAACATCTCCCCGCGCGCCCCCTGATAGTTGCCGGTGCCGCCGGTCACCGCCATGGCCGTATCGCCCGCGTCCAGGAACGGACCATCCACGCTCAATTGTCCGCCGGAGACGAGCACTGTGAAATGACACTCCCAAGACTTGCCCGCAACCATGCGCACGCAATAGCCCTGGTCGGTGCCCATCTTCGTCGTGTCGGAGGCATCGAACAGGTTGTTCGAAAACGTCAGGATGTCGCCTGCCTGATCGGCGCCGCCGCCGGCATGCACAGAGACGGCATCCGTCGTCGCGCGCTCGACCAGGTGCAGTTCCGCGGCGGACGCATGCGACATGGCGAGCAGGACGGCTGGAAGGATGGCGTAATTCACGCCGCCCTGCGAAGACAGGCGCGGACGGAAGTGCCTGCCCAACTTCAATTTGGATTCTTGTAGCGCAGCACGCGGGCGAGGTTCTTGCCGCGGATGACGTTGGCTGAGTGATAGAACAGGCCATAGGCGTCGATCGAGGAAAGATCGGGGAAGATGCAGGCGTCCAGAACGTCGTTGGGGTTCGTCTCCGACACCCAGCCGCCGCCGGCCGCGTTGACGCCGCCGAACAAATCCGTGCCGCCCAGTTGCGAGCAGTAGCACGAACCGGGGCTTCCCTGGCATTTTGAGCCGTCATAAGGCACCTCGGCATAGTAGGCCAAGGCGGCGAGCGTGGGCTGGGTGGTGTCGAGCGTGCTCACCAGCAGGTCGATCTTGGAGCTGTCATGGGCCGTGTACTCGCACCACTGCCTGGCTTTGGACAGGTAAAGGGGATTGCCGCCATTTGTGCCGTAGGCAGGCCGGCGAACGATGACCGCGCCGCCTGTGTTGGTGCAATGCACGGTTGAGTCCTGGCCCAAGGGGGCAGCGAAAGCCGGCCCGGACAGGCACAGAAGCAGAATGGCAAACAGGCAAGATATTTTCATCGTCGCATCCTTGGTTCCGCCACCAAATAGCAAGAAGGAAAAGTTTTTTGGTCCTTTTTTTCAAAAAAGGACAGCTTCCTTTTCTCCGACCGTCTGTTATACGCACCAGATGTCTGGCCGCCTCTCCCTGTGGCTGCGCTTTCGCTTCCTGACGGTGGCCCTGGCATTGGCCTGCCAGATCAGCGCGGGCGCCGCCGTGCCGATGCGCGAAGCGTCCGAGGCGCCGGCGAGGCTGGCGGCAAGTGTTGCCATCTTCTGCCAGAGCGGCGTGCATACGGACAAGCATGGCGGCGCGCCGCTGCATCGCCAGGTTCCCGATCACGCCCTTGCCCGCATTCTGTCCGACCACGGTCACGCCGCCGCGGTGCTCACGGGCGGGCCATGTGTCGACCTGCCTGTCATATGCAGGATGGCAACAGCCGCGCCATTGGGCGCGCGCGCGCCGCCGGCGCGCCCGGCCGCGTCATTCTTTCCACGTGGACCGCCACACACCGTCTGATTGCTGATCGTTCGCTCGCGGCCATGGCCGCGCCTGATCCATGCATGACGGATACATTCACCCATGTTCAAATTTACATCGCTGGCAGCTTTCGGCTGCGCAGGCGCCGTGTGCCTGCACGCCGGAGCCGCGCACGCGCACGCTGTCTGCGGCAGTCGCGTCTTTCCCGTCACATTGACGCTGGATGATCCCGGCGTTGCCGATGAACTGACTATCCCCCAAGTCGTTTATACCAGAAGTGCCGCCGATGGCGGGCCCGGGCCCGGCCATGATACGGCGGTGCAATTCGAATACGACAAGCGCCTGACCGAGGAGATCGGCTTCGCGTTCAACGACGCCTACAACATCAATCAGACGAACAACGCCAAGACCCAGGCGGGTTGGGACGATCTGACCGTCACCGCCAAATGGGCCAAGTGCGTCAGCCCCGATGATGATTTTCAGCTTGGCTTCGGCGTGATCCGGGAGTTCGGGCGCACCGGGACATCCCATATCGGTTCGGACGAGTTCGGCAACACCGCACCCACGGTCTATGTCGGCAAGGGACTGGAGGAAATTCCGGTGCCGATGCTCCAGCCGCTGCAGGTTTCGGGCGAGCTCAGCTACGCGATAACCGATAAGGCCATCAAGACGTACACCGAGCTTGACCCGATGAGTGGACTTGCTTCCACACGCACAAATAATGGCGGGGCGAACCAGTGGATCGGCTCATTCTCCGTGCAGTATTCGATTCCCTACCTGCAGAACACGATCAAGGATTTCGGCTTGCCGGAGCCTTTCGCGCACTTGGTGCCGATTGCCGAATTCGATTGGACCTCGCCCACCACATCCGGCGGCAATGGGCCGACGACATGGACGCTGGCGCCGGGATTCATCTATCTGCGCAGTTGGTATCAGGTGGGCGTGGAGGCGCTGATACCGCTGGACAAGGGTGCGGGCACGAATGTCGGAGTTGCCGTGCAGTTTCACATCTTCCTCGATGACCTCTATCCGCACGGCATCGGTGCGCCACTCCTGGAGCTTCTGCGATGAGAGCCATGACAATCCGCTTTCTTGTCGGCGCGGGCGCGTTGCTGCATCCCCCGCCCGTCTGCGCGCACGCCTTTCTCGATGGCGCGCGGCCACTGGTGGGTAGCGAAAATCCCGTGCCGCCGGCGGAGGTGGTGTTGCACTTCACGCAAGGCGTTGAACCGGCTTTTTCGAAGATCGAGGTCAAGGACGCATCGGGCGCAAGCGTGACCCATGACAAGGCACGCACGCTACCCGGCGACACGACACGGCTTGCCGTCGGGCTGGAGAAAATCGGCGCCGGAGTTTATACCGTCATCTGGCACGTCACCTCCGTCGATACACACAAGACGCAGGGAAAATTCCACTTCACGGTCACCCGTTAGCGGTGTTGCCGCCTTTTGACTTGCAGGGCGGCGCGCCGCTCTGCGCGGCGCGTGCCGCCTTCGTGTGCGCGCTGCTTTCGGCCTTCGGCACGCTGGTGTTTCAC
>CAXUNZ010000167.1:6415-7624 GCA_964252525.1 uncultured Acetobacteraceae bacterium
GTTTCACGTCGTCGTGGCGCCGCGGGCCTTCACCCACATGGCGGCCAAGGAGGTGGCCGCGGTCGAGAAGCGCCTGTTGATATTGGCGCGGGCGAGTGCCGCGGCCGGTCTGTTGGCTGGCGCGGCTTGGCTTGCCGTTCAGGCGGCTTTCATGGCGGATGCGGCCGGGCTGCGGCAAACCCTTGGCGCCGTGCCGGACGTGCTGAGCGGCACCCTGTTTGGACATGTCCTGCTCGCGCAATCGGCGGCGTTGGGCGCGTGCCTGGTCGCGCCCGGGATGCGTGCCGGCGCGTGGCGCGTGCGTGCCGGCCTGGTTGCGGCCGCCGGCGCCCTTGTTCTGCAGGCGGGCCACTGCCACGCCTGGTCGATGTATGGCGGCCCGAGCGTTCTGCTGGCCTGCGACGAATTGCATCTTTTGGGCGCGGGGGCCTGGCTCGGCGGCCTGGTGCCGCTGGCCGTCGTGGTGGCTGGCACGCCGCCACGTGCGGGTGCGCTTGTGGCGCGGTGGTTTTCGCCCCTGGGGCAATGGTGCATCGGGGCTCTCGTGGTCTCGGCCGCATTCCAGGCTTGGGTGCTGATTGCGAGCATTCCGGGTCTTCTCGGCACGGCGTATGGCTGGGCGGCGCTGGCCAAGCTCGCGCTCTTCGGCGTGCTGCTGGGATTTGCCGCGCTTAACCGCTACCGCTTTGCGCCCGCGCTGCTGGATGGTGCGCCGGATGCGGCCAAACGGGTGCTGGTGCGCAGCATTGCCTGGCAGACCGGCGCGGCGTTGGCGATCGTGGTGGCCGCGGCGGTCCTCAGCGGCTTGCCGCCTTCCATGCACGAACAGCCGGTCTGGCCGTTTGCGCAACGCTTCAGTCTGGCTGCCATCGGCGAAGATCCCGATTTCCTGCGGGAAGTGGTGTGGGCGTGCGTGGCCTTGGGCGTGGCGGCCATGATTGTCGCGTTGGCCTTTTTCGTGCGGCGCCAACGTTTGGCCGCCTGCGCGGCCGCTTCACTGGTTGCGTGGTTTGCCCTGCCGCATCTGGATCTTTTGTTTGTGCCGGCCTTTCCGACCAGCTTTTATCGCTCGCCGACAGGTTTTGCATCCGCCTCCATCGTGGAAGGCGGCCAGATCTATGCGCGGCATTGCGTGGCCTGCCACGGCGTGCAGGGGCGGGGCGATGGGCCAGATCGGGGCCAGCTTCCCGCGCCCCCCGCCGCACTGGC
>CAXUNZ010000168.1:0-7578 GCA_964252525.1 uncultured Acetobacteraceae bacterium
ATAATCTTTTTTGGGGGGGGGGGGGGCCCCCCCCCCCCGGGGGGGGTCGTGGGGGGTTAGCCCCGTGACCTTAACATAGGATAAATCATGGACTTCGAATTTAGCGACGAACAACGCCTCCTCAAAGACAGCGTCGATCGCCTCATCGCCCCGGCCTATGATGACCTCGGCGCCCGCCGCCGCACCCAGGCCGCGCCCCCCGGCTACGGCGAGGCGCTCTGGGCGAAATACGCCGAACTCGGCCTGCTCGCCCTGCCCTTCAGCGAGGAAGACGGCGGCTTCGGTGGCGGCACGGTCGAAACCATGATCGTCATGGAAGCCATCGGCCGCGGCCTGGCGCTGGAGCCGTTCATGGCCACAATCATCCTGGCCGGCAACCTGATCCGCCTGGGCGGCACGCCCGAACAGCGCACCGCACTGATCCCGGCCGTTGCCGACGGCTCGCTGCGTCTGGCCTTTGCCCACACCGAACGCCAGGCGCGCTACGATCTGCACGACGTCACCACCATGGCCCGCCGCACCGGCGCCGGCTTCGTGCTCGAGGGTGATAAGAGCGTCGTCCTGCATGGTGAAAGCGCGGGCAAGCTGATCGTCTCCGCCCGCACGTCCGGCACGCACCGCGATCGCCACGGCATTACGCTGTTCCTGGTGGATGCACAGGCGCCGGGCCTCTCGCGCCGCGGTTTTGGAACGCAGGACGGGCTGCGCGCTGCCGCAATCAGCCTGGCGGGCGTCGAGTTGGGAGCCGATGCGGTGCTGGGCCAAATCGATCAGGGCGCCGATCTGATCGACCGCGTCATGGATATCGCCATCGCCGCCCTGTGCGCCGAAGCGGTCGGCGCCATGGCCGCACTGCATGAAATGACCGTCGATTACCTCAAGACGCGCAAGCAGTTCGGCGTGGCCATCGGCAGCTTCCAGGTCTTGCAGCACCGCTCGGTGGATATGTTCACCGCGCTGGAAACGGCGCGCAGCATGGAATATTTCGCGGCCATGATGGCCACCTCCGAGGATGCGCGGGCGCGCCGTGCCGCCCGCTCGGCGGCCAACATCCAGATCAACAAATAGGCGCGCGTGCTGGGCGAGGCCGCGGTGCAGATGCATGACGGCATTGGCGTGACGATGGAATATCGGGCGGGTCACTACTTCAAGCGGCTGACGATGATCCAAAGCCAGTTCGGTGACACGGATCATCACATGCGCCTGCTCGATGCCGCCGGCGGATTGCTGGAGGCAGCCTGAGCGGCCTGCAAGGGTCGGGCGTGCGCCAACACGGCGCGCGCATCGAGGTCGGGCAATTCGCCTACACGAAACGCGGGGTTGCGCGTTTCGACCTGAGCGACCCCTACCACCTGGCAATCACTCTGCCCTGGCCGCGCTTCATCGCCGCGTTGCTGGCCGCCTACCTGGCTGTGAACACGGCCTTCGCGGTCCTGTATGTGCTTGTGCCGGGCTCGGTTGCCAATGCGCGGCCTGGCTCACTGGCCGATGCGTTCTTCTTCAGCTTCGAAACGCTGGCCACTGTCGGGTACGGCGAAATGTACCCCGCCTCGCTCTACGGGCATCTGATTGCATGCACGGAAATTGCCGTGGGGCTGGGTTTCACCGCCATCATGACTGGCCTGACTTTCGTACGCTTTTCGCGTCCGCGCGCGAAATTCATCATGGCTGAGAAGCTAACCGTCTGCCAGCACGGCGGCCAGCCCACGCTGATGCTGCGCTTCGGCAATGGCCGGCTCGCCCCGCTTGCCGATGCGCGCGCCACGCTGAACGTGCTGCTGCGTGAGCATACCCAAGAGGGCACCATCTTCCGGCGTGTCGTGGAATTGCCGCTGCTGCGTGCGCGCCTGCCGGTCTTTCCGCTGACCTGGACGCTGATGCACGTCATCGACGCGCAGAGTCCGTTGCACGGCATGGATGCGGCCGCCCTGACTGCCGCCGACCTCAGCATATTCGTGGCGATTGAGGCGCGTGATCCGGTGCTGGCCTCCACCGTACACCAGGTGCGCACCTTTGGACCCGAGTCTGTGGCCTTTGGCATGCGGTATATCGATGTGATCAGCAGTGAAGCGGACGGCACGCCGATGGCCGATATGACGCAAATCAGCGCCATGGAGCCTGACATCGGTCCGGAGGTGCGCCATCAGGGCTGGTCGGACAAGGAAGCCGAAGGATAATACCAAACCCATTGAGATTTACACGTCGTCGAAGGAAAAGACGATTTAAGGACACTGCTTAAAATATGACGGGGGGTCTGGGGGGGGGGTGACACATCTCCCCCAGTCTTTTGAAGAGTCATTCTCTCTGCTTGTTGGTGTAAGGCAGCGTTTGCGCGAGCTGCCGGCGGCGGCGGCGGTATTGCCAGGTCCACGCGCCAAGAAGCGCGAAAATCCCGTAGCCAATGATCGGCGATGCCCAAAGATATGTCGGAATAGGCCAGGTCCAGGCCATCCAGCCAAGCACAAGGCCCTGCGCGACCAGGCCCACCCCCCAGACCAGGGAAATCACGCGCAGGCTTTGAAGCACCGCCGGATTTTTCCAGGCCGCCTCGAATTCGGCGAGCTGCTCGGGGCCGCCTCGTGCCAGTGTGGCCGCGGCGGCATAATATATCAGCGGCTTCTTCAGGCCGAGCGAGACCAGGAAGGCAATGCCGATCGGGATCGTGAACAGGTTTTCCCGCACCATCAGCATGCGGGGTGATCCGCCGAAGGCAAGTGCGGCCAGCGACAGCACGATGCCCGCAAGCACGAGCACGCTGAGCGCATCCAGCTTACGGTGGCGGACGAGCTCGGCCAGGCTCCACAAGGTGGGCGGCGCCGCGGACCAGGCAATGGCGGCGAACTCGCTCGTGTGTGGCACCAGCAGCGTGTAGGTGGCCCAGGGAAGCGCGATATTGACGATCAGTTCGAGCGCGAAGCGGGTGTTCGCTTCCGTCATGAACCGGTTCAGGCCGCCGCTCTCGCCGGCGCGTTGCTGGCGCGGATGAAATCGGATGCGCGCTCGCCGATCATGGCACTCGGCGCCTGCGTGTTGCCGCTGATCAGCGTGGGCATGATGCTCGCGTCCACCACGCGCAATCCCTCCACGCCGCGCACGCGCAACTGCGGGTCCAGCACGGCGCCCTCATCGCCGCCCATGCGGCAAGTGCCGACGGGATGATAGATCGTGTCGGCATGCGCGCGGATCAGCGGCATCAACGCCTCGCCCTCCTCGCGCCCCGTGCCGTGAAAGGCGGGGCCATCGAAGCCGGCCATTGCCGGTTGTTCCAGGATGCGCAGCGCGAGCGACACGCCGGCGCTCAGCGTATCCATGTCCTCGCGCGCGGTGAGAAAGCGCGGATCGATCAGCGGCGGATCGCGCATGTCGGCGCTGGCCAGGCGCACCGTGCCGCGGCTTTTCGGGCGCAGCACGCAGGTGTGCAAGGAGTAGCCGCGCGCCATGTGACGACGGCGCCCGTGGTCATCGACCAGCGCCGTAATGAGATGCAACTGGATATCCGGCCGGTCGAGCTCCGGCCGTGTGCGCAGGAAAGCGCCGGATTCCGCGAAATTGGTCGTCATCATGCCGGTGCCGTCACGCTTGTAATCCTGCCAGCCTTTCCACAGCGCGGGCACGATGCGCGCATCCGTGCCGAAAAGTGCCGGATGGCGGAACTTGCGATTGATCGTGTAGTCGATGTGGTCCTGCAGATTGGCCCCGACCTCCGGGCTGTCATGCAGCACTTCAATACCCATGTCGCGCAGATGCGCGGCCGGCCCGATGCCTGACGCCTGCAGCAATTGCGGCGAGCCGAACGCACCGGCGGAGACGATGACCTCCGCGCGGGCGCCGATGGTGACACGCTGCGTGCCGCGCAGGATTTCGACCCCGGTGGCGCGCTTGTCGTTAAAGCGAATGCGCTGCGCCTGGCAGTCTGTCAGCACGGCCAGATTGCCACGAGGCGTGCCCAGATACCCGCGCGCGGCGCTGAAACGCGCGCCGCCTTTTTGCGTGACCTGATACCAGCCCACACCTTCCTGATCCGCGCCATTGAAATCGTCGTTACGCGGAAAACCAGCCTGCACCCCGGCCTCGATGAAGGCGGCGGCGACCGGATTGGGCGTGCGCAGATCGGCAACGTTCAGAGGGCCGCCGGTGCCGTGAAAATCATCCTCTCCGCGCTCATTGTTCTCGCTGCGGCGAAAGGCGGGCAGCACGTCGTTCCAGTCCCAGCCATGGCAACCATGCTCGCGTGCCCAGCCTTCGTAATCCTGACGCTGACCACGGATATAGATCATGGCGTTGATCAGGCTGCTGCCGCCCAGGCCGCGCCCGCGGGGTGCAAAGCCACGACGGTTGTTCAGCTCGGTTTGCGGCACGGTCTGGTAGCCGTAATTGCGCGCGCTCTTGCTGGCGACCATCAAGGCCAGGCCCATCGGAATGTCGGACGCGGCACCGCCGCGCGCCGGCCCCGCCTCAATGAGGGCGACGTGCCAATCCGGCCGCGCCTCGGCCAGGCGCGCGGCCAGCGCACACCCGGCCGGGCCGCCGCCGATGATGACGTAGTCGAAATTCTCAGACATCTGCCGTGCTGCGCGAGAGGTGCTCCGCGCGCAATGCCGCGATCCGCCGCCGCAGCTTGGCCATGCCTCCGATCCAGCGATTGTAGTTTTCCGTCTTCAGCCTGGTGTAATCGGCGACCTTGGGATGAGGCAGGATGGCGAAATCCTCGCGCCTGAGCCCCTCAATCGCCGCATCCACGCACGCTTCGGCGGTCAGCACGCCATCGACGTCCGCGCCGGAGAAAAATCCGCCCGCGGTCATGCCTGTGGCCACGCCCTGCGGACAGAGCACGGAGACGCCGATGCCGTGATCGCGCGAGGCGATCGCCAGGCTTTCGGCAAAGCCTATGGCGGCATGCTTGGTCGTGGAATAGACCGCCGAACCGATCTGGCTCAGCAGCCCCGCGGCCGAGACCGTATTGAGGAAATATCCTGACCTGTGCTGCATCATCCCAGGCAGCGCCGCGCGCGCGGCATAGACATGCGCCATGACATGCACGCCCCAGCTGCGCTGCCACGCCGCATTCGGGGCCGACGCCGCGTTGTCGAAATCGGGATCGGCCGAAATAATGCCGGCATTGCTGCAGAACAAACCGATCGGGCCCGCCTTTTCCGCCTCGCGCACCAGCGCAATGATGTCGTCCTCGATGGCGACGTCGCAATGAAAGGCGGTGGCGCGCTCGCCGATCGCGGCGGCGGTTTCGCGCGCGGCGGCTTCGTGCAGATCGGCGCAGATGACGAGGCTGGCGCCCAGGCTGCCGGCGCGGCGGGCGAGCTCGCGGCCTATGCCGCTGCCGGCGCCTGTGACGATGACGATCTTGCCGGGGAGCTCCATGGTCTGATCCTAGCAGAAAGAAGAATTCTTCTTTTCTGAAGAAAAGAAGCAAAAGACTTTTGTCTGTTTGCGTACGCGTTGCTCCGGCGAGTACGCAAACACAACCTAAAATATTTCGAATAACCCCGCCGCGCCCATTCCACCGCCGACACACATCGTCACCACGCCCAGCTTCGCGCCGCGGCGATGTCCCTCGATCAGCAAATGCCCCGCCATGCGCGCGCCCGACATGCCATAGGGGTGGCCGATCGAAATGGCCCCGCCATCCACGTTCAGCTTGGCCGGATCGATGCCCAGCCGGTCGGCGCAATAGAGCACCTGCACCGCGAACGCCTCGTTCAGCTCCCAAAGATCGATGTCATCCATCGACAAGCCATTGCGCTCCAGCAGGCGCGGAATGGCAAACACGGGGCCGATGCCCATCTCGTCTGGCTCGCACCCGGCCACCGCAAGAGACCTCAGGCGCCCGAGCGGCGTCAGCCCGCGCCGGCTGGCCTCGCCCGCTTCCATCACCACGCAGGCCGAGGCGCCGTCACTGAGCTGTGAGGCATTGCCAGCGGTAATGACGTGACCCTCGCCGCGAACAGGCTTCAGGCCGCGCAAACCCTCCATCGTGGTGTCTGCCCGATTGCCTTCATCCTTGGCCAGTGTCGTTGTCTTGTGGCTGACCGCGCCCGTTGCCTTGTCGACCACCGCCATGGTGCTTTCCATCGGCACGATTTCTGCATCGAAGCGCCCGGCCGCCTGGCCAGCCGCGGTGCGGCGCTGGCTTTCCAGCGCATAGGCATCCTGGCGCTCGCGCGTTACCTGGTAGCGTTGCGCCACGATCTCCGCCGTGTCGATCATGGCCATGTAAATGTCCGGCTTGTGCTCGACCAGCCAATCATCCGCCGCGCGGAACATCTTGTCGGTCTGCACCAGGCTGATGCTTTCCAGCCCGCCGGCCACCGCCATCGGCACGCCATCCACGGCCACGCGGTTGGACGCAATGGCAATGGCCTGCAGGCCCGAACTGCATTGGCGATCCACCGTCGTTCCCGCCGCGCTCACCGGCAGGCCGGCGCGGATGGCCGCCTGCCGCGCAATATTGCCCCCTGTGGCGCCCTGCTGCAGCGCGCAGCCCAGAATGACATCCTCGATCTCGTCCGGCTCCGCCTTGGCGCGGCCTACCGCTTCCGCAATGACGTGCCCGCCCAGGGTCGCGCCATGCGTATCGTTGAAGGCGCCGCGATAGGCCCGCCCGATGGGCGTGCGGGCGGTGGACACGATGACGGCTTCGCGCATGAACGGCTCCCTGAACGTGTGTCTTTTGGCACGGCGGCCCGCTGGACCACTCCTGAACCGTGCGTCATAGTCGCCCCAAGTTTGGGTGGGCACCCTAAGCCTGTCAATGAAACCGCCCGGCGCGGCCAAGCACGACAGGTAGGCTTGCGGAGGAAGCGATTCAGGCAGTCAGGGAGGATCGGACCGGCACGCGCGCCAAGATATTGGAAGCCTGCCGCGCTTTGTTCAACGAACGCGGGCCGGCCGAGGTGACCACGGCCGAAATCGCCCACGCAGTCGGCATCAGCGAAGGCAACCTGCACTACCATTTCCGCCGCAAGCAGCAGATCCTGGTGGCTCTGTTCGACGAGTTCGAGGCGGCACTCGATCAGGTCGCGGTCAGTTGGCGCGGCCGCCGCCCGCCGCGCCCGGCCGAGGAGCCCTACCGCCACTACATCACCGAGTGGTTCGACCTGATGTGGGAGTGGCGCTGCTTTTACGGCGCCAGCGTCTATCGCCTCGCACCCACGCTCAAGCCGCGGCTGGCGGCGCTGACCGATCGCGGACAGGCGCGCGTGCGCCAGGCTTTGGCCGGGATGGTCGCCGAGGGGCGCCTGACCGCCCCGCCCGAGGAGCTCGACCGCCTGGTGGTGAACGCCTGGATTGTGGCAACATACTGGATCGATTACCTGCGCACGCGTCAGGGCGTGGAGAGCGTGACCCGCGACCATCTGCGCTGGGGCTTCGCGCAGGTGCAGGCGCTCTTTACGCCGCATGCGGTGGCGGCGGTGCAGATGGCCGCGGTGGGGGAGTGATACCAACAAGTAGAAAGATTGACTCTTCAGAAGACTGGGGAAGATGTGCCATCCCCCCAGACTCCCCGTCATTATTTGAGGCGGCGTCCTAAGATCGACGGGGGGTTTGGGGGGGATGGCACAT
>CAXUNZ010000169.1:0-7568 GCA_964252525.1 uncultured Acetobacteraceae bacterium
AGCATAGGCTGCGCGGGCGGGCCTTGCACCCGCTGGCGACTGAGGTGTTTCACACGACCTGCGGTTCACGCTTGCGAGCATAAGCTCAGCGTTGCGCGTGCGGCAGGCGTCTAGCTGGAGATGAACGTCTGCAATTTGGCGGAAACGGCACTGATGATCTTTTGAAAAACGTCGATTTGATCGAGCGGTATTGTCAGGCTTATGGTGTAGGGCGGCTTGCCATTGGCAAAGGGCGCAAATCGGTCGGCAAACAATGCCGCAACCGTTGTGCAGTCAGCAGGATGTCGGTTTGGAAGATAGGCAAACAGGCAATCGACCCCCTGCGGGGCAGTTCCGCTTTTACTGACGTAGCGGACTTCCTCACTGTGCCGGCCCTCACTCGTATTTTCTGCCTTCAAACTGTGTGCAAAGGGGGCCCAAGGCCGCAGCCAGAAGGCGCTGTAGCGAGCAGTATCGACATCAGGCGCCCGCGTCACAATCCCACGAGCGTCGCCAAAGTTCACCATAGCCGCCACGGTTTGCCGCGGCACAATTTGGATGCCCTTATAGTCAAGAATGGCGATGACAGAACGATCGTTGTGCAAGGTGCCCGGAGACAAATCCGGCAGATCAAACTTCATCGACAGAGACTGCCGGTCATCAAGCCCAGAAGGTAAGTGCATCTGCTTGGTAATACGCGCCATGAGCATGGCCTCCGCATCCGGGCTTTCGTTGTTGGGCCATGGGACAACGAGGTACTTGTTTGCGACGTGAAAACGCAACCGCCCTACCGAGATATCAACAATTCGCTCTGGGTTGGGGCGAAAGGCCAAGAGGGCGATCAGTGCCCAAGCGGTAGGAAACACCGCGAGAATGGCGAGGGCCATCACGCTCGTGTAGGAGGCGAACCACAATCGATTAACTAGCATCATGATGCCTCCTAACATCGAAGGCGCAGCCCAGCAGATACAATCAACCTCCTTCTCGCTGGCGCATCGTGGCCGCCTTGGGTGAAGACGGTCTGGAGTAGAGACACATCCCCTCCAGATCGTGGTCAGCCAAAGCCTGGTTGGCCCGAACACCACCAGCGCCTATGTTGGGTTGATGCGCTACATCTCGACCCGCGGCCAAGCGCCGGCCCAGGATTTTGCCGGCGCCCTGCTGACGGGCATGGGCGAAGACGGCGGCCTCTATATGCCCGCCACCTGGCCCCATTTCTCCGCCACCGAACTCCGCGCCCTCCGCGGCCTGCCCTACCCCGAACTTGCCGCCCGCATCATCGCCCCCTTCGCCGAGGGCGCCATCACCCAAGACGCCCTGTTGACCCTCTGCCGCGCCGCCTATGCCGGTTTCAGCCACCCCGCCATCGTTCCCCTTGTCCAGATCGGCCCCGAGCTGTGGGTGCAGGAGCTGTTCCACGGCCCGACGCTCGCTTTCAAGGACCTCGCCCTGCAACTGCTCGGCCGGCTGTTCGAACACGTGCTGGCCGCGCGCGAAGAGCGCATCACCATTCTGGGCGCCACATCGGGCGACACGGGCTCGGCCGCCATCGAAGCCTGCCGGGACAGCAGCCATGTCGATATCGCCATCCTGCATCCGCTGGACCGCACCAGCGAGGTCCAGCGCCGGCAGATGACGACCGTGGGCGCGCCCAACGTGCGCAACATCGCGGTGCGCGGCAATTTCGACGATTGCCAAGACCTGGTCAAAGCCGCCTTTGCCGACGCGCCGTTCCGCGGCGCGCTGCGCCTCTCGGCGGTCAACTCCATCAACTGGGCGCGCATCGCCGCGCAGATCCCCTATTACGTCAGCGCCGCCCTGGCTCTGGGTGCGCCGGACCGCGCGGTGAGCTTCGCCGTTCCCACCGGCAATTTCGGCAACGTGCTGGCCGCATGGGCGGCGGGCCGCATGGGCCTGCCGGTGGCGGGCCTGATGGTCGCCAGCAATCACAACGACATATTGACGCGCTTCCTGGCCGAAAACGACATGTCCGCGCGCCCGATCGAACCGAGCGTCTCGCCCAGCATGGATATCGGCGTGTCGAGCAATTTCGAGCGTCTGCTGTTCGAATTGCTGGGGCGCGACGCGCAACGCACGGCTTCCATCATGACCGGCTTCCGCCACACCGGCCGCATGGCGGTGCCTCAGAGCGCCTGGCACGCCGCGCGCGCCGAATTTTCCGGCCTGCGGCTTGACGATGCCGGCACGCTCGCGCAGATACGCGCCACCTGGCGGACGAGCGGCTACCTGGCCGACCCGCACACCGCCACCGCAATCGCCGCTGCCGGTATGGCGCCTCCCGGGGTGCCGGTGGTGGTCACCGCGACCGCCCATCCCGCCAAATTTCCCGACGCCATCGAACGCGCCGTCGGCTTCCGCCCCCCCCTGCCGCCGCATCTGGCGGACCTGTATGATCGGCCGGAAAGCTTCTCCGTCGCGGGCAACGACCTGGCCGAAATCCAGGGTCAACTCCGCGCTTTTTCGTCAAGGAACGCCGCATGAACCCCGATACCGTTCAGGTCACCACGCTTGCCTCCGGCCTGACCGTGGTGACAGAACGCATGGACCGGGTGGAGACGGTCTCGCTCGGCGCCTACGTGGCCAGCGGAACGCGCAACGAGGAGGCGGCGCAGAACGGCGTCAGCCATTTTCTGGAGCACATGGCGTTCAAGGGCACCGAACGGCGCAATGCGGCCGAAATCGCCGAAGCGGTCGAGAACGTCGGCGGCCATATCAACGCCTACACGGCGCGCGAACAGACGGCGTACTACGTCAAATTGCTCAAGGAAGACCTCGCACTCGGCGCCGACATCATCGGCGATATCCTGACGCACTCTGTCTTTGCGCCCGATGAGGTGGAGCGCGAGCGCGGCGTGATCCTGCAGGAAATCGGCCAGGCCAACGACACGCCGGACGATATCATCTTCGATCATTTTCAGGAGGCGGCCTATCCCCATCAGGCGATGGGACGGCCGGTGTTGGGCACCGAGGAGATCATACGCAATCTGCGCCGGCAGGAGATTGCGGCCTATATGCACAGCCATTACGCGGCCAAAAATGTTGTCGTCGCGGCCACGGGCAACTTGGCCCACGAGCGCGTCGTCGATCTAGTCGGTCAACATTTTGCCGATCTGCGCGTGGATATGCCGCATGCGGCGGCTGCGGGCGTTTATGGCGGCGGAGAGTTCCGCGAGGCGCGCGATCTGGATCAGGTGCACATCGTGCTGGGCTTCCCGGGCGTGAGCTATGACGACGCCGATTATTATCCTGTGCAATTGCTGAGCACTCTGCTGGGCGGCGGCATGTCGTCCCGCCTGTTCCAGGAGATTCGGGAAAAACGCGGTCTAGTCTACAGCATCTACAGTTTCGCGGCCCCCTACATGGATGGCGGCCTGTTCGGCATTTATGCGGGCACCGGCGAGGACGAAGCGGCCGAACTGGTGCCGGTGACGCTGGAAGAGCTGGCGCGCGTGCAGATGGACGTCAAGGAAGCGGAGTTGCGCCGCGCGCGCACGCAGACCAAGGCGTCCTTGCTGATGTCGTTGGAAAGCACGGGCAGCCGGTGCGAGCAACTGGCGCGGCAACTTCAGGTGTTTGGGCGCATCATTCCGACCGTGGAAACAGTGGCCAGGATCGATGCCGTCACCGTGGAAGATGTCCGGCGCGCGGCGGCCAGGGTGTTCCGCGGGCGGCCGACACTGGCGGCGATGGGGCCGGCGGAGCGGGTGCCCGGGCTGCCGCAAATTGTGGAGCGGCTCGCCGCCTAGCTCCACGGATCCGCCAAAATCGGGGGTCTGTGGCCTCAGGCCCCAGCGGGGGTTTGGGGCGGAGCCCCAAGAAAGGACCACATGTCTGTTGAAGTGCTAGCCGACCTGATCAAGCACGCCCGCAGCGCCGGGGCCGACGCGGCCGACGCCATCCTCTATGCGCGCACCTCGGTCAACGTCGAGCGTCGCCTCGGCCAGATGGAAACCCTGGAACGCGCGGAGTCGCGGGACCTGGGCTTGCGCGTCTTCGTGGGCCAGCGCAGCGCCATCGTCTCTGCCAGCAGCGTGGACCCTTCAGGCTTTGCCGCGCTCGCCGGCCGTGCCGTGGCCATGGCGCGCGTCGTGCCCGAAGACCCCTATAGCGCACTCTCCGAACAGGCGGTGCGCACGCCCGAGGATGGCGGCGCGCTCGATCTGCTGGACGCGCAGGAGCCCGATCTGCCCAGCCTGATCGAGCGCGCCCAGACCGCCGAGGAAGCGGCCCTGCAAGTGCCGGGCGTCACCAACTCCGAAGGCGGCAGCGCCGGCTACGGCCGCACGGACGTCTATCTGGCGACCTCCGCCGGTTTCGCCGGCCATTTCGCGCGGACAAGCCATTCCGTCTCCGCCTCCGTCCTGGCCGGCCAGGGCACGGATATGCAGCGCGATTACGATTACCACAGCACGGTGCATCTTAGCGATCTTGACGATCCTGTCAGCATCGGCCGCCGCGCCGGCGATCGTGCGGTGGCGCGCATGAATCCGGTCCGGCCAAAAACCGCGAAGATGCCAGTGGTGTACGATCCGCGCGTCTCCGGAAGCCTGGTCAGCCATCTCTCCGGCGCCATCAACGGCGCCAGCGTGGCGCGCGGCACCAGCTTCCTGAAGGACAAATTGGGCCAACGGCTTTTCCAAAACGGAATTTCCATCATCGACGATCCGCGCCGCGTGCGCGGCAGCCGTTCCGGCACGTTCGATGGCGAGGGCGTGCCGACGCGCAGGCAGGAGATCGTGGCTGACGGCGTGCTGCAGACCTGGCTGCTGGACGATCGCAGCGCGCGCCAGCTCGGCATGGCCAGCACCGGTCATGCGAGCCGCGGCACGAGCAGCCCACCCGGCCCGTCGGCCACCAATCTCTACATGGCGGCGGGCACATTATCGCCCGCGGACATGATCGGCGGGATTGTGGAAGGTCTCTACGTGACGGAGATGATCGGCAACAGCCTCAATCCATTGACCGGCGATTACAGCCGCGGCGCCGCGGGCTTCATGATCCGCCATGGCGCGCTCGCCGAGCCGGTGGCAGAAATCACCATTGCCGGAAACCTGCTGGAGATGTTCATGCACCTGACGCCGGCAAACGACCTGGTGTTCCGGCGCGGAACGGATGCGCCAACAATTATGGTCGATGAGCTGACGCTAGCGGGCGCTTAAAACAATGACGGGGGGTCTGGGGGGGATGGCACATCTCCCCCAGTCTTCCTTACGAGGATATCTCTCTGGCTTTGCGCCGCAACCCTGCATAAAGCACCAGCACCAAAGAAACCAGCAAGGCGCTGCTAACGAATTCGCTGCGCTGCGCGGGATTGGCCGCCATTGCCGCCAGCACGGCAACGATGACGCAAGCAACGCCCCAGCTCGCGTAAGGGAAGAACCACATCGGTAAACTCAGCCGCTCGGGGGCGCGGGCCTGCCAGACCTGGTGCAGACGCAGTTCAGCCAGAGCCACCAGCAGGTAATTGACTAGCGCAATGGCGCCCGAGGCATCGACAAGAAACGTAAAAACGCGCGTCGGCGACAGGATCGCCGCCGCCATGGCGGCATAGCCGAACAGCGCGCCCGCCAATATTGCGCGCGCCGGCACTTGCCGTGCATTGACCGCCACCAGCCACAGCGGCGCATCCCCGCGTTCCGCCAAGGTGAAGAGCACGCGTGACGTCACGTAAATGCCGGAGTTCAGGCAGCTCAACACGGCGGTCATGACCACGAGATTCATGATGGTGGCCGCGCGCCGAATGCCGATCCGCTCCAGCGCCAGTGCAAAAGGGCTGTCCCCGGGGTGAATGCTGTCCCATGGCACGATTGATACGATCAGGAAGATCGAGACGACGAAAAACAACAGGATGCGTATGGCCACCGAACTGGTCAGCCGCGCAATAGCCCGCGCGCCCTCCTTGGATTCCGCCGCCGCGATCGTAACGATCTCCGCGCCCACGAAGGAGAAGATGACGGTCGTGACGCCGGACAGGATCGCCGCCAAGCCATGCGGCGCAAATCCGCCGTGCCCAGTCAGGGCCGCAAAGCGCGGCCCGGCCGGTGCGCCAAGCCCGCAGGCATAGGCGCCCGCAATCACGATGAAGATCAGGATCGCCGCAACCTTAATAGAAGCAAACCAGAACTCGAATTCACCGAATGAACGCGCCGAGAGCAAATTCACCGCGGCCATCACGCTCAGCAGAAGCGTGCCCAGCGCCCAGACCGGCACGCCCGGCACCCAGGCCGACAGCAGCCTGGCGCCGGCCAGCGCTTCGATCGGCAGCACGATCACCCAGAAATACCAGTAGAGCCAGCCGGCGGTGAAGCCCGCCCAATCCCCCAGGCCAAGCCGGGCGAACTCCGTGAAGCTGCCGGTGTTCGGCGCGCCCGCGGCCAGTTCGCTCAGCATGCGCATGATGAACAGGATCACCAGTCCGGCCAGCGCGTAGCTCAGCACCGCGGCCGGACCGATGGCGGCAATGGAGGCGGAGCTGCCGACGAACAGCCCCGCGCCGATGATGCCACCCACGGTGATCATGGTGACGTGGCGGCGGCGCAGAGTTTGCCCAAGTGCCGTGTGATCTGGCGGTTTGGTGTGCATAAGCAAAGATTGGGGGAGCAGTGCCTGCCCCCAAACCCCCCGTCATCTGTTCAGTGTCTTATGAAGGTCTCCGTCCCAAATAGCGACTTGGGTTTGCCTTAGCGCCGCTGAAACACGCCCACTCGCCGCGCGGCGACGGCACGCAGCCCCTCGCGAAAATCCGCCGTTCCCATCAGCCGATGCTGCTCTGCCAATTCATCGGCCGTCTGCGAACGCACCGCCTCGGCCAGGCCGCGGCGCAAGGTCGCGCGTGTGGCCTCTACCGCCAAGGGCGCGTTGTCCGCGACTTCCCGCGCGAGCGACAAGGCGCGCGCCCGGACTTCGCCGGATGGTGCCAGCTCGTAGATCAGCCCCCAAGCCAGCGCTTCACCCGCCTTGATCCGCCGCCCGGTCAGCAGCATCAGCGAAGCGCGTTGCAGGCCGATTACCCGCGGCAGGGTGTAAGAAATGCCGAAGCCCGCGTGAAATCCCAGCTTGACGAAATTGGCCGAAAACCGCGCTTCCTCCGCGGCCACACGAAAATCGGCCACCAGCGCCAGTCCCAGTCCAGCCCCGACAGCCGCGCCCTGCACCGCGGCCACGATCGGCTTGCGCGTGCCGAACAGCCGCGCCGCCTGATCGTAAAGCGGGTTGACCGTGGAGTCCGCCTTCCGCTCCAGCCCCGCCGGCCTAGACAGATCAGCCCCGCCGCAGAACACGCGCCCCTCGCTGGCCAACACCAGGGCGCGGCATTCATCGTTTGCGTCGAAAGCCTCCAGCGCGTCCGCCACGTCGCGCACCAGCGCCACGTTGACATGGTTGTTCGGCGGCGCATCGATCACCACCAGCCCGACATGCCCCAGGCGCGAGGCCGAGACGCTCATCGCCGCGCGCCCGGCGCCATTTCGCTGGCGAAAGCCTTCACCATCGAGCTCTTCCCGTGCACGTGCCCCCCCCCCCCGCCGGGGTGCAGGGGGAAAAAAGGTACGGCCGGCGAGGAAACAGGC
>CAXUNZ010000170.1:0-7553 GCA_964252525.1 uncultured Acetobacteraceae bacterium
GACGCCGCCCTGTTCGAAATCGGTCCCGGCTATGCCGAGGCCGGCCAATCGCTGCTCGCCTGCGGTCTGCGCACCGGCCACTGGCCGCGCCACTGGCTGGGTCCATCGGCGCCCGTGCAAGCGCTGGATGCCAAGGGCGATGTGTGGGCCGTGCTCGCCGCGCTGGGCGTGCCGATGGAGGCGCTGACCAGCGCGCCGGGCGCGCCGGGCTGGTATCATCCCGGCCGTTCCGGCGTGGTAAGGCAGGGGCCGCGCACTGTGCTCGCCCAGTTCGGCGAATTGCACCCGGCCCTGCACGCGCGGCTGGGGCTGGATGGCCCGGCTGTGGCCTTCGAAATCTTCCTCGACGACATTGCCGAGCCAAAGCGCCGCCGGCGCGCCGCCCCCGACCTGCCCAGCCTGCAGCCATTGCGCCGCGACTTCGCCTTTCTGGCGCCCGCCGATCTGCCGGCCGAAAAATTGCTGCGCGCGGTGCGCGGCGCCGAACGCGGTCTGATTGCCGCCGTGGTGCTGTTCGATGTCTATGTGGGCGATAAGATCGAGGCTGGGCGGAAATCGCTCGGGGTGGAAGTGACGCTTCAGCCGCGCGAGAAGACGCTGACCGACGCGGAGATTGAGGCGGTGTCTGCAAAGATCGTGCAAGCTGCGGGTAAGATCGGCGCGACGTTAAGATAGATCCGGGTGGGACGGCACATCCCCTCAAGCCTTTTCTCGGAGAGGAGACGCGTTGGACACGATCGCCGCCGCCGAACCGGTCCGCCTGGTCGTCTGGGATTTGGACGAAACCTTCTGGAACGGCACCCTGAGCGAGGGCGGCATCGTTTGGCGCGATGAGTGCCAGCACATCGTGGTGACACTCGCGCAACGCGGCATCATCAGCACGATCTGCTCCAAGAACGACCCCGAAGACGTGCAGCGCGTGCTGACCGAACACGGCCTGTGGGACCACTTCATCCTTCCCAGCATCGACTGGCAGCCCAAGGGGCCGCGCCTTGCCGCCCTGATCGAGGCCATCGGCCTGCGTCCGGCCAGCGTACTCTTCATCGACGACAATCCGCACAATCTGGCCGAGGCGGCGCATTACGTGCCCACGATCCAGCTCGCCGGGCCGGATATCTTGCCACGCCTGCTGGACGATCGGTTGTGCCGCGGCAAGGACGATCCCGGCCTGACGCGCCTTAAGCAATATCGCCTGCTGGCCAACCGCCACGCGGCCGCCACGCGCGCCACCGACGCGCACGCCTTTTTGCGCGAGAGCGGCATTGCTGTCGAAATCGATTTCGACGTGACCGCGCATCTGGAACGCGCGGTGGAATTGATCAACCGAACCAATCAGCTCAACTTCACCAAGCGCAGATTGCCCGAAGACGGTGCGCAGGCCAGGACGATGCTGGCCGGCATGCTTGCCAACCAGGATTACCCCGCGGGCATTATCCGCGTGCGGGACCGCTACGGGGATTACGGGTATTGCGGCCTGTTCGTCCTGCATCACAGCCGCGCCAAGCCGCGCGCCCTGGTACATTTCTGTTTCTCCTGCCGCATTCTCAACATGGGTGTGGAGGACTGGCTCTATCAGCGCCTCGGACGTCCCGCGCTGCGCATCGTGGGCGATGTGCTCGGCAATCCCGCCGCACGCACGCAGTCCGTGGATTGGATCAGCCTGGCGCAGCTCGGCAGCGGCGCCGAACACCAGGCGCCGCCCGCGCGCATGCTGGATGTGGTCTATGCCCGCGGCACCTGCCATGTGCGCCCGCTCTCGCACTATTTCAGCATGGTCGCGCACGAAATCGTCGAGGATTTCGATACGGTGCGCGACGGCCGCACCATGCCGCTGAACCATTCGATCTTCGCCCATTACGCGCTGCACGGCGTGCCGCCCGGCGCGCGCGAGGCTTTTGCCCGCCTCGGCTATATCGATGCCGATTTCACCTCCTTCATCGCAGCCCCGCCGCCCGCCGCGCGCATGCTGTGGGTGCTGAATTTCTGGACCGAGGCGGGCGCCAACCTCTATCGCCACCGCGCCACGGGTGCGCTGATCCCCGTAGCCTTCAATCCCGCAGCCGCCAAGGCGATGTATGCCAAGCTTGGCAATCGGGCAAACGATTTCCGCAACTGGGATCGCGATGCGCCGGGCGTGGATGAAGGCGTCATCGATGTGCTCTCGCGCGATTTCGATTACGTCGGCACGACGCCGGACGATATTTTGCGGCAGACGGTCGCGGACATGATCGCGCGCGCGCCCGGCGGTACGATGGTGATCCTGCTTCTGGCCAATGAGCAGCGCCTGACCGCGGACGGCACCACGGTCACGGCCGAATGGGTGCGCCGTGTCAATCGCGTGGTGCGCAAGGCGGCCGAACCCTTCGCACAAGCGGTGCTGCTCGACATGCGCGAAATCATCACGTCCAACGACGATCTGGTCATCGATCAGCCGCTGAAATTTCAGCGCGCCGTTTTCTTCCGTCTCTACGAAGCCATCATGGCACGGTGGAACGCACAACACAGGGAAGCGCACTCATGATTCATGTCCTTGCCATCCTCACCACCAAGCCCGGCCAGCGTGACGCCGCCTTGGCGGCGTTTCGCGAGAATATGCCCGCCGTGCTCGCCGAACCCGGCTGCATCGAATACGTCCCTGTCGTCGATGCGCCCGACATGGGCCGCTTTCAGACCAAGCTGGGCGATGACAGCTTTGCCGTCATCGAGAAATACCAGGACGCCGCGGCGCTTGCCGCGCACGCCGCATCCCCGCACATGGCGGCCTATGGCGCCAGGACGAAGGATCTGTTTGTCAGCCGTGTCATCCACGTGCTTACGCCCGCCTGATGGCCACATTGACGCCACACAGGCCTGCTAAGCCCCTGCCGCCATGACCGACAGCCCAGACGCCTTTCGCCGCGCCTCCGAACAGGCCGCCATCCTGGCGCAGGCGCTGCCGTTTCTGCGCCGCTATGCCGGTGCGGTGATCGTTGTCAAATATGGCGGCCACGCCATGGGCGATCCGGAACTCGCCGCCGGGTTCGGCCGGGACATTGCGTTGCTGAAACAGGTTGGCGTCAATCCCGTGGTGGTCCATGGCGGCGGCCCGCAGATCAATGCCATGCTCGACAGGCTGGCGATCAAGTCGCGCTTCGTGGACGGGCTGCGCGTCACCGACGAGGCCATGGTCGAAATCGTCGAGATGGTCCTCTGCGGCACGGTCAACAAGCAGGTGACCGAGCTGATCAACCGCGCCGGCGCGCTGGCCGTGGGAATTTCCGGCAAGGATGGCGGACTGATCCGCGCGCGCCGCCTGCAGAAAACGGTCATCGATCCTGAGACGCATATCGAGCACGTTCAGGATCTCGGCCTGGTCGGCGAGCCCGAGCATATCGACGTGCGCGTGGTGCACGCACTCACCGGCAGCGGCTTGATCCCCGTCATCGCGCCCGTGGGCGTGGGCGCGGACGAACAGACCTACAACATCAATTCCGATGACGTCGCGGGCGCCATTGCCGGCGCACTCGGCGCCACGCGCCTGCTGATGCTGACCGATGTGGCCGGCGTGCTGGATGCCGAGAAGAACCTGATCACCGACCTTTCGGCGCGCGCCGCCCAGGACGGCATTGCCGATGGTACGATATCGGGCGGCATGATCCCCAAGGTCGAGAATTGCCTGCGCGCCGTGCAGCAAGGCGCGCGCGGCGCGGTGATTCTGGACGGGCGCGTGCCACACGCCGTCCTGCTCGAACTCTTCACCGAAGCCGGTCCCGGCACACTGATCCACAGATAATCGGTCATCCATGCACAACCAGCCACAACCAGATCCACACGGTCCCTTGCGCGCGCGCATCGAGGCGTTATGGGAGGCGCGCGAGTCAGTCAGTGCGCTCACCGGCGGAGAGGATCGTCTGGCGATCGAAACCGCGCTGTACGAACTCGATTGCGGCCGGCTGCGCGTGGCCGAGCGGCAGGTTTCGGGCAGCGAGGAATCCTGGCTGATCAATGTGTGGCTGAAGCAGGCCGTTCTGTTGTCCTTCCGCTTGGAAAACAACATGCTGATGCACGGGCCGGGCAATGCGTCCGCCTTCGATAAGGTGGCGCTGAAATTCGCCGGCTGGGGCGTCAACCGCTTCACCGAGGCGGGATTTCGCGTGGTGCCCGGCGCCATCGTCCGGCGCTCGGCCTACATCGCACCTGGCGTCGTGTTGATGCCCTGCTTCGTCAATCTGGGCGCCTATATCGACCGCGGCACGATGGTCGATACCTGGGCGACCGTGGGCAGTTGCGCGCAGATCGGGCGCAATTGCCATATCAGCGGCGGCGCAGGCATCGGCGGCGTGCTCGAACCCTTGCAGGCAGGCCCTGTCATCATCGAGGATGAGTGTTTTATCGGCGCGCGCTCCGAAGTGGCGGAAGGCGTGGTCGTCGGCCGCGGCAGCGTGCTGTCGATGGGCGTGTTCCTGGGCGCTTCGACCAAGATCGTCGATCGCGCCACGGGCGAGGTTATGACCGGCCGCGTGCCGCCTTATAGCGTGGTGGTGCCGGGCACGCTGCCGGGACGCGCGCTGCCCGACGGCAGCCCGGGGCCGGGTTTGGCGTGCGCGGTCATCGTCAAGCGCGTGGACGAGCAGACCCGGGCCAAGACATCGATCAATGAGTTGTTGCGGGAAGGGTAAGCAAGGATTGTTCTTTTTTGAAAAAAAGAACCAAAAAACTTTTTCTCTTTGGAGCTTGTTATGACTGTTTCGATGTATGGTGTTTCTGTTCCGGCGTTCACGCAGGCGCTGAAGGGCCTTGCGCATATTTTGAAAAAAGGCGAGGCGCATGGGGTTTCGCTCGAGGCGCGGCTGGCGCCGGATATGTACCCTCTGTCCCGCCAGGTGCAGATTGCCAGCGACATCGCCAAATCCGGCGCCGCCCGTCTGGCCGGCGTGGAGGTGCCCAGCTACCCGGATACCGAATCCACCTACACCGAATTGCAGGAACGCATCGCCAAGACCCAGGCCTTTATCGGCACGCTGACACAGGCGCAGATCGACGGCAGCGAGGACAAATCGATTGCGGTGAAGTTTCCGCAAGGCGAAATGACCTTTACCGGCGAGCAGTTCCTGCTCGGCTTCATCCTCCCCAATCTGTATTTTCACGTCACCACCGCCTATGCCATCCTGCGCCAGGCCGGTGTGCCGCTGGGCAAGATGGACTACATGCGCGGCGGGTGAATGCGGCAGGGCTTCCTCTGGCTTCTCGCAGGCTGCCTTGCCTTTTCCTGAGACGATGCGCGGCACGCCACCTTGGCTTTTGCTGCTGGCCGCGCCGCTGATCGTCCACGCGCCGGAATTGTGCGGCCTGGTCTCCTCCAATCCGCTGTATTTCGTCAGCGGGCTTGGCCACATGGCACGCCCGCCGCTGCTGGATGGCTCGCCCGGCTGGATCGATCCGAACGCGGGCTTTACCACGCAGGCGCTCGGCCGAGAGGCCGCACGGCAATGGCTGCATGGACAGGTGCCGTGGTGGAATCATTTCAGCGGCGTGGGCGTGCCGCTCGGCGCTGAAATGCAGGGTGGCGCGCTGTTCCTGCCCTTCGTGCTGCTGCTCAATGCTTTCGACGGCGTTCTGTACCTGAAAATCGTCCTGCAGATACTCGGCGGCGTCGCGAGCTTTGCGCTTCTGCGTCAACTCGGCATGGCCTGCGCCATCGCCGTGCTGGGCGGCATTCTCTACGAACTCAACGCCACCTTTGCCTGGACGGGACACGCGCCGATGCTGCCGGTCGCGTTTCTGCCGGTGATCCTGCTGGGCATTGAGCGTGCGCGCAGCACGGGCTGGGCGCTGCTCGCCATCGGCATCGCCTATGCCTTCTACGCCGGCTTTCCCGAAACCTCGGTCATCTACCTCTTGCTTGCACTCATCTGGGCGGCCATGCGCATTTTCCGCGTGCCGCGCGGCCAAAGGCTGCGCGTGGCTACGCGCATGGCCAGTGGCGGCGCGTGCGGCATTCTGCTGGCCGCGCCCGCCATCTTGCCTTTCCTGCATTATCTGACTTTGGCTAATATCGGCGCGCATAGCGGGCATCTGCCCGGCCTGGCGGCGGTCAGTGCCGCGCAGATTCTTTTGCCGACCCTGCTCGGGCCGCCCAGCTATGACTGGCATTTTGTGCCATGGGGCATGGCCGGCGGCGCGCTGGCCTTGCCGCTGGCCGCCATTGCAACCCTGGCATTGCGGCGCGGCGCGCGAGACCTGGCGCTGCGCCTCGTGCTTGCGCTCTGGTGCGTTGTTTCCCTGGCGATATCGGCAGGTCTCATCCCCTTCGCGCACGAAATCTGGTTTGCGCGCTACGCGCCGCCATCCTGGGAAATGGCGGCAATCATCCTTGCCGCCTTTACGCTCGATGACTGGTATCGCGGCGCGCCCATCGGCAAGGCCGCGCTGTTTTGGGTGAACGCGGCGTGGGCCGCGGCCGCGCTCTGCGCCGTGGCGCTGGCTTGGCCGGCGATGCGCCACGTGCAGGCCGATCACCCGGATTTCGCCGTCTTCCCGTTGCTCACCATCTGCCTGACCTTGGCCATCGGCGCGCTCTGCGCGGGAAGTTTGGCCCGGCCGCCCAGCCGTCTTTCCGCCGCATGGCTCGTGGGCCTGCTCGTTGGCCAGGCGGTGATTATCGCCACCCTGCCGTTGGCCAGCGGGGCAAGAAGCCCGACCTATGACAAGGCCGCGGTGCGCTTCCTCCAAGACCATCTCGGCCTTGGGCGTTTTTTCACGCTGGGGCCTTATGCGCCCAATTACGGCGCGTTCTTTGCGTCGGCCTCCATCAACCACAATCTGCTTCCCGTGCCGCGCCTCTGGGTCGATTACGTGCGCGCCCAGCTCGATCCCGCCGCAAGCGCCGTTGCCTTCACCGGCGCATTCCCGCCAGGTTCGGTCGGCGGCGAGTCGCGGCAGGAGGCGCTTGCCCACAGGCTCTCCGCCTATGCGGCGCTCGGCGTGAAATATGTGCTTGCGGCGCCGGGCACCCATCCGTTCGCCACCGGGGTAGCGCAGCCGGTTTTCACCGACTCTCAAGTCGAGATCTGGGAACTCGCCCATGCCGCAGCCTATTTCGAAGCCCCTGGCGGCGCATGCGATCTGGTGGCGCAGGGCCGGGACATGGTTCGCGCGACTTGCCGCGCGCCGGCACGATTGGTGCGCCGCGAGCTGTTCTTTCCCGGCTGGCGGGCGCGTGCCAACGGGGGCGATGTGGCGATGGCGCAGGAAGACGGGCTGTTTCAGGCGGTGCCGCTTCCGGCCGGCACAAGCACGATCGCCTTTGGCTACGCGCCGCCCGGGATCGGGTGGGCTTATGCGTGCGGCGCTGTGGGTGTGCTGTACTTAGGGCTCGCCGTCTTGAAAAGAACCGGGGGAGCAGTGCCTGCCCCCCCGGACCCCCCGTCTTCAATCTGGCTCGGGCTAAACCGAAGACGGGGGTCTGGGGGGGATGGCACATCCCCCCCAGCTCTTCACGAAATCCCAGTCTTTTCCTGGCCTATCAGAGCCCGCGCCCCACTTCCCCGGCCCCGGCCAAGCCGCTATAGCGC
>CAXUNZ010000171.1:0-7453 GCA_964252525.1 uncultured Acetobacteraceae bacterium
ATGGAACTCTCCTATGGATGTTTCGGTGGGCGCAGCAAACGCGTCCGGCGCCTATGTGCAGCCTGACACGGCGGTAATCAAGGAATGTGTGCCGCGCGGAAAGACGAGGGCCTGCACCTAGTCCGGCGCACCTGGCCGATCCGGCGGGAAGATCCCGTCCAGCACCAGCAAGCTGGCAAACTCGATCGGGCCATCACGGATGATCCGCGTCATGATCTCGCCGCCATCCATCCGGCTGTGATGGACCAGGGTGCGGTCATGCGTGCGCACGATCACGTAGTGAAGCAGGGTGGGGATGCGGAAGTAATCGACGAGCTTGGCGCCCGTATCGCGGGACAGCGATGAGGGGGAGACCACCTCCACCACGATCAGCGGGTCGAAGAATCTTGACCGCGTCGCCGGGCAGGGGCGCGCCGCAGCGAAGCAAGGCGTCGGGTTCGTAGACGGTTGCCTCATCCACCTGCACGGCCATGCCGTCGCCGAACACCTCACAGGGCACGCCGGCCGCCTCGACCGCCGCATCCAGGCGCGCGGCGATGCGCAGCTTAATGCGCGCGTGGCTGGCGCGTTCGGGCGCCATGGCGATGGGCTGCCCGTCGATCAATTCCCAGCGGAGGTCCGGCCGCTCGCTCGCCCAGGCAATGAATGCATCGGCTGTCAGCCGTACTGGCGCCGCGTCCATCAATGACGGGGGGTTTGGGGGGGATGGCACATCTCCCCCAATCTTCCTGATCTTACCTTCACGAAGTCAACACCCTCTTCCGCCGCAAATCGGGCGCCAACGCCTCTTCGCCCAACTTGCGCACAGCCACCTCCAGCGCCACCACGCTCTGCTCCCCGCCGCCCAGCCGACGCAGCGCCACCTCTCGCCGCTCCGCCTCCCGCCGGCCGACCACGGCCAGAACCGGCACATGCGCCAGGCTGTGTTCGCGCACCTTGGCGTTGATCTTCTCGTTGCGCGTATCCGTGCGCACCTCCAGCCCGGCCGCGCGCATCGCTGCGGCCACCTCTTCCGCGTATTCCGCAGCATCCGTCACAATCGAGGCCACCACCACCTGTACCGGCGCCAGCCACAGCGGAAAGCGCCCAGCATAATGCTCGATCAATATGCCCAGGAATCGCTCGAAACTGCCGACGATCGCGCGGTGCAGCATCACCGGCGTGTGGCGCGCGCTGTCCTCGCCCACATATTGCGCGCCCAGCCTGTCGGGCACGATGAAATCCACCTGCAGCGTGCCGCATTGCCAGTCGCGCCCTATGGCATCGCGAAGCACGAATTCCAGCTTGGGCCCATAGAACGCGCCTTCGCCGGGATTGAGCGTGTAGGCGACACCGGCCAGCACGCAAGCCTCCTTCAGCGCGGCCTCGGCGCTGTCCCATGTGGCGTCATCGCCCAAACGCGAATCCGGCCGGTCGGCGAATTTGACGCGGAATTCGCCGAAGCCGAAATCCTCGTACACGTGGCGGAGCATGGCCACGAACCGCACCGTCTCGGCTGCCACCTGGTCCTCCGTGCAGAAGATATGCGCATCGTCCTGGCGGAAGGCGCGCACGCGCATGATGCCGTGCAGCGCGCCGGACGGTTCGTAGCGGTGGCACGATCCGAACTCCGCCATGCGCAACGGCAATTCGCGATAGCTGCGCAGGCCGTGATTGAAGATCTGCACGTGGCACGGACAGTTCATCGGCTTGACCGCCAGTGTCTTGTCCTCGTCCTCCACGGTGGCGATGAACATATGCGCGCGGTAGCTGTCCCAGTGCCCGGAGCGTTCCCACAGCACGCGGTCGACCAATTGCGGCGTGTTGACCTCCTGATAGCCTTCCGCTTCCTGCCGGCGGCGCATATAGGCTTCCACCGTGCGGTACAGCTTCCAGCCATTCGGATGCCAGAAGATGCTGCCCACCGCCTCTTCCTGGATATGGAACAAATCCATCTCCCGGCCGATGCGCCGGTGGTCGCGCTTCTCCGCTTCCTCCAGCTGGTGCAGATGCGCGTCCAACTCCTTCTGGTCGCGCCACGCGGTGCCGTAGATGCGGCTGAGCATGGCGTTGCGATGATCGCCCCGCCAATAGGCGCCGGCCACCTTCATCAGCTTGAACGCGGTGCCGATATCGCCCGTGCCGCGCATATGCGGTCCGCGGCACAGATCGAGCCACTCGCCCTGGCGATAAATCGTGATGACCTCGCTCTCCGACAGGTCGCGGATCAGCTCGGCCTTGTAGCGTTCGCCGCGCGCCTCGAAAAATGCGATCGCCTCGTCACGGTCCCATTCCTCGCGCACGAACGGCGCGTTGCGCGCCACGATCTCGCGCATGCGCGCCTCGATCGCCGGGAAATCCTCCGGCGTGAACGGCGCGTTGCGCGCGAAGTCGTAATAAAAGCCGTTTTCGATCGCCGGCCCGATCGTCACCTGCGTGCCGGGATAGAGCGACTGCACCGCCTCGGCCAGCACGTGCGCCGCGTCATGGCGGATCATCGGCAGCGCCGCCTCGTCCTTGCGCGTGATGAAGGTCACGGCGGCATCCTGGCCGATTTCGCGCGACAAATCGGACGGCGCGCCGTCCACCTTCATGGCCAGCGCGGCGCGCGCCAGGCCGGGGCCGATGGACGCCGCGATCTCCGTGCCGGTCACCGCGCGCTCGAAACGGCGGACGGAGCCGTCGGGGAGCGTAATGGTGGGCATGGCAAAACTCCAAAAAGGAAGAACTTCTTTTTTGAAAAAAAGAAGCAAAAAACTTTTGTCAGTTTAGACGGGCGCTGCACCAGCGTACCGGCCAAGAAGCAAAAGTTTTTTGGTTCTTTTTTTCAAAAAAGAACAACCTTCCTAACCTCCCGGCAACGCCGCCACAACCCGCGCCACCGGCAGATCAGCCAACGAGTCCGCTTGCAGCAAAGTCACCCGTCCCACCGGTGCTGCCAAAGTCGGGTTGCTGAATCGCGAAAACAACGCAACCACCCGGCACCCCATCGCGGCCGCCAGATGTACCGGCCCCGTGTCGCCCCCCACCGTACAGGCCGCGCGTGCGGCAAGCCCCGCCAGATCCTGCAGGCTGGTTCGCCCGGCAAGGCTGATGGCCGCGGGCACCGCGGCACGAATGGCTTCGGCCACGGCCACTTCCCCCGCATCGCCGACAATGACGGGCGTCAGCCCCCGGCGCGCCACTTCGCCCGCCAGCACCGCGAAGCACTCGGCCGGCCACCTCTTCGCCCCGCCATGGGCCGCCGACGTGCCTGGCACCAGCAGCGCATAAGGCATCGGCACGGCCGGGCCGCCGCCGGCCAGCCAGCTCAGATCGGCCGCGCCCGAGGCAGGTACCCCCGCGCGCGCCAGTTGGTCGCGTTGGCGCTCCACCGTATGCAAATCGTTGCGCCGCGGATTGTCGTGCGGCAGCGCGGCCCCACGCGCCACACCTGACCAGCGCGGCCGTCCCGCCAGGCGAAAGTAGCGTGATGAGCGGCGTGACGTCTGAAGGTCATAGACCAGATCATAGCCGCGCAACTGCCGCGCCAGCCGCCACACCCCGACCGGATCGATCCAGGGTGGCCGCGTATCGACTGCCACCCGGTCGAACCAAGGGCTGTCCAGCGCCAGGGACACGAAGGGCGCCGTGGTCAGCAGGCTGATACGCGCGCCGCCATGATGCGCCCGAATGTCGGCAAAGGCTTGGAACGAGAGCACGAAATCCCCGAGCGCTCCCAGGCGGATCACCAGCACGCGCATCAGCCAAGCAGCTCGCGATAGACGTCCAGCGTCGCCTGTTGCATCGCCGTCAGAGTGTATTGCGCGAGCACCGAGGCGCGTGCCGCCTCGCCCAGCGCTGCCCGCTCGCCCTCGCTCATGCCCAGCGCGTGGGCCAAAAGCTCCGCCAGCGCGCCCACATCGCCCGGCGCCACCCGCCAGCCCGTCTCGCCGTCGATCACGGTTTCGGCCGCTCCGCCGTGATTGGCGGCAACCACCGGCTTGCCCATCGCCTGAGCCTCGATCACCGTGCGGCCGAACGGCTCGGGCTTCAGGCTCGGGCAGGCCACCACATCGGCCAGCATCAGGGCCGCGGGCATGTCGTCGCACTGCCCGGCCAGGCGCACGCGCCCGCCCAGTCCCAACGCATCCGCCTGCTTTTCCAACACGGGCGCCAGGCTGCCCGCGCCCACGAAGACGCAGAACACGTCCCGGCGCGGCTGGGCCGCCACCGCGCGAAGCAGCGCCTCGCCGCCCTTCCAACGCGTCAGCCTGCCGGGGAGCATAATCACGGGCACGCCCGCCGGCAGGCGCCAGGCCGTGCACGCGATCGCCCCGCACACGCGCCGGATCGAACACATCCGCGTCCACGCCGCGCGGGATGATGCGCACGCGGGCGGGCGGCACGCCGAGCGCATCCAGGCGCGCGGCCACGTAGCGGCTGATGGCGATCACCCGCTCCCCACGCGCCATCACGCTGTTATAGAGACGCTTGCCCGGGAAATTCTCGGCATAGACGCCGTGCCAGGTGGTGACGAAGGGCACGCCCGCCCGGCGCGCCGCCCAATAGGCCGACCAGCCCGGCGCACGGGACCGCGCGTGAACCAGCGAAACGCCGCCCTCCGTTATCGCCCGCCGCAAGGGCCGCGCGTTCAGCCAAATGCTGAGCGGGTCCTTGGTCATCAGCGGCAGCGTGATGTGCCGCCCGCCCGCCCGCTCGATCTGCGGCACCATGCGGCCGCCGGCGCTGGCCACCATCGCGCGTCCGCCCGCGGCCACGATGGCTTGCGTGATCTCCACGGTGCCGCGTTCCACTCCGCCGGCTTCCAGCGAGGGCAGCACCTGCATGACCGCGGGCGTGAATTTCAGCGACATGGCCCTGGCGCGGGCGAAGCGATCGGGCACATCCGGCGCTCCGTCCTACAGGGTTCCTGCGGCAAGGAAAGCGAGTGCTCCGACACAGCGATCGAAGATACCACATCGCCAATGCATAGTATTTGTAATATGCAGTTCACCAGCGTATAAAAATTCTCCTGGCTTGTGGCAGATGCTGCTTCCATGGTGATAGTGCCCGGTGGAGCAGATGCGATGATACAAACCAGCAGCTTGGTCTATCCTTTGTCCGGCCTTCTCGTCGGTTTGATCGTAGGCCTGACAGGTGTCGGTGGCGGATCGCTGATGACGCCCCTTCTGCTCGCCTTCGGCGTGCATCCCACCACCGCAGTCGGTACGGATCTGCTCTACGCGGCCACCACGAAGACTGTCGGCACGGCCGTGCACAACGCGGGTGAGACCGTGGACTGGCGCATCGTGCGCCGGCTGTGCATGGGCTCGGTGCCGGGCACCCTGCTGACCATGTTCATACTTTCAAAGGTCGGTGCGCAGAGCCCTCATGTCACCGAAACCATCAAGTTCGTCCTCGGCGTCACCCTGTTGCTGACCGCCATCTCGATCTTCCTGCGCGGCTATATCGCCGATTTCGTCACCCGCCGCTTTGGCGAGCCGTCCGACCGCAATGCCGCCATCATGACGGTCATCAGCGGCCTGGTGCTTGGCATCCTCGTCTCCCTCTCCTCCGTGGGTGCCGGCGCCATCGGGGTCACCGTGCTTCTGCTGCTCTATCCGCGCGTGCCGCTGGTCAAGATCGTGGGCTCGGACATCGCGCATGCCGTGCCGCTGACGTTGCTGGCGGGTACCGGGCACTGGCTGCTGGGCGATATCAACTGGTCGTTGCTCGGCTCGCTTCTGATCGGCTCGATCCCGGGTATTCTGGCCGGCAGCTACCTCGCGCCGCGGCTGCCGGAATTCAGCCTGCGCCCGGCGCTTGGGGCCGTGCTGCTGGTCGTGGGCGCCAATCTGGTGCATATCCGTATCTTCTAAAGGCTCGAAGCAAGGCGTTCTTTCTTGCAAGAAAGAACCAAAGAACTTTTGCCATGATCGATCGCGGCGATGGCGTGGAGCTTGCCTACGCCTTAACGCCAGGGCAGGCGCCCACCATCGTCTTTCTGCCGGGCTTCATGAGCGATATGACCGGCGACAAGGCGCTGGCGGTCGAAGCGTTCTGCCGCGCGCGCGGGCAAGCCTGTCTGAGGCTCGATTACTCGGGTCATGGTGCAAGCGGCGGCCGCTTCGAAGACGGCACGATCGGACGCTGGACCGAGGACGCGCTCTTCCTGATCGACCGGCTGACCAGCGGCCGGCTGATCGTGATCGGCTCCTCCATGGGCGGCTGGATCGCGCTGCACGTCGCCATTGCGCGCCCGGCGCGTATGGCCGGCCTGATCGGCATCGCCGCGGCACCCGATTTCACCGAAACGCTGATGTGGGAAGCGATGGCGCCACCCGAGCGCGCCCGCTTGATGCAGGACGGGTTGCTGCGCGTTCCCAGCGCCTATGGCGGCGAACAGATCGTCACCCGCGCCCTGATCGAGGACGGCCGTCGGCGCCTGTTGCTGAGCGGCCCGATCGATATCGCCTGTCCGGTGCGGCTGCTCCAGGGTGTGGCCGACCCCGACGTGCCTTGGGAGACGGCGCTGAAACTCTCCGCCGCGCTCGCGGGCGGCGATGTTTGCGTCACGCTCATCAAGGATGGCGACCACCGGCTGTCCCGCCCGCAGGACATTGCCCTGCTCATTGCGACACTGAGTGGCGTTCTGGATGACTGAATTTTACCGCGCTGCACCCGGCTGGAACGGCGTTGCGCTGTGGCTGGCATTGGTGGCATTATGCAATGCCGGGGCGGCCGCTGATCAGGGGGTTCGGACCCAATACTCACCAGACCACAGGGCCCGTTTGTCATCCGTGGCTGTCGGCAGTCCGGATGAGCCGCATTACCGCCTTTGGCTCAGCATCGATCACGCAAACCGAATAGCGTTGGACGATTACATACGCGATGTGGACGTGTCCTGGAGCGCCGATAGTCGCTATCTCGCCTTTACCGACTGGATCGTCAGCAACGTCGCTGACTGCCATCTGGTCGACATCACCGAACCTCGCGATCGTCGCATTATGGCCGCTGCTCTACCCGCGTTGCCTTTCCATGTCCTCACCTTGCATTTCTACGTGTCCTGCCGCGGCTGGACCGATCCGCGCCACGTGTCGGTCCGGGTGACAGGCCATACCGACGATCCGCCACTTCACGCCTTCGACTACGCGTTCAGCTACGATGCGTTGTCCCGCCGCATGACGCTGGTTTCGCGGGTGAAGTGACGTCTCCCGCGTCATTCGGTGGGCATATCGCCACGAACAGCAGGCGCGGGTAGGCTGCCGACTCGATCTGTGGGAGCCCGTGCGCTTGCAACTCCGCATCCTGATGCTGGCCCTCGCCATTTCCGCTGGCGCCCCTGCATGGGCGCAAACGCCTGAAGTGCCACGAGCGGCACCTCGCGCGGCCACGCCGAAAACGCACCTTCCCGGCAAGACCCGCGCCGGCCATGCCGTGCCTGTCATCAAGCCTCGGCATGGGACGGCCGCGCGCCTGCCTGGCCACAAGG
>CAXUNZ010000172.1:0-844 GCA_964252525.1 uncultured Acetobacteraceae bacterium
GCCTGGCCATGGCCGCGCCCGCCATTGCCTTCCGCCTGACCATCGACGACCGCACGGTTTTCGACCTGCCGGAGCAGGACCGTTTCGCGCGCCTCGCCGCCTTGCTCGGCGCCGATGCGGCCGAGACCGCGCGCGCCATCAATGCCACGCGCGAGGGCGCCCATCTTAGCGGCTTCATCTGCGCGCCCTCGATTACCCGCGCCACCGCCGCGGGGCAGTCGCTGGTGGTCAATCATCGCCCGGTTACCGACCCCACGCTGCGCACGGCCTTGCGCGTCGCCTATCGCGAGGTCATCGCCGCCGGCCGCTATCCCGTGGCCGCCTTGTGGCTCGACCTGCCGCCGGACGAGCTGGATGTGAACGTGCATCCGGCGAAATCCGAGCTGCGCTTCCGTCAGCCCGACGCCATTCGTGGCCTGGTCATCGGCACGGTGCAGCGCGCGCTTTCCGGCGGGGCAGGGGGCGCGGCGCCACGGCCCACGCTCGCCGGCTTTCGCCCGGCCTTGTCCTTGCGGCCGCCGCAAGGCGTGCGCCACCAGGGCTTCGCCGAGGCGCAACTTCCCTACGGGCTGTCGCCCGCCGCGCCCGCGCATGAGGCGCCCCCGCTCTCGGCCGACCACCCGCTGGGTGCACCGGTGGCGCAGGTGCTCGACACCTACGTGATCGCCACCACGGCAGATGCCGGCCTGATCCTGATCGACCAGCACGCCGCCCATGAGCGCCTGACCCACGAGGCGCTGCGCAGCCAATATCTCGACGGCGCGGGCGGCGTGCGGGCGCAGCCACTGCTTCTGCCCGCGGTGGTCGATCTGCCTCAGGCCGACGCGCACCGCCTGAGCGAGGC
>CAXUNZ010000172.1:854-7441 GCA_964252525.1 uncultured Acetobacteraceae bacterium
TCGAGGGGCGCGGGCGTTTGCAGTCGCTGGCGTTCGGGCGGTGGGACATCGTCATCGGCTCGCTGCTGACGGCGTTCTTCGTCCTGGTCGTGGTCGCCGGATTCCATGCCGCCACGACGCAGAGCGGCCTTCGCCCGACCGAGGCGGGACCGACGGAAATGATCGTCGGCGCGGTGGTGAGCGCCACGCTGTTTCTCGTGGTCATCGGCGTCATCCTCGCCAGCCTGACCGCGCGCCGCATCGCGTGGCGGGATTGTTTCGGGCTGACGCGGCTCGGGCCGGGGGCGGTGCTGGTGCGCGCTTTGCCCGCGGCGCTGGGTGCACCGGACCCGGCGCCGCTGCTGCGCGACATCGCCGACGAACTCGCCGAATCCGGCGAGAGCACTGCTCTGGCGGCGCGCCTGGACGCGGTCATGGCGCGCATGGCCTGCCATGGCAGCATCCGCGCCGGCCGCCGCCTTTCGCTGGCGGAGATGGACGCGCTGCTGCGCGCGATGGAGGCGACGCCGCGCGCGGCCACGTGCAGCCATGGGCGGCCGACATTTCTTAAATTGACGCGCGCCGATATCGAGCGGCTGTTTCAGCGCAGTTGAGGGTCTGAGGGGTGTCTGGGGTGTGGCACATCGCCCGCAGTCTTCTGAAGAGACAATCTGTCTGCTTGTTGGTATGAGTAAGGGCGGAAAGGCGTTTCGTCGTTCGCGGCGCGAGCGGATTTGTTGACTTCTCACACAGAAATAGGCAAATTTGGGCCGTTTTTTTTACGTCGCAAGCCGAAGTCGTTACGGGAGGAATATTATGAAAAGCCATCGCTTGTTAACGGCGGGTTCTGTTGCGGCCGCCCTAGCGGTCTGCGCGGCCTGCGCGGCATCGGCCGGCACCCGGCACGCCCATGTTCCAGGGAAGGCCATGCCCTGGGTGTCCAACCAGACGCTGAACCAGCAATTTCCCTTCGGCAGCAATGACGGATCGCCGCCCATCGTCGTGTCGCTCGCCAGCTTGCACGCCCATCATGGCAGCACCATCACAGTGACCTATGTGCGGGGCAAAGTCAGCGCCGGGCACAAACTTCCGTTTACGGACGCAAACGGCGACCAGGCCGATCCCGTCAATAACGATGGCGGCGGCGTGCATGGGGTTTTTCCGAGTTATTACATGTCGCCCTATTACCCGATCTACCTGGCGGAACTCGTCGGCGCATTTGTGGACACATCGGGCAATATCGTCGGCGAGCCGGTGCGTTTTGCCAACGGGCCAACGACTTTCGCCATCCCCAAGGGCGCGAAGATGGTGCAATTCGGCAGTAACGATAACGTCTTCGCCGACAACAAGGGTGCTTGGACCATTTCGGTCTCCTCACCCTGATGGGTTGCTGGGCACGCCTAATGTCCGGCGCAGCCTGAGAGGAGGCACCCCTCCTCTCAGGCCTTCCGTTATATGCTTAAAAGAACCCCATCGCTTTCGGGCTATAGCTGACCAGCATGTTCTTGGTCTGCTGGTAGTGGTCCAGCATCATCTTGTGGTTCTCCCGCCCGATGCCTGATTGCTTGTAGCCGCCGAATGCCGCATGCGCCGGATAGAGGTGATAGCAATTTGTCCACACCCGGCCTGCCTGTATGCCGCGGCCCATGCGGTAGGCGCGGTTAGCATCGCGCGTCCACACACCCGCGCCCAGGCCGTACACGGAATCGTTGGCGATCGACAGCGCTTCCTCGTCGGAGGAAAAAGGCGTGACTGACAGCACCGGCCCGAAAATCTCCTCCTGAAACACGCGCATCGTGTTGCGCCCTTCGAACACAGTCGGCGTCATGTAGTAGCCGCCTTCGAGATCGCGGCCGAGATCGGCCTGGCCGCCGCCGGTCAGCACGCGTGCGCCCTCATCCGAGCCGATCTTCATATAGGACAGGATCTTGTCGAGCTGTTCGCGCGAGGCCTGCGCGCCCACCATCGTAGCGCTGTCCAGCGGATTGCCCAGCTTGATTTTCTTCACGCGCGCAACGGCGCGTTCCATGAAGCGGTCATAGATGCTCGCGTGCACCAGCGCGCGGGAAGGGCAGGTGCATACCTCACCCTGGTTCAGCGCGAACATGGTAAAGCCTTCGAGCGCCTTGTCGAAGAAATCGTCGTCCTCGGCCGCGACATCGGCGAAGAAAATGTTGGGCGATTTGCCGCCCAGCTCCAGCGTCACCGGAATGATGTTGCTGGATGCATATTGCATGATCAGCCGGCCGGTGCTGGTCTCGCCGGTAAAGGCGATCTTGGCGATACGCTTGCTCTGCGCGAGCGGCTTGCCCGCTTCCAGCCCGAAGCCGTTGACCACGTTGACCACACCCGGCGGCAGCAGATCGGCGATCATGTCGATCAGCACCATGATGCTCATCGGCGTCTGCTCGGCCGGTTTCAGCACGATGCAATTGCCCGCCGCCAGCGCGGGTGCGAGTTTCCACACCGCCATCAGCAGCGGGAAATTCCACGGGATGATCTGGCCGACCACACCCAGCGGCTCGTGAAAGTGATAGGCGATGGTGTCGTGATCGATTTCGCTGATACCGCCTTCCTGGGCGCGCAGCACGCCGGCGAAATAGCGGAAATGATCGATCGCCAAAGGCAGGTCGGCCGCCGTGGTCTCGCGGATCGGCTTGCCGTTGTCGATGGTTTCCACCATCGCCAGCAGATCGAGCTTCTCTTCCATACGGTCGGCGATGCGTAGCAGCGCGCGCGAACGCTCGGTCGTGGACGTCATGCCCCAGGCCGCGCGCGCCGCATGCGCCGCATCCAGCGCCAACTCGATATCCGCCTCGCCCGAGCGCGCCACCTGGCACACCACCCCGCCATCGATCGGCGAGATATTGTCGAAATACCGTCCTTCCACGGGCGGGACGAATTTGCCGCCGATGAAATTGTCGTATTTCGGCCGGATGGCCACATGCTGCGCCACATCCTGCAGGACCTTGCTAACCATTGTGCATCCTTCCTAAACCGGCAAAAGTTTTTGCTTCTTTTTACAAAAGAAAACCTGTTCTTTTTTGAAAAAAGAACCAAAAAACTTTTGCTATTTATAGGTGGTCTTGGCGACGGGTTCAAGCGATGTTGCGTCGCAGCATCGGCAACGTCTTGCGTCACGCCGATGCGCGGCTAGACTAAGGTCTATGGCTAATCACGTTGCGCAAATCATGGCCGTCGCGCGCGACCCGTCCGCGGCGGCGCGCTCGGCCATTTCCGCCTCCTGGGTACGGTCGCTGACGCTTTACGGCTTGGATCCCGCTGCGCCGGCACCGCGCCACCGTCTCAGCCAGGCCGAATTTCGCGCCGCCCGCGAACCTTGTAGCGCCTTGCTGGCTAGCGCCACCCCGACGCTCGACCGGCTGTTTGCGGCCGTGGGCGAGACCGGCAGTTGCGTGCTCATCGCCTCGGCTGACGGATTGCTGCTCGACCGCCGCGGCATGGCCGGCGACGATGCGCTGTTTCAAAGCTGGGGCCTATGGCCTGGCACGTCCTGGAGCGAGGAAGACGAAGGCACCAACGGCATTGGCACGTGCCTGGCCGACGAAAGCTGCGTCATTATCCATCGGGAGGAGCATTTTCACACCCGAAATATCGTGCTGAGTTGTACCACCGCGCCGATCTATGATCATCGAGGCCGGCTGGCCGGCGCGCTCGATGTCTCGACTTGCCGCGCCGATGTGACGCGCGCTTTTGCCGGGCTTATCGCCAGCGCGGTCGCGGATGCCGCGCGCCGGATCGAGGCGCGGCATTTCCGCGAGGCTTTTCCCGATGCACGCATCGTGCTCGCCCCCGAGACGGATTGGAGCGCCGGCGCGTTGCTGGCGCTTTCGCGTGACGATGTGGTGATCGGCGCCACGCGCGCCGCGCGCCTGGCTTGCAACATCACCGATGCGCGCCTGGCCACGGCGCTGCACGCGGATGTCTTGCTCGACCGCGCGGCCGAGACCGAAGGTGCCGATCTCGCCCATGCCGAGCGTTCGGTGCTTGTTCGCGCCCTCGCCCGCGCGTCGGGCAACGTTTCGGCCGCGGCCCGCGCGCTGGGCGTCAGCCGGGCGACGATGCATCGCAAGATGCGGCAGCTCGGGGTGGCGCGGGGGGTTTAAGAAAGGAAGGGCTTCTTTTTTGAAAAAAAGAAGCAAAAAACTTTTGTATGTTTGCCAGCACACAAATTGGCGCACTCAAACATCATTCGGGCTGAGCACAGCGATCATTTCCGCGGCGCGCTTATGCAGCTCCGCCTCGCGTTCCAAATTCTTGGGAAATCGGCTGCGCCTCGCTTCGATCAACGTCTTCTTCGCCTGTGATTCGTGCCACTGCCGAACCGCGACGATCGCGGCGTCCCAGCCCCGCTGAAACTCCGTGCTCATCCCACGTACCCCCAAACCGAAAAAAGTCTTTTGGTTCTTTTCTTCAGAAAAGAACATCCTTGCTTTCCCAACGCCTCAACAGCACCGCAGCACGTCGCCAAACCGCGCCGCCTGCCGCTCGGCAAGAAAATCCTCCCGGCTCATGACCGCGCGCTCCGGATGCACGCGCACCCCATGCGCCACGTACGCCTCGTAATCCGGCACGCCCAGCATCGCCTCCGCCGTGCGCCGCACCAGGCCCAGATCAAGCGTTTTGCCGAAGCAGCGGCAGATCATGCGCATCCTCCCGAATGGTGGCGCGCGGTTGCGCGTAGGCGCGCCAGCACGCCAAGGCGCCAACGCCGAGCATGGTGATGACCACCGCCATGAAAGCCGCGGTCAGCGACACATCGATGGTATCATTGAACACGATCTGCTGCATGGCGGCTGATGTCTTGGCCGGCGCCAGCAGATGCCCGGAAGCGGCGGTATTTGCGTAGCGCGCGGCGTGCGCCAGAAAGCCGATGGTGGGCAGGGGAGAAAATATCTTTTCCCACCCGGCGGTCAGCGTGCAGACGGCCAGCCAGGCAGTCGGCATGGCGGCCACCCAGGCCGTGGCCTGCCGCTTCATCTTGAACAGCACGACCGTGCAGAAACTCAAGGCGATGGCCGCCAGCATCTGGTTGGCGATACCGAACAGCGGCCAGAGCGTGTTGATGCCGCCCAGCGGATCGGTGACACCCTGGGTGAGAAAAAAGCCCCAGCCGCCCACGGCAACAGCGGTGGCCGCGACATTGGCGACAGGGCTTTCCGTGCGTCGCCAGGCGGGCACCAGCAGGCCGGCGAAATCCTGGATCATGAAGCGCGCCACGCGCGTGCCGGCATCGATCGTGGTCAGGATGAACAACGCCTCGAACAAGATGGCGAAATGATACCAGAATGCCATCAGCGCCGGCCCGCCGACCACGCCCGAGAAAATCTGCGCCATGCCGACGGCGAGCGTCGGCGCGCCGCCGGAGCGGGCCAGGATGGTCGTCTCGCCGACCTGATGCGCCATCGCCGTGAGCGTGTCGGGATTGACGGCAAAACCCCAGCCCGAAATGGTGGCCGCGGCCGATTGCACCGTGCTTCCCACGGCAGCGGCCGGCGCGTTCATGGCGAAGTAGGCGCCGGGTTCGATCACGCTGGCGGCGATGAGCGCCATGATCGCAACCAGGCTTTCCGTCAGCATCGCGCCATAGCCGATCAGGTGCGCCTGCGTTTCGTTCTCCAGCATTTTCGGCGTGGTGCCCGAGGCGACCAGCGCGTGAAACCCGCTGACCGAACCGCAGGCGATGGTGATAAACAGGAAGGGAAACAGCGATCCGGCAAATACCGGGCCCGTGCCGTCGATGAAGCGCGTCAGCGCCGGCATGCGCAATTCGGGCATGGTGATGGCAATGCCGAGCGCCAGCGCGCAGATGGTGCCGACTTTCAGGAAGGTGGACAGGTAATCGCGTGGCGCGAGCACCAGCCAGACCGGCAGCACCGACGCCAAAAACCCATAGGCCATCAACATCAGCGCCAACGACGTGCCCGAGAAGGTGAAGGCCACCGCCCAGGCGGGCGTGTCCGCCACCACGCCGCCGAGCCAGATCGCGCCAAGCAAAAGCACGACGCCGGCTGCCGATATCTCCAGAATGCGGTGCGGCCGCACGAATCGCGCGTATAACCCCATCGCCAGCGCAATCGGGATCGTCGCCGCCACCGTGAACAAGCCCCACGGCGAGTTGGCCAGCGCCTTGACCACGATCAGCGCCAGCACGGCCAGCAGGATGATCATGATCAGCAGCACGCCGAGGCTCGCCACTGTGCCTGCAAAGGCGCCCATCTCGGCGCGGATCATCTCGCCCAGTGACCTTCCGTCCCGCCGCACGGAAAAGATCAGCACCAGAAAATCCTGCACCGCGCCGGCGAAGACCACACCCGCCAGGATCCACAGCGTGCCAGGCAGGTAGCCCATCTGAGCGGCCAGCACCGGGCCGACCAGCGGCCCGGCGCCGGCGATTGCCGCGAAATGGTGGCCGAAAAGCACGACCTTGTTGGTGGGCACGTAGTCCAGCCCGTCATTGCGGCGATGGGCCGGCGTGAGGCGGGCGGCGTTCAGGCCAACCACGTGCCGGGCGATGAACAGACCGTAGAAGCGGTAGGCCAGCGCGTAGGTGCACAGCGCGGCGGTGACGAGCCAGAGCGCGTTGA
>CAXUNZ010000173.1:0-730 GCA_964252525.1 uncultured Acetobacteraceae bacterium
AGCATCTACAACGACCCCAGCTCGCAGTCGCTCAGCGCGAGGCGGACGCCGCGCGCGCCGCCGTGCGCGAGGCCGACGCCGCCATCACGGCCTTCAAGGCGCGCGAGGGCTTTTCGGATTTCGCCGCCGAGCGCGATCTGCTGCTGCGCCGCCGCAGCCAGGCCGAACAGACGCTGGCCGACGCCTCCGCCGCCGAACTGGGCGCCCAGGCGCGCCTGGGCGTGCTGGACACCGCCATGCGAGGCGCTTCCGCCACCAGCGGTCTCTACCAGGAGAATGACACCGATACGCGCCTGGCCACCATCAGCGACAGCCTGGTCGATCTGCGCGGCCGGCTCGCCGCGGCGCGCCAGCATTACCGTGACAGCAGCCACATGGTCACCGACCTGCAGACCCAGATCAGCGGGCGCGAGGCCGAGCGCCGCCGCATGGCGCAGGACGGAGCGCCCTCGATGCAGCGCACCGGGCGCAGTCCCGCCCTGGACCCGCTGCTGGTCGACCGCGCCCACGCCGCGGCCGACCGCCAGGCCGCGCGCATTCAGACGCTCTCCGTGCAAAAGGAAATCGCCGGCCTGAACGGGACCATCGCGCGCCTGGATGGCGATGAGACAGTGCTGGCCGATCTGATGCGCCGGCGCGGCGCGGCGCACGCAGGGTTGACCCCCGCCCGCCCCGCCCCCCCCCCCCCGCGCCGGGCCCCGGCGGGGGGTGGCCCCCGGGTGGGGGATGT
>CAXUNZ010000173.1:740-7435 GCA_964252525.1 uncultured Acetobacteraceae bacterium
GGGCTAAGTTTGTTTCCACAACCCCCCGCGCGGCCGCCGCCGAGCAGCGCCTGACCGAGGCGGAGGATGAACGCCGGTTGGTGAATGTGCGCGTCATCCAGCCTGCGCGCACGCCGCAGCTTCCAACCTGGACCAAGGCGCTGATCTGTGTTGCCGGCTTCTTCATGGCGGCGCTGAGCGCGGCGGGGTGGCTGGTGTTCAGGTTTGCGGGCGATTCGACTTATCTGACCGCCGAAGGCCTGGCGTATGCCACCGGGCTTCCGGTGCTGGCCGTCTTTCCGCGCGGCTATGATGCGGTGGCGCGGGAGCTTGAAGGATCGGCCGGCGTGTAGCCAAGTTAGGCCACCCTTACGCACAGCCCGTCATCTTTAAACGCAAAAGCCAAGATCTACGGGGACTCTGGGGGGAACGGCACGCCTCCTCAGCCCTTTTCGCCGTAACTCGAACTCGTGCCTCGGCGCCATCACTCCTAAACCAGGCTTCTCCCGCCCGCCAAACGCGCTGTTGCGGCCCAAACCCGCGCCCGCAAAGCCTCATCCAGCGCGCGCCGGTTCGGCGCCACCTGCCGGCAATCCTTGAAGTAGCCGCCAGTCACGCCCGCCAACGCCGGGCTCAGCGCCACATGCAGCGGCGTTCGTGCGCCTTGCTCGGCCGTGCGCACCCAAGGCGCCATCAGCCGCCAAGCCAGTCCGATTACCCCCGGTGTGCGCACCAGGCCGGTTGCGACCGTGCCGGGATGGACCACGTTCACACACACGCCGCGCGGTTCCAGCCGCCGCGCCCATTCAAAACTCGTCATCATCACGGCCAGCTTGGACCGCCCGTAAGCCCGCACCATGCCCCACCCATGGGCCAGCTCCAGATTGTCAGGGTCGATGCGCGCGCGATCCGATGTCGAGGAGCCCACGACCACTACCCTCGCCGGTGCGCCCGCCGCCAGCGTCTCGGCCAGCTCGCCGATCAGCACGAAGGGGCTGAGATGGTTGACCGAGAGCACCCGCTCGTGACCCTCGGGCGTCACCTCCCGCCTGGCCGAGAAGACGCCCGCATTGGCAACGAGCAGGGAGATCGCGTCGAAGCGCTCCGATACCGTGCGCGCCAGTGCGCGCGTCGCGGCCAGCGAGGACAGATCGGCAAAGATCAGCGTGGCCGCGCAACCCGGCGCCTCCCGCGAAATCCAGCCGCGCGCCGCCTCACCGCGCGCGCCATCACGGCAGACGAGGATGACGTGCAGCCCGGCACGTGCCAGGCCGAGCGCGATCCATTGCCCGATCCCGCCGCTGGCTCCGGTGACCAGCGCTACCCTGTCGCCTTGGCCGGACAAGGTTCAGCAGAAGGCGCGGATGACCTCGGCGCCGGCGAGCGGACGGCACACGGCAGCCGATACTTCAGGGAACAAGGCGAGAAAGGCGTCTTCCACGGAGGAAAACGGGCCAAGTTCCGCCCCTTTCCCGCTCGGCCACACGATCACGCCGCCGCCCTTGCGCGTCAGCACCCAGCGGGCAAAGCCTTCTCCCCGCCGGTAGAGGCTCAAAAAGCTTTCTAATTCGGGCGGGTCGTATGACCCGCGTTCATGAATGACCACCCGGTCGAACCCCAGATGACGCAATCGCGACTGCCATAGCGCGATTTCCATGCGGTCTTGCAACGACAGACCAACCCGCGAGACTCGTCCCGTGAACGGGACCACTGCAGACCTCATCGGAAATACATCCTCTGGTTGAAAGGCGGACTAGACCAACCTCAAGCAGGTTCCACAACGCTTTTTTAACGCATCTTCTCGGCAGATGTGTGTGATACGTTTCACACACCCCCCTTCTTATTGAACTCGCAGACCGAGAAGTAGGTCGTTTTCGTCGCGTTATTGGAACACGTCCGGTTCAACGAGACAGCCGTCGATCACGGGAGAATGGTCACAACCAACACCCCGACTGAAAGCAAGCTTGTGCCGCGGAAGCTCGCCGCCCCATGGCCTAGTGCATCGCAGGTCGCGCCAGCGGGAGCGTCATCTCCCAACGTATCGACACGGTCAGGGAGCGGTGGGTCCCTCCCGATCGCAGAGGACCGCGTCCTTTGCAGCGGCGCTTGAAACGGCGGTGCGCCGTAGAGCAAGCAGCAAGCATGATCGAAGCCGCTCCTTCGCGTTGCGCTGTGCTCGCTGCACTATGCCTTCTCACGGCCACGGGTGGCGCGCTCGATGCCTGGGTGTTCCTGTCCCACGGCCACGTCTTCGCCAACGCGCAGAGCGGTAATGTGGTGCTGATCGGCATAAAGGTGGCGGCGGGCGATTGGACGGGGGCCGGTCGTCACCTTCCCTCCCTCGGCGCCTATCTCGCTGGCCTGTTCGGCTCGCGTCTGCTTGCCTCGCAGCTCAAATCGCGCGGTGTGAACTCCCGCTCCGTGCGGCTGGCAATGGAATGCGCGCTCTTGATCGGGCTGGCCGGAGTGGCCGACCGGTGGCCCGACAGCGTGGTCACGGCCAGTGTCGGCTTTCTCGCAGCGCTGCAAATCACGAGCTTGTCTCATCTCGGCCCTTGGTCGTTCAACACGGGCATGACAACCGGCAATTTGCGATCGGCGGCGGTGGCGCTGGTCGCCACACTGGACGGAGACGAGCGGCAGTGGCCGCACGCCTTCCTGATGGTCGCTCTGTGCCTCGCCTTCGCGCTCGGGGCGGTGCTGGGCGGATGGCTAGCGCCGCGGATGGGTGGCGCAGCCCTCCTGGTCGCGGCGCTGCTCGTGGGGAGCGCCGCGATACTCTGTCGTCACGCCGCGGATCCGCTGCCGGCGTGGTCCGACCTGTAATCCGGGCGGCCGGAAGCGTGCCGTCGAAAAGACGCGGGGAGCAGTGCCATTCCTCCCAGCTTTCTTTTCGACTGTGTGTCAACTCAACAAGGATCGGTATCAGAACCGCTGGGTGATGCCCGCGAGTAGAGTCCTGCGCAGACCGAATTGCGGGGCGCCCACGCCCACGCCCGTCCCATCGCGGATTTCATATTTCCGGTCGAGCAGATTGATGACGTCGAAACGCAACTCCACGCCCCTGAAGACAAGCCTCTTCAGGTTTTCCGTCGCGGCAAGGTTTATTACGTAGTAGCCGGGCAGCGCGCGTCCGTTTGGAACGTCGCCATCCGCACGCAGTCCGCTGCCTGTCACCAGATCCGCCGAGAACCGCGCCGGGTGGTCGCTTCCCGCAAAGGCGGCATAAGCGACACCGCCGGACCCGGCGAAGCGCTCGTCATGGTCGAGGTGAATGTAGTGGTTCTGGATGTAGGCGAGATCGTCCGGCGAGAAGGTGAACTGGGCGGAGTCGATGTCCTTGCCGATCGCCCGGCTGACCGCGACGTTGGCATAGGCCGACCACGGGCCGTGGTCGTAGCTCGCGGCGAACTCCACGCCGCCGACCTGGCCTTTGGCGTAGTTGAAGACAGTAAGGATGATGGGTGCGCCGAACTGGCCCTCGTCGATAAGGTTGCGCGCAGATTTGTAGTAGCCGTCCACCGAGGCGTGCAGTCCCGGAAGGAAGACATGATCGATGCCCGCGTCGAAGTAGTTGTCGTGTTCGGCGCGCACCGTGTCATCGCGGCAAAGCGGCGAACTGCCGATCGGGCACGGGCTCTGGCCCGTCGTGTTGGCGAACAAATTCACCTGGTTGTTGGGGATCAGTTCGAAGGGCGGCGGCGTGAAATAATGGGAGTAGCCGGCGTGGAGCGTGGTGTCGGCCATGGCTTGCCAGACGAGGTTCACGCGGGGTGAAAATTGATTCTCCTTGGTGAATTCGTCCACCAGGTCAAAACGGCCGCCGTAATTCAAGGTCAGGCCGGGCAGCAGCTTCCACTCGTCCTGGATGTAAAGCCCGTACACGCCTCCAGTCTTGCCTGCGCTCGTTTGCAGATCCTCCGGAAATGGCGATGTCTGGTCGCCGTCGGCATCCAAAGCGAAGACGCTGGACGTGGTTCTCGACACCAGGCGCTCGCCCGTCATCTGAAAACCGGCCCGGATCGTGTGAGTTGGGCTGATCGACCAGCTCGCATCGGTCTGCACGCCGCTCGACCAGATCGATTTCGCCGCCGTCTGGGCAAGCCCGGTGAACAGCACATCGCCGATCGGATCGGGCGTGAAATAGAGGCTGCTGTAACGGGAAAATAGCGAGGATTGCACGTCGATGTCGCCGAGATGCTTTTGCAGCGACAATATGGAAAAGTCCGTGATCTCGCGCTGATGTTCCGTCAGGCTTGTGCTGTCCACCGCGGTCACGCCGTCATAGTTCAGGCCCAGACCCGGCACCTGGCCCGGGTTGTTCGGTATCTGAAAATCCGCGCTCGACACGCCGCCGAGCAGGCTCACCCGGGTCTCATCATCGGGCGTGTAGGTGAGGTGGAATAATCCGTGGTATTGGTTGCTGAGATCGTGGATCGGGTTAAAGCTGCTCGTCGGATTTTCGATGCCGACCCGGTTGTGGATGAAATCCCCGGTCGCGAAGAAGTCCCAGTCTCCGTAGTGCCCGCCATAGGCGGCACTCGGCTGGAAGAAGTCGCGCGAGCCGCCATAGACGGAGATCTCGCCGCCCGGATCGGTGACGCCCGTCTTGGTCGTCAGATCCACGACGGCCGCCTGCAGCACGCCATATTGGGCGGGCAGCGAGCCGGTGATGAAATTCATTGAGTGGGCGAAACGTGTCTCCAGCGTCTGGCCGAACACCGCGATGCCTTCGGGAAGTTCGACGCCATCCAGCCGGTATTGCACCTCGTTGTGGTCGCCGCGGACATGCAGCTGGCCGTAGCTGTCCTCGGCCACGCCGGGCGCCTGCAGCAGCACCTGGTTCAACGGCGCATTCGAACCTTGAGGAATTTGCGCCAGGGACTTGTCGCTGAAACTGTAGACAGTGGCGCCAAGGCTCGGCTGCAGCTTGCTGCGCTGCTCCGTAAGCCGGTGCGCGCGGACCACGATCTCCTCGACACCGCCCGCGGGAAGCACGCCCGGGTCGGCCGTGGGCGCATCCGCGCCCAGAACGCGCGTGTTCGCTTGCGGCTGCGCGGACGGGGGCGCCGGGCTCTGGGCGAAGAGAGAGCCGGAGCCGACAAGCATCGGCAGCATCGAGGCGCTACGCAGCAACATTATACGGTAAGGATACAACAAACTGCCTCGCTGCTGGTCCGGTGGGACGGCGCGTCCCGATGTGGACGTTATTACATAGCATGCGTGGTGGCCGTCAAACGGGCGCTGATCGCTTCGGGAATGGACGCACAGACGTAAACAAGGGCACTCAGTGCGGCGATGCAGAAGCTCGCCGGCCAATCCGTGTAGAAGCATAGGGCGATGCCGATCCACGCTTCCGCCAGTGCGAAGCAGACCGACAGCGCCAGACCCTGAACGACGCCCCCGGTCAGCCGCTGGGCGGAAGCGGCGGGGCCGACCATCAGCACGAAGACCAGCAGCACGCCCACGATCTGGCTGCATTCTGCGGTGGCAAGCGCCACGATGACCAGGAAAAGCACGTCCTGGGTGCGGAGCGACACGCCGCGGGCCTCCGCCAATTCCGGCTGCAGGCTTGCGAACAGCAGTGGGCGGGAAATCACCGCCAAGGCGGAGAGGCACGGCACCGCCAGCGCAAGCAGCGTCCAGACGGTCGCAAGGTCCACCGCCAGCACGTTGCCGAACAGCAGCGCCGTCGCCTGCGTGGCGAATGCCGTGTAGTAATGCAGGAACAGCAAGCCGACGCCGAGCGAAAGCGACAGCACCATGCCGATGGCGACATCGCGCTGGGCCAGCGCGCCACCCATCATGCCCATGGCGGCGCCGGCAACCGCGGTGACCCCGACAAGGCCCCAGAGCGGTGCCACCCCCAGCAGCACGGCGCCCGTCGCGCCGGTGAAGCCGACATGGGCCAGCGCATGGCCGGCAAAGCTCTGCCCGCGCAGCACCATGAAATAGCCGACGAGGCCCGACAGCGCCGCGACGATGCCCGCCGCGGCAAAGGCATGGCGCATGAAGTCGTACTCAAACATCGCCGCACCCGTCCGTATGGGCGCCGCGTTCGACATCGTGGGCGCCCGACATCACGAAGATGCGGCCGCGGACATGCACGACATCTATCGCCGATCCGTAGAGGCGCGACAGCACCGGGCCGGTCACGACTTCCTCCACCGGTCCGATGGCAGCGTGTCCGCCGCCCAAATAGAGGACACGGTCGAGATGGCCGATGAGGGGATTGAGTTCGTGCGCGCTGAACAGCACCGCGATGCGCAGTTCGGTCTGCACCGCCCGCACCAGCGCCACGACCGTATTCTGATGGTGCGGGTCGAGGCTCATCAATGGCTCGTCCAGCAGCAGCAGGCGGGGCCGTCCTATCAGGGCCTGCGCCAGCAGCAGGCGCTGGCGTTCGCCGCCCGAAAGCTGGGATAGAGGCCGGGCGGCCAGCCCGCGCGCGCCCACGATGCCTGTCTAGGACCGGAAGGCCCCAGCGATGGCCGCGGACCACGCCGGCGACAAAATCGCGGCCGCTGAGACGGACCGCGCCCATGGATGTCCGCGCCTGCGGCATGTAGCCGATGGCAGGATTTCCGCGTCGTGGCCTGGCGCCGAGCACAAGAAGTTCGCCGGCCGCCACGGGCAGCAGCCCCAGCATGGCGCGCATCAGCGTCGTCTTGCCCGCGCCATTGGGACCGAGCAGGCCCACGAACTCGCCCGGCTCG
>CAXUNZ010000174.1:0-7427 GCA_964252525.1 uncultured Acetobacteraceae bacterium
ATCCACAAGGCGATCGGCACGTTCCCCGACGGCACGGTCCGGGTCAGCCCCGGGCCCTTCACGACCGAAGCCGAGGTCGAAACCCTCCTCGGGGCGCTCGAATCGATCGCCGCCGGCGTCTTGTGAGCGGCCCCGGCCCAAACCCCTGGCGCCGAAACGGCCGACCAGGCCCTCACCCGCGCGCTCAACGCCGCCAAGTTCCGCCGCATCAACGAAGCCATCGGAATTTGCCGGGACGTGCTGACGGCCTCGCCCGACCTGCCCGGCGCGCTCGGCCTGCTCGGCGGCATCCTCGGTCAGGAAGGCCGCGCCGACGAGGCCATCACGCTGCTCGAAGCCGCCATTGCCCGCCAGCCCAATGTCGCCAACTGGCACCTCAATCTCTGTGCCCTCTACCGCGGCAAAAACCGCCTCGATGACGCGTTGCGCGCCGGGCGCGAAGCTGTCCGCCACAGCCCCGACACCGCGAACCACCGCGTCGAACTCGCGCTGACCCACCTCACCCGCGGCGAGCTCGACGATGCCGGCCGCTACTTCCGCGAAGCCATCGGCCGCGAGCCCGAAAACGCCGCCTCCCACATGGGCTTGGGTGAACTCCTCCTCTCCAAGGGCGACTACCTTCCCGGCTGGCTGGAATATTCCTGGCGCAACAAGCTGGACCAGGCGCGCGGCACGCTCCCGCGCATGACCGCGGCCCCCTGGAACGGCATGCGCATTCCTGACGGCAAGATCCTGCTGGTGGCCGACCAGGGCTTCGGCGACATGATCCAGTTCGCCCGCTACATTCCGCACGTCCGCGCGCGCGTCCCCCATCTCATCATCGGTTGGGGCCCAGAGGTCACGGCGCTGCTGGGCGAGCATCCTGACGTGGAAACCTGCATCCCCCGCTGGGCGGATGTGCCGCCGCATGACGCCTATGTCTTGCTCTCCACTCTGCCGCAGATTTTCGGCACGGAGCTGCACACCATACCCTGGCCCGGTCCCTATATGACCATGAAGCCCGGGCGCGTCAGCCACTGGCGCAATCGCCTGGATGCGGCCACGAAACGCGCGCCAGACGGCACAAGGCGCCTGCGTGTCGGCATCGCCTGGTCGGGACGGCCGACCCATCCCAACAACACCCGCCGCTCCGTTCGCCTGGAAACGCTCGCGCCCATCCTGGCCAATCAGGACATCGATTTCATCGTCCTGCAGAAGCCGTTTCCCGAGGAAGACCGCGCCTACGCCGCCACCCTGCCCAATCTGCACAACATCAGCGAGGAACTGGAAAGTTTCGCCGAGACGGGTGCGGTCATCAGCGGCATCGATCTCGTCCTCGCCGTCGATACGGCAATCGTCCACCTCGCCGGCGCCATCGGCAAACCGGCCTGGGTGCTGGTGCCCACACCCTCGGACTGGCGCTGGCTCGTCGATCGGGAAGACTGCGTCTGGTATCCCTCGCTGCGGCTCTTCCGCCAGCAGACGCCGAATGATTGGGCGCCGGTCATGGCTCGGGCGGCCGAAGCGCTCAGGCTGGAAGACAAGAAGAGAGCTGGGGGGGATGTGGCTGACGTATACGTCAGCCCCACCCCAGACCCGCCGTCATCAGTTTAGGAGTCGCTCAATCATCTTGAGAGGTTAACCAGGATTGCTTTCCCGGCTTCCGTGCCGAACGCCAGCCGGGCGCCATCGCCACTCCACGCCAGAGCCGAGACCGCCTGCCCGCACCGCTCGGCGATCACGACGATCTTCTGCGTGCCGATCTGCGCCATCACCACGCTGCCATCGATGTAGCCGGCGGCAACGACTTCTTCCTTCGGATGGCATGCCACGCGCGTGCACAGCACACCCTCGATCTGCGCCATCTCCAGCGGCGGCTTGCCCATAGGACCGCCGCCGAAAAACGGCCACAGCACGATGGCGTCCGCGCCCGAACTCGCTAGATATTTTCCGTTGCGCGTAAAGCCCAGCGACTCCGGTTTGGCCGGATAGCCGGTCATGCGCATGTGCTGCTCATCGGCCAGCCGCCAGCCATGCAAGGCGTTTTCCTGCATCGCGGTCACCACCGCATCGGCCGCGGGATGGATCGCCACACCCGTGTGGCTGCCTTTCCAGGCCAGCACACGCGGTTTGCCGGATTGGGACGACACGAACCACAGCGATGCGCCATTGTAGTGCGAAACGGCCAGCCGCTTGCCCTTGGCGTCGAATGCCAATCCCGTCACGGTCGAGGGATGATCCAGCGTCTTGAGCTTTCCGCCCGCGGCGTCGAATAACATCGTCTGCCGTCCAACACCGCACGCAATCAACCCGCCGCGCGGCTCGGCAAAAACGCAGAGCTGTTCGATCCATTTGCCGCCGGTCGAAAACAGCGGCGCCGCCGCAAACTCCGCGCCAAGACGCACCAGAACGCCGTCATCGCCCGCGCTGAGAAAGCCGCCCGCGCCGGGATCGGCGGCAAGGGCCATCACCGCGCCATCATGCGCCTCGATGCGCATCCACTCCCCAGCCGGATCGCGTGGCGCCAGATGCACGCTGCCATCGCCCAAGCCGAACGCGCAACGCCCGTCCGGCGCAAAGCATGCCGCCACGACATGCGCGCCCAGTTCGCGCGCAACACCTCGCGACTCCAGCAAAGATACCGTGTCGCTCACGCCGCCACCTGGCACGCCTCGAAACCGCGACGCAGTTGCGGCCGGTTGAGATCACGCCCGATAAAGACCAGCTTGGAGTGGCGCGGCGCGTCGACCGGCCAGGCGCCGATGAAATCGCCATCGGCCATCATATGGACCGCCTGGAAGGCAAAGCGCCGGTCCTCGCCGGATGCGGCCAGGATGCCCTTGGTGCGCAGAAGATTGGCGCCTTGTTCCTGCAACAACGTTCCCATCCATTGCTGGAATTTCTGCATGTCGATCGGGCGCCTGACCTCGAAGCTCATGCTGTTGATGCCCTCGCTATGCCCGTGCTCGTCGCTTTGCAGAAAATCCGGATCGAACGCCAGGATGCGGTCAAGCGCAAAGGCATTCCGGTCGAGAATTTCGTCCACCGGTACATCGGCGCGCGTGGCGTGAATGATCCGCGCCATCGGATTGATCGCCCGTATTTGCGCCTCCACCGCCGCCAAGCCGGCCGGGTCGACCAGATCGAGCTTGTTCAGGACAAGCACGTCGGCAAACGCAATCTGCGCCGACGCCTCTTCGCTGTCGACCAGCCGCGCCGGCAGATTGTAGGCATCGACGACCGTCACGATGGCATCCAGCCGCGTCTTGGCGCGTATGCCCTCATCGACGAAAAACGTCTGCGCCACCGGCGCCGGATTGGCCAGACCTGTCGTCTCCACGATAATGCCGTCGAATTTGCGGGAGCGCTTCATCAGCGCGCCCAATATCCGAATCAGATCGCCGCGCACCGTGCAGCAGATGCAGCCATTGTTCATCTCGAACACTTCCTCGTCCGCATCGACGACGAGGTCGTTGTCCACGCCCAACTCGCCAAACTCGTTGATCACCACCGCATAACGCCGGCCATGGTTCTCGCTCAGAATACGATTGAGCAGCGTCGTCTTGCCCGCGCCCAGAAAGCCGGTGAGCACGGTGACGGGGACGAGATCGGACATGGCGTGGCTCCTTAGAAAGGGCAGGTAAGACCAGGGGCTCTGCCCCTGGACCCCGCTGGGGAGAAGTCCCTAGACCCCGTTACTTTGTCGGTGAATGGGGAGGGGGGCAACGAGGCTATCACCAAGTGCGAGTCGCCCCCCTCCTCATCCACCGACAAAACAGGTTCTAAGGACTTGTCCTTAGCGGGAGTCCAGGGGGCAGAGCCCCCTGGCCTTCTTCCCACGACAAGCATCACTTCGACGGCCCGGGCGTGGCCGGTCCCGGCAGCACCGCCATACCTGGACGCACGCGTTGGATGCCTTCGACGATGACTTCCTGCCCCTCTGTCAGTCCGCTGATGATCGAGGCGACCGCGGGCGTGGACTGGCCAAGGTGCACGCGCGTTTCCTGTGCCTTGTTCTGCGCATCCACGGTAAAGACGTAATCGCCCTGCTGATCGGACAGCACGGCCGCGCGCGGCACGCCCAGCACCTGGATGGGTGTCAGACCTTCGACGAGAACTTGCACGAACTGCCCGTCGATCAACTGGCGCACACCGCTGGTGCCGCCCTGCTCGGCGTCCAGCACAGGGTTGGGCAGCACGGCGCGCGCGGTCAACGTATCGGTCGTCGCCGAAACGGAAGGGTCGATGTAATCGAATTTACCCGCTTGCCCATAAATCGTGCCATCGGCCAGGCGGATGCGCACCAGCACCGCGCCGAAACCGCCATGGCCGGCATAGCGGTTGCGCAGATCCAGCGCCGCGCGGGAGGAAATCGGAAAGACCACATACATCGGATCCTGGCTGACGATGCTCGCCAGAACACCGCTGGTGGGGCCGACGACATTGCCTTCCGTCACACTGGTGCGGCTGATCTTGCCCGAAATCGGTGCATGAATCTGGGTGTAGCCAAGGTTGATCTGCGAGGTGGACAGATTGGCCTGCGCACCCAGCACCTGGGCGGCCTGGCTGCGCTGCTGCGCCAGATCGTTGTCGTAATTGGAACGCAATCCTGCAGGCGTATTGAGCAGGGAGGCGGCGCGGTTGAGGGTCAAGGTCGCGTTCTGCAGCAGCGCGTTGGCCTGGCCGAGTGTCGCCTGCTTGGCTTCCACATCCGCCTGGAACGGGCCGGATTCGAGCTGATAGAGCAGATCGCCCTGCTTGACCTCGCTGCCCTCGGTGAACAGGCGCTTCTCCAGGAACGCGGTGACGCGGGCCACCAGCGCAACGCGGCTGATCGCCTGCACGCGGCCGATGAACTCGTCGGTTTCGGTAATCGGCGTGCGGGCGGCGCGGATCACGCCGACGGCGGGTGGACCGGCGGGCGGCATCTGGGCAGCAGCGGTAGCGAAATGGGCGATCACGGCGCAGACAAAAGCGGCGCGCGTCAGGGGAAGGATGCGAATAACATGCTCCTTGGGCAGTCCTGCGCGGGCGCGCCCGGCGCCGCATCAGTTTGCCCTTTCCGCGCCGGAGTTCAACCCGGCCTCCGATCGGCTAGGCGAACCTTAATTAACTTGCCTCGCGCCCCGCCGCGGGTGTTCTGGCGCGCATGGCTCGACGCACAGCCCAGGGCTTTACGCTGCTCGAATTGTTGATCGTGGTCGCGATCATGGGACTGGTGATTGCGGTCGTGGTCACGCACGGCCCGATGCACAGCCAGGGCCTGCAGACGCGCGCCGCCGCCGGCAGCCTGGCGCAAACCCTGCGCAGCGCCCGCGCCCAGGCGATCGCCCGCAGCCGGGTCGTCTCGGTCGTCATAGACCCCGCCGCCCACAGCTTTGCCGCCGATCGCGGGCCTGTGCGGCTACTCGCCGCCGACATGGCCTTAAGCCCGCTGCCCGGCACCCTGCCGGGGCCGCACGGCACTTCCATCCTGCGTTTCTCGCCCGACGGCAGCGCCAGCGGCGGGGGGGTGACCATGGGCACCGGCCGCCGCGCGCTGACGATTATGGTGCAATGGCTCACCGGGCGGGTCACGGTGGCCAATGCCAGCTAGACCCCGCGCGCCCCCCGAGGGCTTCACCCTGCTGGAGGTGATGATCGCCTTCGTCATCGCGGCCCTCGCGCTGTCGATGATGTATCAGGGTGCCACCGGCGGCTTGCGCGCCACGGCCTCGGCCACCCGCACGGAGGAGGCGGTCAGCCTGGCCAAATCCCACCTCGCCGCCCTCGGTCGTGGCGAGGCGATTACGCAGCAGGAGAGCAGCGGCGTGGATGGCGCGGGCTTCGAATGGCACCTGCACATCGCTCCTCTGGGCACGCGCCAGCTGAGCCTGACCGATGCCGACCGTGCCAATGACAGCAAGCCTTCGGCCGCCATCCTCTTCGACGTGCGCCTGACCGAAAGCTGGGACGATGCGGGTCATGCTCACCAGATCGTGCTGGAGACGCACCGGCTGGATGTGCACACCACGGAGGGACAATGAAGGCGCGCGCCCAGGATGGATTCACGCTGCTGGAAATCCTGGTCGCCGTCGTCGTGCTGGGCTTTATCGTGGCCGGGCTGAGCCAGGGCACGCGCTTCGGCATCAATGCATGGGATGTGCAGTCCCGCCTCTCTGACAACGCGGCCGAACTTGAGCGTCTGGACCGCGTGCTGCGCCTGGTGGTCGAACACGCCGTGCCGCCAAATTCGGCCGACGACAAGCCGTTTGATGGGCAGGAACACCGCCTGATCCTGGTCACGCGCCTGCCTGATCAGCCGCCCACCCAGCCGATCCGCCGTGCGCAGGTGGCGCTGGGCGTGGATGACAAGCACCGCCTGCTGCTTCGCTGGGTGGTGCACCCCAATGCCGTGGCGATCATCCCGCCGCCGCCGCCGCAGGAGATCGTTCTGGCCGAGGGCGTGGACCATTTGGACCTCTCCTACCGGCAATCGGTGGCCGATGGCGGGCGCTGGAAGAGCATTTGGGATGACAGCAACCTGCCAGGACTGGTTACCATGCACATTGTGCTGATGAGCGCACACCGGCAAATCCCGTTGATCGAGGCCGCACCGATGCTCGACACGAACGGCAGCTTCTGATGCGCCAACGTGGCTTTGCTCTCCTCATCGTACTGTGGACGATGGTCATGCTGGCACTGCTCAGCACGCAGATCACCGGCGCGGGGCGGTCCGAAGCGCAACTCGCCGCGGCGTTGCGCAACGCCGCCCAATTGCAGGCGGCGGCGGATGGCGCCATCGACGAAACCATCTGGCACATCCTGGACGGCAATGGCGCGCAATGGCAGCCCGGCGACGGCGCCTACGACATCAAGGAGCCGGGGGCGCTTGTGCATGTCACCGTCGAGGACGAACGCGGCAAGATGGATATCAACCAGGTGCCGCCGCAGTTGATGGCGGGCCTCTTTTCGGTTCTCGGCGCCGATGCGGCCACAGCCAAGGCGCTGTCGACGGCGGTTGCCGATTGGCGCAGCCAGTCTTCGCCAGGCGATGCGGAAAGTTCGGTGCCGCCTGAATATCGCATGGATGGGCGGGCGTGGGGCCCGCCCGGACAGGAATTCGAGCGGCTGGATGAGTTGATGCTGGTGCGCGGCATGACGCCGCAAATGTACCAGGCGGCCTTGCCGTATTTGACGTTGGACCTGGAGCAGGCGCCGTGGCTGCAATATGCCAGTCCGCTGATGCTGACGGCGATCGACAAGGCCAAACACCTGTCGGGCGTCACTGTGGAGGCGGCGGATACGCGTGGACCGGTGGTTATGCGTATGGAGGCGACGGCGATCGGGCAGGGCGGGGAGCGGTTTGTGCGGCGGGTGCTGATGCGGCTGGATGGCACGTTGTCGGGGCCGGCCTGGAAGTACCGGATATTGGAGTGGGATTAATAAAGGAAGCATTGGGGGGACCG
>CAXUNZ010000175.1:0-7303 GCA_964252525.1 uncultured Acetobacteraceae bacterium
TCCTGCCGCCGGACTGGCGCGCGCGGCTGCGGGGTGCGGCGCGCGGCAGCGTGCTGACCGCCAAATCCTGGCAGACCGAAGCACCGTTGCGCATGCTGATGAACAACCTCGATCCCGACGTCGCCGAAAGGCCGGAGGACCTCGTCGTTTATGGCGGTATCGGCCGGGCCGCGCGCAATTGGGCGTGCTATGACGCCATCGTTGGCGCACTGACCACGCTTGGCCATGACCAGACGCTGCTCGTGCAATCGGGCAAGCCTGTCGGCGTCTTCTCAACGCACGAAGATGCGCCGCGCGTGCTGATCGCCAACAGCAATCTGGTGCCGCATTGGGCCAATTGGGAGCATTTCACGGCGCTCGATCGGCTGGGCCTGATGATGTACGGGCAGATGACCGCGGGCTCATGGATCTATATCGGCAGCCAGGGCATTGTGCAGGGCACGTATGAAACCTTTGTCGAAATGGGTCGGCAGCATTTCGGCGGGGGCCTCGCGGGCAAATGGATATTGACCGGCGGCTTGGGCGGCATGGGCGGGGCGCAGCCGCTGGCCGCCACGCTCGCCGGCGCCAGCATGATTGCGGTCGAAGCGCAGGACAGCCGCATCGAAAAACGCCTGGCGACGGGATACGTCGATAAGCGCGCCACCTCGATCGACGAAGCGCTCGCCATGATCGAGGCCGCGCATCGCGCGGGCACGCCCGTGTCGGTCGGATTGCTCGGCAATGCCGCAGAGATATTTCCGCAAATGCTCGCGCGAGGCATCAGACCGGACGCGGTGACGGATCAAACCAGCGCGCACGATCCCGCCAACGGCTATCTGCCCGCCGGATGGACCGTGGCCGAATGGGAAACCAAGCGCGCGACCAACCCGGCCGAAGTGGCCGCGGCGGCCAAAAAATCGATGCGGGCTCAGGTCGAGGCAATGCTCGGCTTCCACGCTCTGGGGATTCCTGTCGTCGATTACGGCAACAACATTCGCCAGGTCGCCAAGGATGAAGGCTTGGCCAACGCCTTCGATTTCCCCGGCTTCGTGCCCGCCTATATCCGCCCGCTTTTCTGCCGGGGCAAAGGCCCCTTCCGCTGGGTGGCCCTGTCCGGCGATCCAGACGACATCCGCGTCACCGATGAGGTGGTCGCCGAACTCATGCCGCACGACGCGCATCTGCATCGCTGGCTGCAACACGCCGGCGCGCGCATTCAGTTCCAGGGTCTGCCCGCGCGTATCTGCTGGCTCGGCCTGGGCGATCGTGACCGTGTCGGCCTGGCCTTCAACGAACTCGTGCGCAGCGGCCGCGTCAAGGCCCCGATCGTCATCGGGCGGGACCATCTGGACAGCGGCTCCGTCGCCAGCCCAAACCGCGAGACCGAAGCCATGGAAGATGGATCGGATGCTGTGTCGGACTGGCCTTTGCTGAATGCGCTGCTCAACACCGCCAGCGGCGCCACCTGGGTTTCGCTGCATCACGGCGGCGGTGTCGGCATGGGGTTTTCGCAGCACGCCGGCATGGTGATCGTTGCGGACGGCACGGATGAGGCGGCGCGGCGCCTCAGGCGGGTATTATGGAACGATCCCGCAACGGGCGTGATGCGCCATGCCGATGCGGGGTATGCGGATGCGATAGAATGCGCACGCGCGCACCGTCTCGATCTTCCGATGCTTGGAACGCAGCGATGATAAGTACCGGCGCCGCGCCCCTTACGCTGGCCGATTTGCGCGCCTTGAACGCAGGTGCGGACATCGCGCTTCATCCCGCCGCGCTGCCTGGCATCGAAAATTCGGCGCAGATCATCGCCGACATCATGGCCTCGGGGCGAACGGTCTATGGCGTCAACACGGGCTTTGGCGCGCTGGCCTTGACCGCGATACCAAATGACCTTCTCGCCGAATTGCAGCGCCGGCTTGTGCTTTCGCACAGCGTGGGCGTCGGCCCTTTGCTGCCGGCGCCCATCGTGCGCCTGATGATCGCGCTGAAGATCGTGGGCCTTGCGCGCGGCCATTCCGGCGTGCGTCCCGCCATCATCCACGCTTTGCTCGACCTGTTGCGCGCCGGGATCATGCCCGCCATCCCCGCAAAAGGCTCGGTCGGCGCTTCGGGCGATCTCGCCCCGCTTGCCCATCTTGCCGCCACCCTGATCGGCGAAGGCCACGCGAGCCTCGAAGGCGAAATCCTGCCATCGGCCGAAGTCCTGCGCCGCGCCGGCCTTACCCCGATCACCCTGGCGCCCAAGGAAGGCCTGGCGCTGCTCAACGGCACCCAGGCCTCCACGGCCCTGGCACTCTCCGCCCTGTTCCGCACCGAGGCCATCTTCGCCGCCGCTTTGGTTACCGGCGCCCTCTCAGTCGATGCCGCAAAGGGCAGCGACACCCCTTTCGACGCCCGCATCCACGCCGCTCGGGGCCAGCCGGGACAGATCGAGGTGGCCGCTTGCATGCGCGCGCTGCTTTCCGGCAGCGACATACGCCTGAGTCATATCGATTGCGGCCGCGTCCAGGACCCCTACAGCCTGCGCTGTCAGCCCCAAGTGATGGGTGCCTGCCTCGACACAATCCGCCACGCCGCGCGCGTGCTGACCATCGAAGCCAACGCTGTCAGCGACAACCCGCTGGTCTTCGAGGATGGCGACGTGCTCTCCGGCGGCAATTTTCACGCCGAACCAGTGGCCTTGGCCGCCGACACGCTCGCTCTGGCGCTGGCCGAAATCGGTGCGATCGCCGAGCGGCGGATCGCCCTGCTGATCGATCCAACCATGAGCCGGCTGCCCGCCTTTCTGGTCACCGATCCCGGCATCAATTCCGGCTTCATGATCGCCCAGGTGACCGCGGCGGCACTGGCGTCCGAGAACAAATCGCTGGCCCATCCGGCCAGCGTGGACAGCCTGCCCACCTCGGCCAACCAGGAGGACCACGTCTCCATGGCCACCTTCGCCGCACGCCGCCTGCATGAGATGGCGGACAACACGGCCGCCATCGTGGCCATCGAGTGGCTAGCCGCCGCCCAGGGCGTGGACTTCCACGCGCCCTGCCGCACCAGCCCGCTTTTGCAAACGGCAATCGCCCGTTTGCGCGCGCATGTGCTCCCCTACACGGAAGACCGCTTCTTCGCGCCGGATATCGAGGCCGCGACCCGGCTTGTCGAGGCAGGTGCGCTCTCGGCCCTGACGCCGGGGCTTTTCCCTTGAACCTGTTTACCCACCAGGCCGGGCGCGCAAAGCTGCTGGTCAGCATTCCGCACGCCGGAACGATCCTGCCTCAAGACATCGCCGCGCGGCTGACCCCGATCGGGCGCGCGGTGCCGGACACGGATTGGCACGTCGACCGGCTCTACGCCTTTCTCGCCGATCAGGACGTGACGGTGCTGACCGCCACGCACTCCCGCTACGTCGTGGACCTCAACCGCGGACCGGATGGGCGCGCGCTCTACCCTGGCCAGGCCGAAACCGGCATCTGTCCCACCGAGACCTTTGCCGGTGAGCCGCTCTACGGCGAGGCGCCACCGGATGCGGCCGAGATCGAAGCCCGCGTGGCCGCCTATTGGCGGCCCTATCATGACGCGCTTGCCGGCGAGATCGCCCGCCTGCGGGACCGGCATGGCGCGGTGCATGTGCTGGACGCGCATTCCATCCATGGCCGCATTCCGCGCCTGTTTGACGGCGCTTTGCCCGATCTGAATGTCGGCACCAACGATGGTGCCTCCTCCGGCGACGCACTGAGCGCGCGCGTGGTGGCGGCGGTGGCCGGTCAGGGCTTTGACCACGTGCTGAACGGCCGCTTCAAGGGCGGCTACATCACTCGCCATTACGGTGCGCCGCACCAGGGCGTGCACGTGGTGCAGCTGGAGATGGCGTGGCGTGCCTATTTGGACGAGGCCGAGCCGAGGCACTTCGATGCCACCCGCGCCGCGCCCCTGACCGGGGTATTGCGCCGGGTTGTCGCCGCAATGGCGGGTCCATAGAAGGGCATCTTCGCCCAACCGGGAACAATCGGCCGCTCCGCCGGTTTGGACGGCCATGATGCCGGCGTGTGCCGGACAGGAGGATGAAGCCGTGACCACCCGTAAAACCCCCCTGATGCTTGCAGCCGCGTTCGCCGCATCGTTGACCGCCGGCGTGTTCGCAGCGCCCGCGCGTGCCGCCTCGGACGAGCAGGCAAGCGTGGACCATGCACTCGGCACCTTGCAGGATCTGCGGCGCGACAAGGAATTCGGCAATGCGCGTGACCTGCTGCATCGCGCCCGCGCGGTGCTGATTGCGCCGCGCATCTTCAAGGCCGGCTTCTTCGTCGGCGGCGAGGGCGGCACGGCCCTGCTGCTCGCGCGCGGCGCCCGCGGCTGGAGCGATCCGGCGTTCTACACCGTGGCCTCCGCCAGCTTCGGCCTGCAAATCGGCGCGCAGGAAAGCGAGATGATCATGTTCGTTATGAGCGACCGTGCCTTGCAGGCGCTGATGCGTGACAAGTTTAAAATCGGGGCGAATGCGGGTATCGCAGTGGCAACGCTCGGCAGCACGGTGGAAGGCGCGACGACCGCCCATGCCGGGGCCGATATCATCGTCTGGGCGTCGTCAAGCGGGGCCTACGCGGGTCTGAGCCTGGATGGCACGCTGGTGCAGCCGCAACGTGAAGCGGACGCCAATTACTATGGCCGGCCGGTGACGAGCAGCGATATTGTGGTGACGCGATCGGTGCGAAGCCCGGCGGCGCACGGTCTGGTGCGTGAACTGGGTTCCTTGTAAAAAATCGGCGGAGGGGTCTGGGGGGAATGGCAAATTCCCCCCAGCGTCTTCAGGGGATTGCCGGCGGAGTTGCTTCAAGCACGCGCAGCGGACACTCCCCCAGTTCGTCCGCCCGCCAGCCGCGGCGTTTTCCAAACAGCTCGATCAGCGCCGCCGTATCCTGGTCACGGTCCATTCCCGCCGCCGCCACGACCTCTCCATCCAGGCAATAATAAGCGAGGAATTTGGCCGCGCTCAGATCGCCATGTATGATCAGCCGATCCCATTTTTCTGCGTGGCCGATGTAATCGAGCCGCTTCATGTATTGAATGGTCCAGAAAACCGGCACTGCGTCATAGCGCGTCGTCTGCCCGAGCATGTTCAGCGCCGCCACGCGGCCATGCTGCTGCGCTACGCGCCAATGCTCGACCCGTGTGGGCGGGCCGTCACCAAGCAGCGGGAAGCTCGCGATGTCGCCGGCCGCATAAAGCCCGTCAGAGATTCTCAAGTATGAATCGACCTTGATCCCGCCGTCATCGTTGCGGGGCACCCCCTCTGCAAAGCCAGTGACGGGTTTGACGCCGAAGCCGATGACAACCAGATCGGCGGGGATTGCCTCGCCACTGGCAAGCCGCACGGCGCTGACCTGCCCCGTACCCTCCAGCGCGGCAATACCCGCGTTGAATCTGAACGAGACGCCTCTCTTTTTGTGCAGCCCCACAAAGGCGTGTCCGATCTCCGCGCCGAGTTGCTTTTCGAAGGGCGCGCTCTCCTGGCCGATGACCGTCACCTCCAGGCCCCGCTCGCGCAAGCTGGCTGCAACCTCCATGCCGATGAAGCTCGCGCCCAGGATGGTGGCGCGCGCGCTGCGTTCCGCCTGTGCAAGAATCGCTTCGGCATCTTCACGGCTGCGCAGCGTGAAGACGCCATCGAGGTCACCGCCCTTGAGGCCGGGCCAGGACGGCGTTGCGCCGGTTGCCAGCAACGCGGCGTCATAGACAAGGGCGGTGCCATCGGCGCAGGTGATGCGCCGATGCGATTCGTCGATGCGTACAACTTCGGCGGTGCGGCGTTCGATATTGTGCGCCTGATACCAGGCCTGGCTCTGCAACGGCGACTTCTCGGCGCCTTTTTTGCCGGAGAGGCTGTATTTGCTGAGAATGGTGCGGTCGTAAGGAACACGATTTTGCCGGTCGAGCATGACAATCCTGCCGGCAAATCCGCCCTCACGCAGGGTTTGCGCCGCGACCGCGCCCGCGGCGCCGGCGCCGACAATGACGAAGCAGCGCGGATCCTCCGCGACACGCTCGGCGGGCTTCGCCTGACCGGCTTTGGTGAGCAGAATGCGGCCGCCGTCCAACCGCACATCGTAACACTGTAGCGGATCGACCGCCGGCGGATCGAGCACGCGGCCGGTGCGCACGCAAAACGCCGCCTTGTGCCACGGGCAGATCAGCCGATCGCCATGGCGCACGCCTTCGGCGAGCGGCGCGCCCGCATGCGGGCAATTCGCCGCAAGGGCGCGCACGTCATCGCCATCGCGCAGCAGCAGGATCTTCTCGCCGTCGCACTCGATCTGGTGCATGCCCCCGGCGCCGAGATCATCGATATGCGCCACGTCATGTTCGGTCGCGCTCATGCCGCCATCGCCTCATTCATCCATTGAAAACGGGTGCTCCGCGGCCGGACAGGATGGAACCGCGTGCTGCGCGAGGCTGCGCAGGTCCGATGTCCAGCATTCCTGCAAAACCGAACAGTAGCAGCTACGGTAAGACATCTCCGGCAGCGCCGCGTTCAGCTTGGTCAGCAAATCCTCTGAAGGCGCCACTTTCTTCAGCCCGATGGCAATGACGTGTTCGCCCGGCCGGAGCACGTTTCCAAAGACCTGCCCGTAAGTAAAGCCGGGGATGGGCGGCTGCCTGGTCGCCGGTGGCGCTTTTTCAAGCCGCAGCATTGGCTCAGCAGATCGGCAGGGCTGTCGACAGGCTTGCCCTTATAGAACATCTCGAACGTCATGATTTTCGCGGGCCCGACGCCGGCGTTCTCGACATCGAATTCGGTTGCCGCCAAATCCTGGTCTTGGGACAATTGAATGAAGGGCCAGGAATTTGCCGCGAGCAGCCCGCGCTGCGTCTGCTCGCCCCTGACGGCGACGACGAGGGAAACCACGGAGATGACGATGGCCGCGGTCGCCGCCAACAGGTCGAACCAGAACCGGCCTGTGCGGGGGAGCTGGTCGGATGGCATTTCGCGGTATGTGCCCTGTAAAAAGTAAGGTTCTTCTTTTTTAAAAAAAAGAAGCAAAAAACTTTTGCCGGTTTGGCAGGAGCGGAAAGAATTTCTAATTTAAATACCTTGCCGTCAGATGCGCCTCGAATGCCGCCGGATCCAGGCGCCGGCCCGTCACCTCCAGCAACAGATCGTTGAAGCCGATCCGGCTTCCAGCTGAATGGATGTTCGCGCGCAACCAGCTTGTCAGCGGCGCCAGATCGCCCTTGGCCAGCGCGCGGTCAAGATCGGGCATGGCTGCACGCGCTGTCGCCATCAATTGTGCCGCGGCCATCGCGCCCAGCGTATAGACGGGAAAGTAGC
>CAXUNZ010000176.1:0-514 GCA_964252525.1 uncultured Acetobacteraceae bacterium
GTCGTGGCCGCCGGCCGCCTGGGGCCGCTGCCGGTGCTGAGCTGCATCATGGGCGAGAGCACCGGGGCCGCCCACCGGCGCCGCTTGGCCGAAGCCGGCTTGCCGGCCTTTGCCACGCCTGAACAGGCGGTGCAGGGCTTTCTTCACCTGCTGCATGCGCGCCGCGCACGCGCCGCCGGCCGCGAGCTGCCCGGCAGCCGGGTCTTGGACGTAGCGCCCGATCATGCCGCCGTGGCGCGCGCATTGGCCGCGGCACGCGGCGCGGGACGCCTGGCGCTGAACGTGGCCGAGGCGCAGGCCGTGCTCGGCGCCTACGGCGTCGCATTTGCCGAGGCTGCGGGCGGCGCGCGGGCCTGTGTGTCGATGCACGATGACGCCGTGTGGGGACCGGCCATCGGGTTCGGCCTGCCCGGTGGTCCGGTGCGTTACGGCTTGCCGCCGCTGAACCTGAAGCTCTCGCTCGATCTGGCGCGGTCGGCCGGCCTGCAGGATGCGGCGGCAAGCCGTAACGCAC
>CAXUNZ010000176.1:524-7299 GCA_964252525.1 uncultured Acetobacteraceae bacterium
AAAAAGCAGGTCATGGACATTCAGGATGGCGACGAGGCCGGGATCAAGTCCGCCACGATCAAGGTCGAGGGTGAATACGCCTTCGGCTACCTGCAAACCGAGCGCGGCGTCCACCGGCTCGTGCGCATCAGCCAGTTGCTGGTCGATGAAGCATCCATCGGTGCGATCGCGCTGGACCCGGTATGGCTGGGCGAGGCGGGTGCGGTTTGCGCCCAGGCCTCGATCGCGCTGCGCCCGCCGGGTCGGGCGGCGGTGCTCGCCATTCCGCCTTACCCGGAATACCTGGCCGAGCAATGGGAAAGCCGCGGCCAGGTCTTTACCATCCGGCCGATCCGGCCCGAGGATGCGCAGGCGCACGCCGAAATGGTGGCCCGCGTGCCGCCCCAGGACATGCGATATCGCTTTTTCACAGCGTCACGCGAAGTCTCACCCGAGCAGATGGCGCGGCTGACGCAGATCGATTACGAACGTGAAATGGCGTTCATCGCGGTGCGGCAGGGCGATGGCGCCACGGTTGGCGTGTCCCGGCTGGTGCGGGAGATGGGGACGGCGCGCGGGGAGTTTGCCATTGTGGTGGAGCCTTCGGCCAAGGGGCTGGGATTGGCCGCACACCTGATGGCGCGCGTGATTGCCTGGGGGCGCGGCGTTGGCCTGACCGAAATAGCCGGCATGGTGCTTGCGGATAACCACGCCATGGTCGGCTTCGTGAGGCATCTGGGATTTACCGTTCGCCACGTGCCCGAGGAGCCGGGGCTCGTCGAGGCGATGCTGAAACTCGAACAGACATAGGGAATAACGGCGCGCCTTTACACGATGGTGCTGATTGAGGAGGTGCCGGGTGGGGGGGCCGGGGGGGGCCCCCCCCCCCCCCCCGTTATTTTTTTCCGGCGATTGCTTAAATTGATGACGGGGGGTCTGGGGGGGATGGCACATCCCCCCAGCCTTCCTTTCGACTGTATGCCAGTCCAAACGCGAATCGGTACACTCAGTGCCCTACAGCCTGCTCGCCCCCGTAACGCAACGGCCTGCAGAACGGCACCATCACCAGCGCGCCAAGGAACAGCATCGCCATCAGCGTGAACACGTCATCGAAAGACTGCGCGGCCGCGCGCTGCGTCACCAGGCGGCCAAGCGTACCGCGCGCCATTTGCATGGCCTGTTGCGCATCGCCGCCGGAGGCTGACTGTGCATGTAATGCAAGGCTACCGAGCACGGACGCCGCGTGACTCGGCCTTGCACCCAACGCTTCGCCGAGGCGGGCCGCGTGCCAGGTGGCGCCGTCCCGCAACCAGGTATCGACCGCGGCAATCCCGATCGCGCCGCCAAGATTGCGCATCAGATTGAACAGGCCCGAGCCATACCGCAGATCGGGCCCGGCCAATCCGCGCAGCCCCAGATTGACCGTGGGCACGATGCACAACAAGACGGCAAAGCCACGTACCGCCTGCGGCACAAACAGATCGGCAAAGCCCCAATCCGGCGTGATGTCGGTCAGCAACCACAACCCCGTGGAAAACAGCAGCAACCCCACGGTGATGACATAACGCGGGTCAGTGCGCGTGGAGGCGAAGGCCGCAACCGGCGCGCCCAGCCCCATGAACGCGCCGGTGACGAACACCGTCGTGCCGATCTGGAAACTCGAGAAATCGCGCACGCGCGAGAGGAAGACTGGCATCAGGTAAGTGGCGCCGTAAAGGCCGAAGCCGATCACCATGTTGAACGCGCAGGCCATGGCAAACGTGGGACGGCGGAACGCGGTCAGCTTGACGACGGGCATCGTGGAGAAGAACGAGCGTTCGAAAAACACGGCCGCGCCGATGGCGGAAAACCAGGCGGCCAGGCAGACATCCCGATCCTCCAGCCATTGGTGGCGCGGCCCTTCCTCCAGCACATATTGCAGCGCGCCCAAGAACAGCGCGAGCGAGACGACATGCAGCCAGTCTATGCGGCGGAGCATGGCGAGATTGGGCTCATCGATGCGTCCAAGGACCGGCAGCGCAATCGTAATGCCCAGGCCGGGCACGATGTTCATGAAAAACAGCCAGCGCCAGCTTGCGCTGTCGGACACCCAGCCGCCGATCGTCGGGCCGAGCGCCGGCGCCAGCGTGGACACCAGGCCGAGCACGAGCGGGATCATCGCCTGCGCGCGGCCGCTGAACATCGAAAATCCCGCCGCGAAAACCGTCGGCACCATCGCACCGCCGACGAAGCCCTGCACCACGCGAAAGGCGATCATGGAATTCATGTCCCACGCCAGGCCGCAGAACAGGCTCGATAACGTGAACAGCGCCGCCGATGCGGTGAACAGCCAGCGTGTGGACAGTGCCTGGCTGAGGAAACCCGAGAGCGGGATCATGACGATCTCCGCCATCAGATAGGCCGTCTGCACCCAGGCGATCTCATCAGGCCCCGCCGCCAGCCCGGCCTGGATGCTGTTCAGCGACGCGGCGACGATCTGCACGTCCAGCAACGCCATGAACTGGCCGAAGGCCATGATGGCGAAGATCAGCAATTTGCGTCGATGGGTCACGGCGGCCTTGATGGTATGTCAACCATCATATAAAGACATCTCAGACAGCAACAGGCAAGAGATGCGCTACAGTGCGGAGCACAAGGCCGAAACCCATGCCCGCCTGTTGCGCGCCGCGGCGTCGCAGATGCGCAGCGATGGCATGGATGGCGTCAGCGTGGCCGAAATCATGCGCGGCGCCGGTCTGACGCATGGCGGCTTCTATGCGCATTTTTCCTGCAAGGACGATCTGATCGCGCAGGCGGTGACGCAAATGTTCACCGACAATGCCAGCCGTGTCCGACGCTGGCTGGATGACGTGCCGCAGGCCGCGCGGCTGGACGAGTTCATCACGCGCTACCTCTCGCCGATTCATCGCGACCGGCCCGACCGCGGCTGCCCGCTGACCACGATCGCCGCCGACATACAGCGCCAATCGGCCGCGGCGCGGCGCGCCTTCGATGCCGGTGCCGCGGGCACATTCGGCCGGATGGAAGCGATGCTGCCGGAGGATGCCGGCGCAGACCGCGCGGGTTTGGCGCGCTCCATCCTGAGCGAAATGGCCGGCGCTGTCGCGCTGTCGCGCGCCGTGTCGGACCGCGCGCAATCCGACCGCCTTCTTGCCGCCGCACGCGCCTCCGTGCGGCGGCGCTGCGGGTTGGCGGAGCCTGACGACATCACCACCAGCCAGGAAGGCGCCTATCCATGAGCGGAACCGACGAAAAGATGCTGACCGGCATGGAGCAATTGCGCCGCGCCTTCTTTGGCGAGGGCGGCCCAATTTTTACGGGCATCGGCAAGACGATGGATTTCCGCGCATCCGTGCTGGAGGAAGGGCGTGTCGTGTTCGAAGGCTCGCCGGATGAGCGCGTCTATAATCCGATCGGCACCGTGCATGGCGGCTACGCGGCGACGCTGCTGGATTCCGTGCTCGGCTGTGCCGTGCATTCCCGCCTCAAGCCGGGACAAGGCTATACCACCCTGGAACTGAAGGTCGCGTATCATCGGGCATTGACCAAGGAGAGCGGACCGGTGCTCGCCGAAGGCGTCGTGGTGACGCTCGGCCGCCGCGCTGCATTCGCGGAAGGCAAGCTGACCGATGCGCAGGGCCGGCTGTGCGCGAGCGCGACATCGACATTGCTGGTGTTCGAGCGGTGAGCGGCGTGGCGCTGGATGCCGGCGCTGCCGTGCCGCGCGCCCGCGCCGCCGCGCGCCCGAAGCTGCGCGTGCTGGCCGTTCTTGTGCTCGCGCTAACGGCGGCCGGCGCGGGCGCGGCCTACATCATCATCCCCGGCCGTTTCGTCACCACCGATGACGCCTATCTGCACGCCGATATCAGCACGATCGCCCCGCGCCTCCGCGGCCTTGTCAGCGATGTCGATGTGCACGACAACCAGCGTGTGCGCGCCGGTGACATTCTCGTGCGCATCGACCCCGAGGAATACCAGGCGCGGCTGATCGCGGCGCGCGCGGATCTGGATGCCGCCCGCGCCAACGTGCACGCTGATATCGCGACACTCGAAAAGCTCAACGCCGAGCAGCGTCTGGCCGGCGCCAATGTGCGCGTCAGCCAAAGCGCCATTCTGGCCGCCGATGCCGAAACCACGCGCGCGGGCCTGGATCGCGCGCGTTTCGAACATCTCGCCACCACGGGCGCGGTGACGCGGCGCGAAGCCGATACGGTGCGCGCAACGGCCATATCCGCGCACGCCAATGCCGATCGCAGCCGCGCCGCGCTCGATGTCAGCCTCGCGCAACAGGCGGTCACCGCCGGCCGGCGCGCCGAATTGCTGGCGGCGATCGAAACGGCGCGCGCCGGTGTCGCCCGTGCGCAGGGTGCGCTCGATCTGGCGCGCCAGGACGCCGATCATGCGGTCATCCGCGCGCCGGTCGATGGCATCATCGGTGACCGGCAGGTGCAGCAAGGCGATTACGTCCAGCCCGGCACGCGCTTGATGAGCGTGGTGCCGTTGCAGACGCTCTACGTCACGGCCAATTTCAAGGAGACGCAGGTCGCGCGCATGCGGCCTGGACAGAAGGCGGAGGTTTTTGTCGATGCCCTGGGCGGCGGCGCGGTCAAGGGTGAGGTAGAAAGCCTGGCGCCTGGGTCGGGTTCGCAATTCGCGTTGCTGCCGTTCGAGCCTGGGACGGGCAATTTTACCAAGATCGTGCAGCGCGTGGCGGTGCGGGTGCGGCTGGACGACGCGGCGGCGCGGGAGGGGTTGCGGCCGGGGCTTTCGGCCGTTGTGCGGGTGGATACCAAGTAAGGAAGAAAGCAGTCCTTTTTTGAAAAAAAGGACCAAAAAACTTTTACTTCAAAGAAGACGGGGGGTCTGGGGGGGCAGGCACTGCTCCCCCAGTCTTGCCTTTCTTCAATCAGTTATCGCCGACAGATACTGTTCCGCGCCATCCCAATCGGAACCGCTGCCCGAAAAACCGATATAGCCATCCGGGCGAACGATCAGCAGGCGATCAGACGCGGCAACCCGGCGCGGCGCCTGCTCCAGCAGCGTTGGAAAGCGCGCAGCCAGCTTCGCGGCCTTTCCCAAATCGGCTGAATACAGCACGAAACACGGCGTGCCGCCGCTGCCCGGCGGCGGGCCGGCATAATCCTCGGGCGCAAGCCGCGTTCCCGCCCGCGCACCACAAGAGAGCGGACTGTGTTCATAGGCAATTTCCGTTTCGCTCATCGTCGCGGCCATGCTCTTATCGATCATGTGCAACCCCAGCAGGACGCGCAGCGCCACATTGCGGGCAGCCTGCGCCGCGGGATTGGAAAGCGTGGCGAATTGCGTCAGGCGCGTTGCGTTGCGCAAAACCATTTCGCCGACCGCGCTGCGTTCCGGACTGTAGCTGCCCAGCAGCGCCGGCGCGGCGGTGCCGTGCACCACCATCGCCAGTTTCCAGGCAAGATTTATGGCATCCTGCATGCCGGTGTTCATGCCCTGGCCGCCCGCGGGACTGTGGACGTGGGCGGCATCGCCCGCCAGGAAGACGCAGCCATGCTTGTATTGCGGGACCTTGCGTTCGTTGATGCGGAAATTGGAAAGCCAGACGGGATCGGAGAGGGTCAGGCCGGCGCCGGCGCGCCTGTCCACCAAAGCCTGCACGTCCGCCAAACTCGGGTCGGGGCGAGGGTGAGCGGGATCGGTGCGGCCCAGGCAAGCCACGATGCGCACGCGTCCGCCCGGCATGGGGAACATGACGAGCGGCCCGTCCCGGTGCAGGTAATTGGCCAGGCCGGTCGCAACCGGACTCGGCTCGGCGGTCAGTCGCACATCGGCAAGCAACCAGTCATCCGGCTCGGCGTGTCCCGCGAAATCCAGGGCAAGGTGCCTGCGCACGGTGCTGTGCGCGCCGTCGCAGCCGATCAGCCAGGGTGTGTCCACCCGCTCCTCCCGCCCATCGGCGTGGCGCAGCGTGGCCGTGACGTGGCCGGCGGATTCGGCAAAATCGCATAATTCGATTTCGCGCTCGATGGCGACGCCGAGCGCGCTCAGATGAGCGGTGAGAAGGCGCTCCGTTTCGGCCTGCGGGATCATCAGCGCGAACGGGTAGGGACTGGCGATGCCATCGAAGCTGACTTGCCCCAGCACGGCCTTTCCGCTGCGCATCGTGGCATTGTGGGCGCGCAGACCGGCGTCGAGAAAAGCCCGGGTGCAGCCCATGCGGTCCATGAGTTCGAGCGTGCGTGACCAGATGACCAGCGCCTTGGAGGTTTGCGTAGGCCTGGGGCTGCGATCGATGATGCGCAACGGGATGCGATAGCGTGCGAGTTCGCACGCCATCGTCAGACCCACGGGTCCGGCGCCGATGATGAGAATTGGCTGCATCGGCTGTGACTCCTGCACAGCCGTGGATTAACATCGGGGGCAGGGGAGCGGAAGGTGTGGCGGAAACGTACATCCATAAGCGGAGCGGCACCTACCACACATGCCCCAGCGCACCGACCGCCACCGTAATCATCCCCAGCACCAAATTCGTCACGATCAAAGACCGTATACGCGGCACCAGATCCGCCGGCGGCCGGATCGCCCGCCGCAGCCGCTGCCACGGTCCGAAAAACGCATACAGAAACACCAGCGCCATCAAAATCCCCAGCCCCTGCATGGCATTGATCGACCAGGGGATCGCGGCGAACCCGCCCCAGACCAGAAACACCATCGCCCACCCGGTCAGGATCATCAGCGGCATGACGTGCCAGACGTAGAAAAAGAACTTCTTCAGCGTGACCAAGTGTAATTGCAGCCGCGGTCCCGCATCCAG
>CAXUNZ010000177.1:0-7287 GCA_964252525.1 uncultured Acetobacteraceae bacterium
GCTTGACCACGCCGTTGATGATCTCGCCCACGCGGTCCTTGAACTCGTCGAATTGCCGCTTGCGCTCGTATTCGCGCACGCGCTGCACAATCACCTGCTTGGCCGTCTGCGCCGCGATGCGGCCGAAATCGATCGGCGGCAGCGGGTCGACGATGAACTGGCCCAGATCGAGGTCGGGGCGGAATTTCTTGGCGATATGAACGGGGATCTGCGTCTCCTCGTTCTCCACCGTCTCCACCAGTTCGGTCCAGCGGGACAAGCGCACATCGCCGTTCTTGCGGTCGATGGTCGCGCGGATATCCTTCTCATGGCCGTATTTGGCGCGGCCTGCCTTCTGGATGGCCTGCTCCATGGCTTCGAGCACTTCCTCGCGGTCGATCATCTTTTCGCGCGCGACGGCGTCGGCGACGAGGAGGAGTTCGGGGCGGGAGACGGCGGTGTCCATGGGAGAGGCCTCAGGAGTTTTGTTCTTTTTTGAAAAAAAGAACCAAAAAACTTTTGCTCGTCGGCGTACGTGTTGTTCCAGCACCCGTCTCAACTGACAAAAGTTTTTTGCTTCTTTTTTTCAAAAAAGAAGAACCTTAATTCGCCTTCACCGCAGCAGTCGCCGCAATCAACGCATCCGTCAACACCAGCCTCGCCTTGCGAATATCGTCCAGCGGCAAGGCAACCTCGCTGCCGTCATCAAGCCGCATGCGCGCCTTCCCTTCTGCCGCGCCCAGCACAATGCCGGAAAAACGGCGGCGGCCATTCAGCGGAACGGCAAGCTCGGCCTTCGCCAGATGGCCCGAAAAGCGGTTCCAGTCCTTCGCGCGCGTCAGTGGCCGGTCGATGCCCGCCGAACTGACTTCCAGATGCCAGGCGCCTGGCATGGGATCGTCCACATCCAGCACCGCGCCCACCGCGTGGCTGATCGCCTCGCAATCTTCGACCGCAATCAGGCCGCCATCGGCGCGGTCGGCCATGATTTGCACGGTGGGCGTCCCGCTGCCCAGTATGGCCACGCGCACGAGTTCGTAACCCATCGCCCCTAGCGTCGGGATGATGGCGGCGGCGATCCTGGCGTCCAGGCCAGTCAGGGTCGGATGGTCGTCCTGGTCCAATGCCAAAAAGGCGGCCCGTTAAGGCCACCCTCCAAAATACGCGGAGAATGTAGGAGAAAGCCATCGCATAGCGCCAACCGGCCCAACGCGCAAGGGCAGCGCAACGGCCGCGACGCTCTGCCGTGACTCACCCGCCAGTCGTGGACATCGCCTATCCACGACTCCCGGAAACATCATGCCGGGTCGCACTTCCCTCCTGTTCCTCGCCGCCGTGGGTCTGGTCGTCGGCATCTGGGCGTCGATCTTCCCGCGCGGATTCTACGCGGCGTTTCCCGGCCTCGGGCGCGTCTGGATTTCGCCCACCGGGCCATACAACGAGCATCTCCTGCGCGACTTCGGCGCGCTCAACTGCGCTTTGGGGCTGCTCGCCTTGCTGGCGCTTGCACGGCCGGCACGGATCGCGCCATAGGCCGTCGGCGCCGTGACGCTGGCCTACAACCTCCCACACTTCATCTATCACCTGACGAGCTTGGGCATGTATGCGCCCATCGATCAGGCAGGCAACGTGGTGGCACTGGGCGCCGCCTTGCTCGCCTCCATCGTGCTCCTCGTCGCCCCGCCCGGCCGCACCGTCCAAGACCCGGCGCCGTGAGGCTTGGCGAAGGTGGAATGGGCACTGCACTGCGCCACCGTGCTCGCCCTGCTCCCCCTGGGCGCGGTGCTGCCCGGCCGCGCGCTGGCTGAACTGCATGGCGTCTCCGAAACCTACCTCCTCAAGCATCTCAAGCGGCTCACGCAAGCGGGCCTCTTCCTCGCCTCGCCAGGTCCGAAGGGCGGCTTCCGGCTAGCCCGCCCGCCGGCGGAGATCAGCTTCCTCGACATCGTGCAGGCCATCGAAGGTGCGGGTCCGGCCTTCCGCTGCGCCGAAATCCGCCAGCGCGGCCCGGCGGCGGTGGCCGCGTCCGAATACCGCGCGCCCTGCGCCATTCACGCCGCGATGCGCCAGGCCGAGCAAGCCTGGCGCGCGCAGCTCGCCAAAATCCGGATCAGCGACATGAGCGGGCGGCTCGCTCAAAGCGTGCATCCCGACTCCCGCGCCAAGGGTCTGACCTGGCTCGAAGAGAATGTGCGCACGTGATCTTCGGTAAACCGGCATGGGGCGGCGCGGATGGGAATTCTGGTCACAGGCGCGGGTGGCTTGCTCGGCCGGGCGGTCGTCGATGCGCTGGCGCAACAGGGCATCCCGGCGCGCGCAACCGGCCGGGGAACCGCGCCGGCCGATCTTCCCACCGAGTGGGCGCGGGCCGATCTGCTGAGCGGCGAGGGGCTTTAGGCTACCCTCCAAAACGTCCGAACCGTCATCCATTGCGCCTCGGACCCGCGCCGGCCGGAGCATGACGTGGCCGCGCTCGAACGCTTGCTCGACTCGATGGGGCGGGGCGGCGCCATCCACCTGATCTACATCGGCATCGCCGGCATCGAGCGGGCCGCAAGCCGATTCCCCTACTACGCCGCCAAGCTGCGATGCGAGCAAGCGCTCGCCGCCAGCTCCATGCCGCACACGATCCTGCGCGCAACGCAGTTTCATCCATTCGTCTCGTTCCTGTTGCGTCACTTGGACGCACGCTTGGCGCTCATCGCGCCGCGCGGCGTGACGCTGCAGCCGGTGGACGTTGCGTTCGTGGCCGCCCGCCTCGTGCAACACGCGGGCGCCGCTCCGGCCGGGCGGACGCCCGATGTGCACGGCCCTCAGTCACTCGGCATGGATGACCTCGCCCGCTCTTGGCTGCGCGCCCAGGGGCGGCGCACGCCGGTGACCGGCCTGCCGCTTCCTGTCCAGCCATTCAGGGCCTTCGCGCAACTGGAACGGGTTTCAGGCATTCACGGCGGCTTGCCGTGGCGGGACTGGCTGGCTCAGAATCTCCCGCCCTGAAGACGAATGCCAATCCTCGAAGCAGGATGTTGGACCAGCCGCCTTAACTCCCCCGCACCACTTCGCGCTCTACAAATGCCCGGTCCGCCTACGACACTAACCAGGCCCCGGTACACGTGACAGCCCCGAACGCCGCAGCGCTCTTGTCCACAGTCGTGCCCAGACGCCGCCCATCGCCACCCGATTTCCTCGCCGGCGGCGGCGAAATGGGCGCGTTGATGCGCGCCCATGACTGGGCCGCCTCGCCGCTCGGCCCGCCCGAAGGTTGGCCGGACGCGCTCAAGACGGTGCTCGCCATCATGCTGGCCAGCCGCCACGCGCTGTTCATGTTCTGGGGCAAGGCGCAGCTCTGCTTCTATAACGACGCCTTCAGCGTCTCGATGGGACCGGAGCGCCATCCCATCGCACTCGGCCAGCCCGCCCGCGCGGTCTGGGACGAAATCTGGCCGACCATCGGCCCGCAGATCGAACAGATCATGCAAGGCGGCGGCGCCACCTGGCACGAGGAACAGCATGTGCCCATCACCCGCCGCGGCGTGCGGGAGGATTTCTGGTGGACCTACGGCTATTCGCCCATCCTCGACCCGGCGCGGCCCGGGTGCGTCGCTGGCGTGATCGTCATCTGCAGCGACGTGACACGCGCCCATCAGACGCGTGAAGCCTTCCGCCAGGCCGAGCAGCGGACACGCCAGGCCCTGGCAAGCACCGACGCCATCGGCACCTGGACGTGGGACCCCGATGCCGATCTGGTGCGCGGGGATGCCAATTTCGCCCGCCTGTTCGGCCTCGATCCCGCCGTGATGCAGGCAGGCGCCCCGGTCGCCGCCATCCTGCACCGCGTGCACCGCAAGGACGTGGACGCAGTGCAAGAGACGCTTGCCCGGTCGGTGACGACGGGACAGGACTGCGCCTTCGATTTTCGCATCGTGCTCGAAGACCACGCAATAAGCTGGGTTGCCGCGTCCGGCCGGCCAGAACCGCACGAGCCCGGCGGGAAGCGCTTAATACCCGGCGTTCTGATCGATGTCACCGCGAGCCGGCGCAGCAATCTGCGGCGCGCGGCACTCGTCGAACTCGGGGATCGCTTTGGCGCATCGAAGGCGCCAGGCGACCTCGCCTACGCCGCGGGCGAAATCCTCGGCCAGTATTTCGGCGCCAGCCGCGCCGGCTACGCCACGATCGATGCGGAAGCGGAAATGGTCACCATCGAGCGGGATTGGTGCGCGCCCGGCGTCCCGAGCCTGGCCGGCGTGCGGAACTTTCGCGACTACGGCACCTACATCGAGGACCTCAAGCGCGGCGAGACGGTCGTCTTCGCCGATGCGCGGATCGACCCCCGCACCAGGAACAATTCGGCCGCCCTGTGCGCCATTCAGGCACAGGCGGCGGTCAACCTGCCGGTCATGGAAGCAGGACAGCCGGTGGCGCTCTTCTTCCTGACCTACGCCGACGCGCGCGCCTGGACCGCCGAGGACCTTGCCTTCATCCGCGAGGTCGCCGAGCGGACACGCCTGGCGGTGCAGCGCCGCCGCGCCGAAGCCGATCTGCGCGCGCTGAAAGAGGACCTCGAACGCCAGGTGATCGCCCGTACCGCCGACCGCAACAGGCTATGGGAGCTCTCGACCGACATCATGATCGTGCTGCACCAGGACGGCACCATCTGCGCGGTCAATCCGGCCTGGACCAGGCTGCTGGGCTGGACGGAACACGACCTGCTGGGCGCCAGCCTGTTCGACTTCATCCACCCGGACGATCGCGCGCCCTGGGCCGGCGCCACGGCCTTGGCCGGCAAGGGTGTGCCGCTGCCCCATTTCGAAAACCGCTACCGCCACCGTGACGGCAGCACGCGCTGGATCACCTGGACGGCGGTTTTCGGCGACGGCCTGATCAACGCGGTCGGGCGCGACATCACGGCTGACAAGGAACAGGCAGAAACCCTGCGCCAGACCGAGGCGCTGTTGCGCCAGGCCCAGAAAATGGAAGCGGTCGGCCAGCTTACCGGTGGCCTGGCGCATGATTTCAACAATCTGCTGACCGGCATCAGCGGCAGCCTGGAATTGCTGCAAACCCGGCTCGCGCAGGGGCGCACGGGCGATCTGGCGCGCTACATCAGCGCGGCCCAGGGCGCCGCCAGGCGCGCGGCGGCGCTCACCCACAGGCTGCTCGCCTTTTCGCGCCGCCAGACGCTCGATCCCAAGCCCACCAACGTCAACCGCCTGATCGCCGGCATGGAGGAATTGCTCGGCCGCAGCGTCGGTCCCGCCATTGCCATCGAGGTGATCGGCGCGGCCGGGCTGTGGACCGCGCTGATCGATGCCTCCCAACTCGAAAGCGCGCTGCTCAATCTGTGCATCAATGCGCGGGACGCCATGCCGGATGGCGGGCGCATCACCATCGAAACCGCCAACAAGTGGATGGACGAACGCGCCGCGCGCGGGCGTGACCTGCCGCCGGGCCAATATCTTTCCCTCTGCGTGACCGACACCGGAACCGGCATGACGCCCGAGGTGATCGCGCGCGCTTTCGACCCGTTCTTCACCACCAAGCCGATCGGCCAGGGCACGGGGCTCGGCTTGTCCATGATCTACGGCTTCGTGCGCCAGTCCGGCGGCCAGGTGCGCGTCTATTCGGAGGTCGGGCACGGCACGACGATGTGCCTCTATCTGCCGCGCCATAACGGGCAGGAGGACGCCGCGGCCCCAACGGAAACGGCCGATGCCACGCCGGCGCGTCACGGCGAGAGCGTGCTGGTGGTCGACGACGAACCCACCGTGCGCATGCTGGCGACCGAGGTGCTGGAGGAGTTGGGCTACATCGCCCTCGAAGGCTCGGACGGCGCCTCCGGCCTGCGCGTGGTCAGGTCGGACGCGCGCATCGATTTGCTGGTGACAGATGTCGGCCTGCCCGGCGGCATGAACGGCCGCCAGTTTGCTGAAGCCGCGCGCCAGCTCCGCCCCGGGCTGCGCGTGCTGTTCATTACGGGGTATGCGGAAAATGCCGTGCTCGGCCATGGCCACCTGCAGGCGGGAATGCACGTGCTGACCAAGCCGTTCGCCATGGAGGCGCTCGCGGCCAAAATCGAGGAACTGATCAGGGGGTAGGACGCGCTTCCTTTTGGGAAAAAAGAAGTGTCTTTCCTGCCGGCGCGCCCATGTGGCACAGGCCGTTCAACCTGGATGTCCGCCCTGCATGCCACCCTACGCCCTAGATCAGTGGCACGCCGCAGAGGCTGCGGAGCAGCGCGGCGACTGGGCAGGCGCCATTGCCGCCTGGCAAGCCGTATGCGCCGGCGCGCCCGGCGACACGGCCGCCATGAGCGCCTTGGCGCGTGCCTATATGCGCGCCAAGCAGCCGGCCGAGGCCGAACGCGTGCTCGATGATGCCATAGCCGCCAGCCCCGCTCGCACGAATCTGCTGATTGCATACGCGCGCGCGGCAGGCGCGCGCGGCGATTTTGCCGCGGCGCGCACGCGTTGGCAGGCGGTCTTGGCCGCATCGCCTGATCATCGTGTGGCACGCCGCCATTTGCGTCACCTCGAAACGCTCAAGCTGCCGGAAATCCGCGATGACGCACCGTGGATGCGCACGCCGCCCCAGGGGCGTGACACGACGCACGTGCCGTTGCTGATGCGCTTCGAAAGCCTGGGCTACAGTTGCGAATTCGGCCTGATGCCGCGCCATTATGGCGCCGAGCCGCTCGGCCTTCTGCGGTGGGCCGGCATCAACATGCACAATCTGATCGTGGCGTTGCGCAGCCGGCTCGAAGGCATTGGCGAGTTGCGTTACACGCGCCTGGATGTCACGGAATTCGGCGAATTCGTCACGTCCGATCCGCGTTACGGCTTGGGCATGCACACCTTCATGCGCAACACCGGCCAGGACCAGGACAAGCTGATCGGCCAGTTGCGCCGGCGCATGCGTTTTTTGCGCGAAAAGCTGCTGGAGGATCTGCGCGAGGGCGAAAAGATCTTCGTCTACCGCCATGCCAAGAGCCCGCCTGACGCCGATTTGCTGACATTGCTCGCCGCCCTGCGCGAGTACAACCCGTCCAACCGGCTGGTGGTGATGCGCATGTTGCCGCATGGCAGCCCTGGCGAGAGCTTGCGTTTCTTCGCACCTGGCGCCGTATGCGGCGCGGTGGGCGATGGCCGCCGAGGCAAAGGGTTGGGTTGGGGTGTGGATAATGAATTTTGGCTTGCGACGTGCCAGCAGGCGATAGGCATGCTTGAGGCTGGGGGAGCAGTGCCTGCCCCCCCAGACCCCCCGTCATCAGTTTAGCGTTCGCTTAAATTGATGACGGGGGATCTGGGG
>CAXUNZ010000178.1:0-7276 GCA_964252525.1 uncultured Acetobacteraceae bacterium
GTATTGGCTGTGCTCGAATGAGGAACCCGTCGCCGCCGACTTCTTCCATGATCTCGCCCATCTGGGCGGCGCAGGTGTCCGGCGTCCCCACGATAGGGACCGATCCGACGAACCTGGCGCGCTGCTCGAGCGCCTGGCCGAAATGCTCGGCGCCGCTCCGGCGCTGGCCGACCATCTGGCGAGCTTTCCCGCCAGTCTGGAAGGCCTAGTCAGCCCGCAGGCCGAAGTGCCGGCCACCCCAGCCTCGGCGCGTCTGGCCGCGCGGCTGAGCGATGCTTCCGCCTTGGACGATGCGGCCATGATCGCGGCCCGCATGGTGCGCGCGGAGGAGTTCGCCATCGCCAGCGACGAGTTCTTCGGCCGCACGGACATGGATGAGGCCGCCTTGGCGCGCACGGCATTGGCCGATGCGGCCATGGGCGCTCTGGCCGCGCGCGCCATGGCCGAACATACCGCCCGCCACGGCGCGATTGCCGGCGGCGGCATGGCGGTGGTCGCCCTCGGCAAGGCGGGATCGGGGGAGATGATGGCGGGATCGGACCTCGATCTTATGCTGATCTATGACCACGCGCCTGACGCCGCCCCGAGTGGCGGCGCGCGGCCGCTGCCGCCGAGCCAGTATTACGCGCGCGCGGCGCAGGGCTTCATCGCGGCGCTGACCCTGCCGACGCGCCACGGGCCGCTCTACGCCGTGGACATGCGCCTGCGCCCCTCCGGCAGCGCGGGGCCGGTTGCCGTCTCGCTGGCAGCCTTCATCCGCTACCATGCCGGGATGCCAGGACGTGGGAGCGCCTTGCGCTGACGCGCGCGCGCGTGGTCACCGCACCCGCCGGCCTGCGCCGCCGGGTGCAGGACGCGATCGCACAGGCAAGACGCGGCGGGCAGCCTGCCCGCGTGCTGGCCGATACGCGCGCCATGCGCGCGCGCATCATGCGCGAGCAGCCGGTGCGCGGCGTTTGGGATGTGCGACGGCGCCCGGGCGGCCTGCTCGATGTCGAATTCATCGCTCAGGCGCTGCAATTGCTGCACGCGGAAAGATTTCCGGTCAGCGCGCGCCCGGTGGGCACGGCGGCGCGCCTGGCCCAGCTCGCGCGGCTGGGCGCGCTGCCGCGCCAGGATGCGGCGATGCTGGCGCGTGCCGACCGCATCTGGCGCGGCGTGCAAAGCCTGTTGCGCATCGGGCTGGGTCCGCAGATACCAACATCACCCGCCGCTTCCGTGCTGGAGAAGGTGGCGCGCGCCACCGGCTTTGGTCCCGATGAGGCGGGGCTGCTCGCCGGCCTGGATTCCACGGCCGAGGCGGTGCGCGCCGCCTTCGTGCGGTCATTGGGAGAGACCGAGACGGCATGAGCATCACGCAAAACGATCCCGCGCCGGCATTTTCGCTACCCGTCAGCCTGGGGCGCACCGTCAGCTCGGACGCGCTGCGGGGACAAGGTTATGTGCTGTATTTCTATCCCAAGGCCGATACATCCGGCTGCACCAAGGAGGCGCAGGCTTTTCAGGCCGCCTTGCCCGAATTTGCGCGCCAGAGCGTGACAATTATCGGCGTTTCGCGCGATCCCGTGCGTGCGCTCGATAAGTTCGCGGCCAAATACGGTTTGACCTTTCCGCTGGCCTCCGACGAGGAAGGCGCGCTGACCGGGGCTTACGGCGTTTGGGTGGAAAAATCCATGTATGGCCGCAAATACATGGGCATTGAGCGATCGACGTTTCTGATCGGCCGCGACGGTGTGGTGCAGGCGGTGTGGCCGAAGGTGCGCGTGGAGGGGCATGCGGACGAGGTGTTGAAAGCCGTTGCGGCCCTTGGATAAGACTGGGGGAGCAGTGCCTGCCCCCTCAGACCCCCCGTCTTCAGTTGAGCCGTTATCCCGTTCGCGCTTGATTGCCGCGGCTTCTATCGGCAATGCGCTCGAATTTTACGATTTCACGGTTTATGGTTATTTCGCGACGCAGATCGCCGCCGCATTTTTTCCTGGCAGCTTGCAGCATTCCCAACTGGCGGCTTGGGGCACCTATGGCACCGCCTTCATAGCGCGCCCGCTGGGCGCGCTGGTGCTGGGCAGCTACGCCGACCGGATGGGGCGTCGCGCGGCGATGACGCTCTCTATTCTGCTGATGACGGCTGGCACATTCATGATGGCCTTCATGCCGCGCACGGCCACGATCGGCTGGGCGGCGCCGTGGGGCATCCTGGCCGCGCGTCTTCTGCAAGGATTTTCAGCGGGAGGGGAATTCGGCGGCGCGACGGCCTTCATGCTCGAACATGGCGGAACACGCGGCGGGCTGGTGGCGAGTTTCCAATTCATCAGCCAGTCGGTGGCCACTCTGTTCGGCGCGGGCGCTGCCTATCTGACCGCGCTGGCGATGCCGGCGCAGGCGCTGCACGATTGGGGCTTTCGCATTCCTTTCGTCCTAGGCCTGCTGATCTGCCCGGTGGGCCTGTATCTGCGGCGCGTGGCGCATGAACCCGAGGTTTTCATGCGCGCCGAACGCTTGCGCGCGCCGGGCCTGCGCGTGCTGCGCGGGCATTGGCGCCGCATCCTGCTGGGTGCCGGCACGATCGCCGGCGGTACTGCGGGCACGTATCTGACGATTTATCTGCCGAGCTACGCGCAACAGAATCTGCATATGCGCGCGACAAGCAGCCTGGCGGTGCCTGTACTTTCGGCTGTGGCGGGGCTGGTGGTGACGCCCATTGTCGCGCAATGGTCCGATCGCGTTGGGCGGCTGGCACCCGCGTTGATCTTTGCGCCGCTGTTGATGCTGGCGGCCTATCCTGCGTTCTGGGCGATTGCGGCCGATCCCAACTTCGGCGTGCTGGCGGTAATGACGGTGGTGCTGGTGAGTTTGCGCAGTGCCTATAGCGCGCCGTTACCCGCGCTGCTGGGCGAATTGTTTCCGGCAAATCTGCGCGGCGTTGGAATGTCGGTCAGCTATTCGCTGGGCGTGTTGGTGTTCGGGAGTTTGGCGCCCTTCATCAACACATGGGTGATCGGCATGAACGGGGACCGACGTTTTCCGGGTATTTATCTGGGTGTGTGTTCGTTGATTACGGTTGGGTGTCTGCTGGGGATCGGGCGGCGGGTGAAGCCCTCCTGAACGTTGCACCACATGCGAGAACTTCGTGATTGAACGGCTGCAGGCAGCTTGCTATTCTGCGATGGTGCTGGAGTTTTATCGAATGACATCGAGGTTTTCATACGCGCTCATCTGCTGCGCTGTCGCTCTAGTCTGCTTCAATGGCGCGGCTGTTGCTAAAGGTTGGACCTATCGCGTCATTGCCAGCACCGCGCCTTCCAATCCGCAGGGCTTCACGTCGATCAACGGTCTTTGGGGTTTGCCGGTGATCAATGATCAGGGGGAAGTCTCTTTTGTCGCGGCGGCTGATGTGGACGGCATCGCAGTCGATGGTGCATGGCGGGCGACACGTCAAGGTTACCCAAAGCTGCTGGCGGTCGCGCCTTCCGGTACACTTGCCAGCGACGCCGCAATCAACCGGTCTGGGGCTATCAGTTTTGGGACTGAAACGACAGGCGGGCAGGTGGAAAGCCAGGCCGCTACGGTCACTCAAACCGGTGTGACGGTATTTTCAACGATGTTCGCCGGCGACATCTACACAGGCCTGACCAATAATGGTCAACTCATCGTCCTGTTCGACGGTTCCTTGTTTCTTGTGACGCAGTCAGGCTACAGGCCGATCAACACCGGCTACTGCGATGGTGGCCTGGCGCTCACGATGAGTGGTGATGGGCTTGTTGCCTCGCCGGACTGCTCCAATAGTGGCATCTATGTGACGGATACGAAAACCTCGCGTACGAAGTTGCTGGTCGGGAGCGGCGGCGTCGAGGGTAACGTCCGATCGCCGGCGATCAACGATACCGGACGTGTGGCGTTTTTAGGCACTGCTGTGCCCGGCCAATCCGGCAGCAATGTGAACGCACTCTATACCGCGGCGAGAGACGGAAAAGTCAGTCTGCTCGCTTTCGTCAACAACCGAAATTGCACGGCCTTCGGACCTCCGGGCGGGCACGGGAAATGTACTTATTTCAATTATGGCGTACCATCCATAAGCAACAGCGGCGCAGTTGTCGTGCGTGTTGGGGTCACACACTGGGATGACACGCGAGCACATGTAAACGTAATTCTGGCGCTTAACGGTGATGCCACAAATAGCCGAATTATCTCTGAAGGCTGGACGCTGGACCGCTGTAAAATCGGACTGGTGAAAATTTCTCCTCAAGCCATTAATGCCGACGGGCTGGTGACGGCTTTGCTGGAATGCGACGATGGTTCCGAACGCATCATCGTGGCCACGCCGAGCCACTAGATAATCCCTGGAATGATGATGGGAGCGTGGGTGGGGAGCACTGCTTCCCAATCTTTCTTGCCTCACCGATGTGCCGGTCTCAACTCGGACCGGCATGAAGGATATCGTGAACGCGTGGAGCAATCTATCCCCCTGGTCGGCGAAGATCGATTTGGATAAACGTACCACTATCCTTCTGTCACTATGCCGCCCCTCGAGGCTCCGACATTGGGCACCCCGTGTGCTGCCCGCGAAACGCCGCCGAGTTTTTGTAAGTCTCGCGCCGCGCCCGGTTCACGCCGCCCAGCGGCCGGTGCGCCGCAAGCCCATGCCACGGCGAAAACGCCAGACCGTCATCCACCGCACGCCGGTTCTCATCGCTCCACGCATTCTGTACGGGTGCGGAGATTTGGGCCACCGTGACATACGCGCTCTTGTCTTCCGGCCAAATCACGGACGCATCCTCGACAGGCATCGCCTTGGCGTCGGTGGCGAGCTGCACTTGCAACGCCCATTCGCCGCCTTGACGATCGAAATGACGGATCACCGCTTCGCGCAATGCGTGCGGCCGGTCGTGCACATCCAGATGCTGTCCGGTCAACGCCGTCAACTCGGCCGAAACCGGCTTGAGGGAGAATTTGGCGTAGTAAGGTCCGAACAGGAACGGCGTCTGGGTGTAGAACGTCTCGCCCAGGATGTTGGTCGCCGGCTGGCCGCCCATTGTGGAAACAAGCGGGCTTTTATGGCCGAAGGCCTCCAGCAGCGCTTCCGTGCCGCGCGCGATGTGGGAAAGTGTCTCCTTCAAGCCCTCGAATTTGTCCGTCGTGCCGGCCAGGGTTTTGAGGCTGCCGAGGAATTTCTTGGCCGTGGGTGCGGCAAACGCTGGTCCATTGACCATGACGAAATCCTGCGTCGTATCGCCCTCGCTGCCGGGTAGCCGTTCGCCCGGCACGCCGATCACCTTGATCGCCACGCCACGCGGTGTGGACACGTCATCGCTGAGCAGGTCTCCGGGTAGGGTGGAAAAGCGCATAACCACGTCGTAGCGGCCAGGGTTTGCGAACAGTCCTTGCGCCAACTCGTGCGGCAATCCCTCGGGCACGGTCAGAGTGGCGCGTAATATGCCGTGCGATTTGGCATGCACGCTGCGCACCACCTGCCCAGTATCGGCGAGGACCTTTTCGCGTATGCCCTTGAGCGTATCGTCCAGCTTGGCGTCGGTATCGGCCTCATTGTCTTCGAGCTTTTCCATCTCCGCGCTGAAGCGAATGGGGGCACGGGATGTGTGCGCTGAATGGCTCATCATGGCAATCCGGAAGGTGACAGACTGGCCAACGCCTCGTGTTTGTCGGGGTTTTTGGGGGTTCTCGGCTGTGAGTGCATCGCTTGCGCACAACAAATGTGAGGAACTCCGGCAGCTACCGCCGAAATGGGACATCTGGCGAGCAGTGCCTGCTCCCCACAAACCCGCCTCACTTTGCTCCTTACGAGGCAGCGCTAGAGTCGCGGGTGGCCGTGTCCCGTCACTTCGTGCAAGGCCGGTACCAGCAGCAAACCGACCGCAATCCCGAACCCCGCCAGCGCTGCCACGCCTTGAAGCGGGTTCGCCAACAGCCAGGCGACAGCAACTTCGATCAACGGTCCAATCTCCCTGCCCTGGTTCTTACACAAAGGCATGGTAGCATCGCGTAATGACGGGCACGACTCAAAACTGCGCGCGTTGCGAAAAATCTAGTCTGTGGCTGACATCTACATGTTGCGCTGCACAATATCCCACGGCCAACGGCGGTGCAGCCATAGCCAAGATTCCGGCCGTGCCCGGATCCAGCCTTCGAACACGTCATTCATCGCCTGCGTCAGCGCCGCCACATCGCCCCGGCGGCTTCCCGTGTTCGGCGCGGTCAAAGGCGGATGTACGACCAAGCGCAGGCGCGCCGGGCCAAGGCGCTCGATATGACCCATCATGAAAGGTGCGCGGTAATGCAGGCAAAAGGCGGCCGCGGCAGGCGCGGTCATGGCCTTCATGCCAAACAGGCGGGCCTCGATGCCGTCATTCAGTTTTTGGTCCATCAGCAGGCCCAGATAGCCGCCGCGCGCCAGGTGCGCCGCGGCGCCGCGTGCGCCCGCGGCTCCCTTGGCGAACATCGGCACGGGCTCGCCGCCGCCATGCCTTATCATAGCGAGTTGGCGCCATTTCATGATGGCCTCATCCACGCCTGGATTGGCCGCAGCGCGATAGAAGCCGGCGAAGCGTACGCCATACGCGGCGCAGATCGGCGGCAACGCCTCCCAATTGCAGAAATGGGCGGAGACGACGATGGCGGGTCCGGGCTCGGCCAGCGCCGCGAGATGCTCGCGTCCCACCAGTTCAAATCCCGGCCCCTCTTCGCTCAACCGCAAATCGCCCAAATGCGGCAGCTCGCCCACGGTCCGGCCCAAATTCTCCCAGACGCCGCGCACCACCCGACGGCGGCCTGCCGCATCCAATTCCGGCATGGCCGCGCGCAGATTGGCGTTGGCGACGCGTGAGACGGGCAGGAGCGGGCCAATCAGCCGCGCAATTGCACCCCCGAGGTTGGAGGCGTTGGCGGGGCTCAAGGCGCGCAAGAGCGCCAGGAGGATTCTCACCAAGGCGGCTTCGGCGCGCTTCATGGCGGCAACTGGGGCTCTGCCCCAGACCCCGCTGGTGGAGCGAAGCCGCTCCCCCAGGCCCCCGGCGTAAGTAGGAACAGGTCCGCTTCCGTGTCGTCGTGCCACGTCAGCACAACATCCATGGCGGTGATATCCGCCCGCGCGGACGCATTCAGGCGCACGTAATCCTTCGTGGTCGTCACCAGCGCCGCCCCCAGCCTTGTCGCCTGTCGGCGCAGCCTCTCCAATTCCGTGGAGCGATACATATGATGATCGGCAAACGGCACCTCTGCCGCCACCTCGATCCCCGCCTGGCGCAACGTGGCGAAGAACTTG
>CAXUNZ010000179.1:0-7274 GCA_964252525.1 uncultured Acetobacteraceae bacterium
CACTCAGAGGGACGCGTTCTTCTCAGGCCTTGGCGGCTACGGCTTCGCCCTCGGCCCCGCCACGCGCCTGACCGCCGCGCCCGCCTCGGGCTGGCAGACGCGGCGCCAGGCCATCGCCGCCCGCATCCTGACCGCCCTGCCCGGCGCGCGGGGCGCCATCGCCGCCACGCTGCTGACCGGCATGGGCACCGCCATCCCCCCGGACGTGCGCGCCGCCTTCCAGGCCAGCGGACTGGCCCACCTGCTCGCCGTGGCCGGCCTGCATATCGGCATCGTCATGGGCCTGGCCTACGGCGCTATCCGCCGTGGCTTGGCCCTTTCCGAGCGCGCCGCCCTGTTCTGGCCGCTACGGCAGATCGCCTCTCTCGCTGCCCTGCTCGCAGGCTTGGCCTACCTTTTGCTGACCGGCGCGCATCTGCCGATCCTGCGCAGCTTCGCCATGGCGTGCCTGGTTGCCTTGGCCGTGCTGGCCGGGCGTCGTGCCCTGTCCTGGCGCGCCTTGGCGCTGGCGGCCGTGGCACTGATGCTGGCCGCCCCGGCCGAGGTCATGGGCGTCAGCTTCCAGATGAGTTTCGCCGCGGTCATGGCGCTGATCGCCGGCTGGGAGGTGCTCTCGCCGCGCCTCGTGCACCTGGCCGATGGCCGCGCACGCACGCTGGCCCGCCACATCGCCGCCTTGCTGGCAACCAGCGCGCTCGCCGGCACCGCCTGCCTGCCGGTCGCCGCCTACCATTTCGGCACCGCCACGCCGTACTACGTGCCCGCCAACATGCTGGCCGTGCCGCTGACCGCGCTATGGGTGATGCCGTGGGGCATGCTGGCGCTGGCGTTGATGCCGCTCGGCCTGCACAGCCTGGCACTGGCGCCGATGGGCTGGGGCATCGGTGTGATCCTGTGGCTTGCGCGCGCGGTGGCCGCCTGGCCGGGGGCCACGATAGCCCTGCCGCAAATGCCCGCCGCGTCATTGCTCTGCATGATGGCGGGGCTGATCTGGCTGTGCCTATGGCGCACGTGGTTGCGCCTGGGCGGTATAGGCGCGGTAGCGGCGGGCCTGGCGATCGCAATCCTTTCACCCCGGCCCGATATCGTGGTTAGCGCCGACGCCAGGCTGATCGCCGCACGGGTGGATGGACAGGTCTATGTCTCAGCCGCCGGTGGCGTGGAAAAATTCGATCGGCAGACGCCCAGCCGGATCTGGGGCGTGGCAGAGGCACGGCAGCACTCGTTTTCCTGCACCAGGGCGGCTTGCCGTATCGATTTGCGGGGCGGCAGCGCCGTGCTGATGATGGCGGCGCAGGCAGGGTGCGAGGGGGCGATGGTGGCCCTCTCGCACCTGCGCGCCTCCTGCGCCCAGGTGCCCATCGTCGATGCGCTGACGACCGCGGCCGACGGCGCCACGACCATCAGGCTCACTCAGGCAGGGCCGTTGCTGCGCACGGATGCCGCCTCCCGCGGCCAGCGGCCATGGGTGGTGCGTGCGCCCGTGGCGCCGCAGGCCGCACGGCTGACCCCGGCACTGACCGAGTAGGTTGCACAGGCGTAGGAATTGATCTCCGCGCCCAGGGAAATTTCGATGGTGACGGGAGTTTTCCAGATCATGTTCATCTCCAAAGCAATTTGGTGCCAGTCAGCCTTATTTCGGAGCGCATTGGCTGGCTCCCAGTGGATTTCGGGCCAGGGCAGGCTCGACCCCGCGCCCACCCCCGGCGTCATTGGCCGGCTATTTCGCCGCCGCGGCAGATGCGCTCTCGCCGCCAAGCGAAAAGGCAAAGAATTTGTTGTTGCCTGTTTGGCCGGGAATACCGAGCTGCGTGTAACCCGATCCCCAATACACGGTCCCATCCACGATCGTGGCACCCGCAATGACAGACGAACCCGGCGCGAAACTCCACACGATATCGCCGGTGGCTGCATTGAGGGCAAACATGCTGGCCTGGTATGGCAAGCCGGCCATGGAGGGTGCGTAAAGGACGCCATTGGCCACCGCCAGCGGACCTAGATCTATGGCGCCGTTCGGGTCGGGTGTGCGCCACAGGATGGCGCCAGTTGCGGGATTGAGGGCGTTCCACGACCCCGCGCGGCCGCCGCCATAACGGACCGAATTGAAGTTGCTGATGGCCACATAGATCCGTCTGCCGTCATAAGCCGATCCCCATTCTATCCCGCCCAGGGCCGATCCGGGCCCCACCTTGCTTGCCCAGACCAGTTCGTGCGTGTCGGCATCGAAGACCGAATAAATACCGCTTTTCTGTCCGGCGCCAACCACAGTCCGCACGCCGCCGCCGGCTTTGGAAATCGTGAACTCCTGAGGTGCCGAGCCGAAATCCGAATCGTGTCCTTCCACGATCGGGCAATTTCCGCTTCCAGGTGGTCCGCTTAGGCAGGCGACGTTCCAATCATCCGATCTGGACAGCCGCCGCGACCATTTGACCTGACCGCTCGTCAGATCCAATGCCATGAGCGTATCGAAATAATCATCATGCGCCACGCAGCGTGCCGCCGTTCCGCCGGCTGCTATGCATGCCGTGTAGGCCGCGGTGGTCGGCACGCTGTAATTGTCGCCAGTGCCGACAAATACCTCCTGCCGCGTGGCATCCACGACAAGATTGCTGCCCCAGATGCCGCCGCCCGAATAGCCTGCAGGCACGGTGAAGGTCTTCCAGATGATCTTGCCCGTCCGCGCATCGGCGGCCACGGCGCTGCCGCGGAACGTGCAGCACGGGTAGTTGGGATTGGCCGCCGCTCCCTCTTCGGTCGAGGCGACGCCCGTGTAGATCACTCCGCCGGTCAGGGCGGGCGAGCTGGTCATGATCGCCAACGGATGCGAATCCATTTGGCTGACCCACTTCAATGCGCCGGTGGCCCTGTCCACCGCCACGAGGTAGGCACCCTTCTGCGTGCCGAAATAGAGCGTGTCGCCGGACAGCGCGGGCGTGGTCCGCGATACGGTGCCTGCGGCAAAGCCATAATCCTGCATGCTGTGCTGCCACACCGGCTTGCCCGTGACGGTATCGAGCGCCCAGAGATTTCCAGCCCAATCCGGAAAATAGGCCACGCCCGCGAAGACCGCCGCGCGCGCGGACACGTTCGAGCCTACTGTTGCCACCCACTTTGTCGCCAGCCCCTGCGCGGTGTCTTTCGAAATCAGGTGTTCTGAGGGGTTGTTTGCCAGATTTTGCAGATCGTGACCGAACATGGGCCAGTCTCCCGCCCGGGCGGACGAGGACAGAGTTGCGGCGACAAGGACGGCGTAGCCGGGCCACCCTGGAAATTTTTTTATCATGGGGGTATTCCCTTGCTTGCGGTGAGAACGATGGGTGAAAGCGCGTGGAACGCTGACGCGGAAGGCCATGCGAATGACCAGCAGGTCAGTCACAACTCGCAGATATGACCCATCAGTCAGTTTGTCAAACTAAATCTGACTCTGCGGTCAGTTTCTACCCGCCTCCTCGCGAGGGCTTGAGATGTCTCAGAACGTGATCCCGTCCGACCGTCTGCGCAGGCGAAGCCCCAACGTTGAGAAGACCGCGCAGACACGAAGGACGATCGTCAGCGCGGCGTTGGACGTTTTTCTCGAGCACGGTTTTAACGGTGCGCGGATGTCAGACGTCGCCGAGCGCGCGGGGCTCGCCAAGGGCACGCTCTACCTGCATTTCGCGCACAAAGAGGCTCTGTTCGAGGGTGTTTTGGCCGATGCCGTCCATGACCTGGTCGCGGGCATGAAGCCCGCCGAGGCAGGTGCCGATGAGAGCTTCAGGGCCTATCTGACGCGAACGCTCCTGCCGGTGTTCCAGACGCTGGAAAGCTCCAACAGGGCGCGTCTGGTCCGCCTGATCAGCACGGAAAGCGCACGCTCGCCCGCTCTGGCGGCGATATACCGCCGCAATGTTATCGATCCGGGATACGCATTGCTGCAGCATCTCGCCGAGCGGGCCCTTGAGACAGGCGAGCTGAAGAGCGACGCTTTGGCCCGCTTCCCGATGTTGCTCACGGCGCCCGCCGTCGTGGCGACGATCTGGAACGGCTCCTACGCGCGGGACAAGCCAATGGATATCGGCGCCATGTTCGAGGCGCAGCTTGATCTCATCTTCGGAGCCGCCTGAACCACATCGCCCCACCTCCGCAGGGAGCGCGCCAGCCTGGTCCAGCCTCAAGGCCATCGCCGCTGAAAGCATGGCGTTACTTTCGCGTCATGAAAGCACTTTCACCGCGACGTCAGTGCAAGGATGGACCTTGCACCCCTTTATAGAACCCCAACCCAACCTTCCTCCGGAGCGCATATTCCCATGAGTCGCTACTTCCTGCGGACCCTGCTTGCCGCCACCTTGCTCGCCGGAACCGCCCTGGGCGGCGTGCCAGCCACTGCCCAGGAGAGCACTCGCGGCGCGATTCAGCCGCCGCAGCTCAGCCACCCGCTGCCCGATTTCGTGGATTTGGTGAAGCAGGTCAAACCTGCGGTCGTCAGCATCACGGTCAAAATGACCGACGATGGCGATGAAGAAGGCGGCTTTCCCGGTCGCGGCCAGGGTGCCAACCCCTTCGGCAACATGCCTTTCCCGCTTCCTTTCCCCTTCGGCCAGCAGCAGGCTCATCCCCGCACCATCGAAGCGCGTGGCTCCGGCTTTCTGATCGATGCCGACGGCACGATCGTCACCAATAACCACGTCGTCAAGAATGCCAAATCCGTCAGCGTGACGCTGGATGATGGCACCACCCTGCCAGCCCGCATCATCGGCCGTGACAGCCGCAGTGACCTGGCCGTCGTGCGCGTGCATGCCGGCCACAAGCTGCCCTTCATCGCCTTGGGCAATTCCGATGATGCCCAGCCCGGCGCCTGGGTCGTGGCCGTGGGCAACCCGTTTGGCTTGGGCGGCACGGTGACCGCAGGCATCGTCAGCGCCCGCGGACGAGACATCGGCGCCGGGCCCTATGACAGCTTCATCCAGACCGATGCGCCCATCAACATGGGCAATTCCGGCGGCCCGCTGTTCATGCAGAACGGCCAAGTCGTCGGCGTGAACACGATGATCTTTTCCACCGGCGGCGGATCGGTCGGCATCGGCTTTGCCATCCCCTCCAACACGGTCAAAAGCGTGGTCGCGCAGCTGGAGAAATCCGGCCATGTCACGCGCGGCTTCATCGGCGTGCAGGCCCAGGCGGTCACCGCGTCCATGGCCACCGCGCTGCATCTGCCGGCCAGCAATGGCGATGATCGTGGCGCGCTGGTCGCCAGCGTGGAGCCCGACAGCCCCGCGCAAAATGCCGGCATTCAGCCGGGCGACGTCATTACCACCGTCAATGACCACGCCATCGGCAACCAGCGCGATCTCGCCATCACCGTCAGCCAGATCCCGCCGGGCGATGAGGCGCATGTGGCCTTGCTGCGCAACGGCAGCACCAAGAACCTGACGATCAAGGTGGCGACCTTGACGGCCGACCAGGCCAGCGGGCGCGTCGGCAGCAGCCCGCAGGGTTCACCCTCTCTGGGCGTGGGCCTGCAGGCATTGACACCCAATCTGCGCCAGCAGCTTTCGCTGCCCGATGGCATGAAGGGTGCGGTCATTGCCGAGGTCAAGCCGGGTTCGGTTGCCGAGCAGGCCGGGTTGCAGGCGGGCGATGTGATCGTGGGCGTGGGCGACAACACGGTAGCCACGCCCAACGAGGCGACACGCGCCATTCGCGAGTCCCTAAAGAACAGCCAGGCAGTGGCGTTGCGGATTATCCGCGATGGGCAGCCGGCGTTCGTGGCGGTGTCACCCGGTCAGTCTGGCGACCAGACGGCGCCAGGTGGCGGCTCGGATGACGACAACCAGTAAGGAATAGTTGGGGGGCGCGCCGCCCCCCAAACCCCGTCATTCGTTTGACGCGTGTTCTAAGTGTTGATTGGGGTCAGGACGGAACTGATGCTTACTTCAGCATCTCTTTGCCCGTTCTTCTTGGGAGCTTGCCTTGGAATATCGCTATCTTGGTTCGTCCGGCTTCAAAGTCCCCGAACTCAGCCTTGGCACCGGCACCTTCGGTGGCAAGGGTGAATTCTTCGCCGCCTGGGGGACCACGAACGTTGCCGAAGCACGCCGGCTGGTCGACATCTGCATGGACGACGGCCTGACGATGTTCGACAGCGCCGACATTTACTCCGATGGCGTCGCGGAGGAAGTTCTGGGCCAGGCCATTTCCGGCCGGCCGCGCGACAGCCTGATCATTTCCACCAAAGCGACCTTTCGCTTCGGCGAGGCGCCCAATGATGTCGGCTCCTCGCGCGCGCATCTGACCACCGCCGTCGAGCGCGCGCTCAAGCGCCTCGGCACCGATTACATCGACCTGTTTCAGTTGCATGGCTTTGATGCCATGACACCGATCGAGGAGACAGTGTCCACACTCGACACGCTCGTGCGCGCAGGCAAGATCCGCTACCTCGGCGTGTCGAATTTCTCAGGCTGGCATCTGATGAAATCACTTGGCATTGCCGACCGTCTGGGTGCGCCGCGCTACGTCGCCAACCAGACCTATTACTCACTGATCGGGCGCGATTACGAATGGGAGCTGATGCCGCTCGCGCTCGACCAGGGCATCGGCGCCGTGGTTTGGAGCCCGCTCGGCTGGGGACGGCTGACGGGAAGGATCCGCCGCGGCGCGCCGCTGCCCGAACAAAGCCGGCTGCACAAGACGGCGGGCATGGGTCCGCCGGTTGCTGACGAACATGTCTATCGCGTCGTCGATGCGCTGGACCTCATTGCGGCCGAAACCGGCAAAAGCGTGCCCCAGATCGCGCTCAATTGGCTGCTGCGGCGACCCACCGTGTCGAGCGTGGTGGTGGGTGCACGCAACGAGGAGCAGTTGCGCCAGAATTTGGGTGCGGTGGGATGGAAGCTGACCGCGGAGCAGGTGGCTCGGCTGGATGAGGCGAGCACCGTAACGTTGCCGTATCCTTATTGGCATCAGGCGGGTTTTGCCGAGCGCAATCCGGCTCCGGTCTGACGCGAAGGAAAGCGGTTTATGCCGGTGCGGTTTAGGCTGGACATATCATGTCAGGAAGGCTGGGGGAGATGTGCCATCCCCCTCAGCCTTTCTACGACAAGATCCGGCACGCAGAACCTTGGCAGGCCGTGTCGCCACTACCCTCTGCATCAATCGTTGAGACGACCATCTCCACGGCACCTCAACTGGAGCGAGAGAGCTTAACAGGCAGCCAGATAGCTGGTATGCCGAACACGGAAAAACATTCGCCGTCCAAAGTGTGTTTGGCTTCAAGGTTGGCCGTTGACCTGAGAAGC
>CAXUNZ010000180.1:0-5231 GCA_964252525.1 uncultured Acetobacteraceae bacterium
CCCCCCGGGGCCCTGGGCCCGGGCAGCAATCGTTGGGGGGGGGGGGGGGGGGGGGCCCCCCCACTGCTCCCCCAGCCTTTTTCAACGCCTGTAAATGACGCGGCTGCAAAGCCAGGATATGCGCGATCTGCGTCTCATCGCCATGCTGCAGCAGCCGCATGCGAAAGGGGACGCGATGCGGCTGGCGGCGCACCTCCTCGCGCATGGCACTGACCGCTTCTTCGCGCCGTCCAAGTCACAGCAACGCATCGTGCAAACTGGCGTACGCGCCTGCAAGGCCGGGATGCAGGTCCAGCACACGCTCCAGGATCGGAAGCGCGGCGGCAAATCCCCCCGCGCGGTTGTGCAGGATCGCGCGCGCATGCAGCCCCCAGGGGCTGTTCGGAAGCTGCGCCAGCGCGGCATCCAGCAACGCGTGCGCATCCGGCTGCGCGCGCATGGCCGCCTGCACGGCCGCATCCATGGCCGGGTAGGCGCGGCATTCCACAAAGCGCTGAGCATAGCCTTCGAACGTCAGCATTTCCTCGCGCCAGAAGGCGTGGCGCGTGGTTGCATCCATCCACGCCAGCCCGAAATGCGTGGCAATGGCGGGATGGATGGGCAAATCCAGGCCGCCGAACAGCGTTTTGGCGTAGTAGCGCTCCACGGCGCGCCGTGCGGGCGCCGGCGCATCCAACTCGTCGAGCAATGTCGCCAGCATGTGGCGCGAAAGCCGCCACTCCAGATGATAGGGCGTGCGGAAAAGCCGCTCGGTACGCAGATGGGCCCCAATCAGCGGCGCGAAGCGGTAGGGCGTGGCGGCCTCGCGCTGCGTCTGCAGGTGGACGGCAATCTCGTATCTGCGCGCGACATGTCCACTGCGCGCGGCATCTTCCGCAAGATAGGTCCGCACGGCATCGCCGCCCGAAGCGCCGCGCGCCATCGCCCTCAGCAGGAATCGATCGCCCATTTCGGAAGGAAACGGGTGATAGGCGCCATAAAGCCGCTGGCTGTCGGGATGACGCACGCCGCTGAAGGGCCAGAGAAAAGACCCATCGACCAGCGGCACATGCAGCCGCCGCGCCTGCGCCGCCACACCGGCGAGCGGCTTCTGGTCGGCCATCGGCGTGATCTGGTCGACGACGATATCCGCACGCGCCACGGCTTCGCGTGTCTGTTCCGTGGGCGCGCGCGCGGCCGCGATGTAGGTGATCGTTTCTTGGGTGTGAGGGACAACAAAAAGCTCGTAGGCTTGCGCCAGGACCTGCATTTGGCAGGTGCCATAGAATACGATGTGGGGCGGGGCTGAGTTCGTAAGTGGTGCTCCTCCCTCCCGATTTGATTTCAGCAGTTCAATTGCTACTGTATTATTGGCCGAGAGATGCTTAGGCATGTTTCACCAGCCACGAACTTAAGAGGTATCTTCCTGTTTTCATATCTATGAACCTGACTTGTCAGCGAAGCAGAGTCTTTCCCTGCCAAGAGACTTCCACAAGTGAGTCCCATGCCGGCAATATCGTCTGTTTTCTGTTCGGCCTTGTAGCCGACTGACCGCTTCAGCGCGTTATACTCGAGATCTTCCTTTGCAAAATCCGCTTCTATTTTTTCTCGCACAGGCACTTGCATTGGACACTCAAGCAAAAGCTCTAATAAAGCCGCTCTATATACGTGGCCAACCGCCGGTGATTTGCACCTATCATAGGCAAACGAAAGCTTGTATCTGGTCGTGAAACCTGCCTCTATGTTCGTGGCGTTCCCGTTGGAGTAGCCATGCGATGGCACAACAATTATGTTAGCCGCCACTATTATCTTGCTGAGCCAATGACTACTTCGATGTTTCTCGTTAACGGCGGCAGCCGTAACAGAAGCAACCCCAGATCGTGTCGAGAGACATAAATCTAATCTCAACGTTCCACTCCTGCCTCGTTGGCTGATTGCGCGAGCGGAGTTGGCAAGTAGCTGAAAAGGCAGAAAGGAAAAGAGCCAAAAAACTTTTGAAAATTAAAAGTTCTTTGCTTCTTTCTTTCAAGAAAGAAGACCTTGCCTTTCTTCAAATCGCCGCCGCCTCGAAAATCCTTGTGACATCCCCGCCCCACGCGCCATGATAAAGCGCCAGCCAGGCCTGCGCCTGCGTTGGACCGCCTGCGACAATGTCCTGCAGCGGCGCAAGCAGGCGCGCTTCGTCCAGGCCACGCGCGCGTAGGCCATCCGCGGCAATCCCGACAGCTTCGCCCGCCAATTGCGCGAGTGTGCCACCACCCAGCGGTGCCGCCAATCCCATCCTCGGCACCGCGGCGCGAAGTCCTACGAGATCGGCGACCGCGTAGCGCCGGCACAGGGCCAAGGCCGCCGCCAGCGCCGCCTCGTCATAGAGCAAACCCACCCAAAAAGCCGATTGCGCCACCATCATCGCCGGACTGCCCGCATCCGCGCCACGCATTTCCAGAAAACGCTTGAGCCGGACCTCGGGGAAAGTCGTCGTGATGTGGTCTGCGAAATCACCCAGCGTGGGCGTCAGATCCGCCAGCGCCTCGATACGGCCGGCCATGTAATCGCGGAAGGACGCACCAGCCACGTCCCGCAACTGGCCATGCCGCGCGACGAAATACATCGGCACGTCCAGCAGCCAGTCCACGTAACGCTCAAAGCCAAATCCGTCGTCCAGCATCACCGCCGGCACGCCGGTGCGCGCGCCATCCGTGTCCGTCCACACATTGGCACGCGCGGAGAGAAAGCCGTTCGGCTTGCCCTCCGTAAACGGCGAATTGGCAAACAGAGCGGTGGCGACAGGCTGCAACAGCAGCCCCACGCGCAGCTTGCGCACCATGTCCGCCTCATCGGCGAAATCGAGGTTCACCTGCACGGTGCAGGTGCGCAGCATCATGTCCAGCCCCAGCCCGCCAACCAGCGGCATGTAGCGCCGCATGATCCCGTAACGGCTTTTCGGCATGAACGGCATGTCGGCCCGCCGCGCCGTCGGATGAAAACCCAGCGGAGCAAAGCCCAGTTCGAGCGGGGCCGCGACCGCGTGCACGTCTTTAAAATGCCGTTCCAGCTCGCTGACGGTCTCATGCAGGCTGGCCACGGGCGCGCCGGACAGCTCGAACTGCCCGCCCGGCTCCAGAGAAACGCTTTGACCATCCTTTTTCAGCCCGATCAGGTTGCCCGCGTCCAGGATCGGCTCCCAGCCGCGCGCGGCAATTCCTTCCAGCATCGCCTGGATGCCGCAAGGCGCGTAAGGCGGCGGCGAATAAGGCGCGCCCGCGCCGCCGGCTCGGTAAAAGCCGAATTTCTCATGTTCCGTGCCGATGCGCCAGGCGGCGCGCGGCTTGCCGCCAACAGCCAGATACGCGGCCAATTGGCGCAGCGCCGCTTTTTGTTCCGACGCAATCGGCGTTGCGTCTTCCTCGCCCGGATTGGACATGGCTGGCTCAGCGGCCCGGAAAACAAACGCGCATCGCAACGTCTTGAAAGGGCATAGTCGGTATTACCCTTTCCGGGCTGCTTTTGGCCTGCGCACTCACCACTCCCGGCACGCGAGCAGGACGAGCCCGGCGATCGCCGCCGTTTCGGCCCGCAGGATGCGCGGCCCGAGAGAGACGGGCTGTATGAAGGGTCTCGCGCGCATGACGTCAAGTTCACCTGGGGTGAAGCCGCCTTCCGGGCCCACCAGCAGAGCGCCAGCCTGCACGGTCTGCGCGGGCGGCAGACCGGCTTGGCGCTCGAAAGCCGCGGCCAGCACCCGCCCCGTGGGCCAGGCGCCGAGCGCCTCCGCCAGGCTGATTGCCGGATGGATCGCGGGCAGGCTCAGCCGCTCGCATTGCTCGGCCGCTTCGGTGGCGATGGCGCGCAACCGTGCCTCGTTGATGCGGGCGGCATTGGTGCGCGCGCAAAAAACAGGCCGCAGGGTGCTGACGCCGAGTTCGGTCGCCTTTTGCACGATCAGGTCGGTCGCGTCGCGTTTGAGCGGCGAAAACAGCAGCTCCAGATCGGGCTCGGACGCCTGGACGCGGGTTTGCGCGCCCACCGCCAGTTCAAGCCGCTCGCGCCGCAGATGGGCGATCGTGCCGGTGAATTCCCCATCGCGGCCGTTGAACAGGCGCACGGGGGCACCCGCGACCAGGCGCATGACCGTACCCAGATAGTGGGCCTGGGCGGGCGTGCCGGAGATCGCGGCTTCCGGGAGTAGTGCGGCTGCGACATGCAGGCGGGGCGCGGTATCGTTCATCGGCAGGCCTACCTGGAAGAAATGACGGAAATTCGCGCGCATCGTCCATCGGTTGCCCGCATGGCCCATTAACCAGTCCTTATTGCCGTTCAGCGCAGGTTTGCAATGAACCAGCCTGCGGAGACCGCACAGCATGAAAATCCGAGCCGCACGTGCCCTTGCCGTCGCTCTGTCGGCGGCAAGCCCCGCCGCCGCGGCCGATGTCGGCGCTTATGATCCCACGCTTTCCGTACGCCTCGGCACCACCGGCATCGGTCCGGAAATTTCCGTCCAAATTCCCAATTCGCCCTTCGGCCTGCGCGCCAATTTAGACGTTTTCAGCTATTCCCTGAACAACATTCAAAGCAGTACCGTGCATGCTTCGGAAGGGCAGACCGATTACTCGGCCGCGCTGCGCTACAGCGGTACGCTCAGGCTTCTCAGCGGCGGCATCACCGCGGATTATTACCCGTTTGCCAATGCCGGCTTCCGGCTCTCTGCCGGCCTCATCATCGACGGCAATCGGGTCACCGCGCATGCCGATGGCGCGGTCGCCGCCTACAACACCGCGCGCGGAACGGTCACGGACGCCAGCTACGCGCTTGCCGATGCCAGGCTGACGGTGAATCAGGTCGCACCTTATGTCGGCATCGGCGAGAAGGTGCATCTGACGCGCAATATCGTGCTTTCGGCCGACGCGGGAATCTTGATCGAGGGCGATCCGCGCATTTCGGTCAACACCGCCGGGCCGCTCAACACCGTGCCGAGCCTGGTGGCCGCGATCCACAATGACGCCGATCGCATCCAGCACGACATCGCCGTGCCCGTGTATCCCGTCGTCAAGATCGGCATAGGCTGGCAATTCCAATAAACAATGGTGTTGGGGGCAGCACGGCCCCCAACCTTGACCTCGCCCACCGCCCGGCGGAGATGGGCGCGTGCCAGACACAACCACCGCCGCCTTCACCGACATAAGCCACGCCGGCTGGGTCAGCCGCGCCCCCGCCAAGCTGCGCCCCTACCTGCTGCTCGCGCGCCTGGACCG
>CAXUNZ010000180.1:5241-7270 GCA_964252525.1 uncultured Acetobacteraceae bacterium
GCCCGGCGCCTGGGGCAGCCTGCTCGCGCGCGCGCCGGTCTATCCAACCTGCCGCCTGCTGGCGCTATTCGCCATCGGCAGCGTGGTGATGCGATCGGCCGGCTGCGTCGTCAACGACATGTGGGACCGCGACCTGGACGCCCGCGTGGCGCGCACCGCGGCACGGCCGCTGGCCAGCGGCGCGCTCGGCCTGCGCCAGGCCGGCGTGTTTCTGGTGCTGCTGTTGGGCGCGGGCCTGGCCGTGCTGCTGGCGCTGCCTCCGCTGTGCTGGGCGATGGGCGCCGCCTCGCTGGTGCTCGTGGCGATCTACCCGCTGGCCAAGCGCATCACCTGGTGGCCGCAGCTGGTCATGGGCTTCACCTTCGGCTTCGGCGCGCCCATGGGCTACGCCGCCGCCACCGGCCCCAGCCTGGCCGCATGTGCCGCCATCTACGCCGCCGCCATCGCCTGGGATTTGGGCTTCGATACGATCTACGGCTTCCTTGATATGGCCGACGACGAAATGATTGGCATCAAGAGCACCTCGCGCCGCTTCGCCCATGCGCCACGCACCTTTCTGGCCGCTTGCTACGCGGCCACGCTGGTCTGTCTCGCCACGGCCGCCGGCCTCGCCGACCTCGGCCCGTTGGTCTGGCCCGCCCTTCTGCTCCCCGCCGCGGTGCTCGCCTGGCAGGCCGCGCGGCTCGATCCGGCCGACAGCCCGGCCTGCCTGCAACTGTTCCGCCTGAACCGGGAGGCTGGCCTGGCCGTCAGCGCCGCCCTGCTGATCGGGCGCGTGTGAGCCTGCGCGGTTCGCCCACGGGCCTGAGTTCGCGGCATGAGGCGTTCATCCTGGCCAACACCGTGCTCCGCGCCGTACCCTTCGTGCCGGAACTGCTTCTCTACCAGGCCGGCAGCGTCATCCCGTTTTGGCAGGCGACCGAGGCCTGGCTCGCCGAACACAATGTCGATGCCCCTTTCTGGGCTTTCGCCTGGCCAGGCGGCGTCGGGCTGGCGCGCCATCTGCTCGATCACCCCGAGCTCGTGGCCGGGCGGCGCGTGCTCGATTTCGCCGCCGGCAGCGGCATTGCCGGCCTGGCCGCCGCGCGCGCCAGCGCCGCCAGCGTGCAGGTGCGCGACATCAACCCCATGGCGCTGACCGCCTGCACGATGAATGCGCGCGCCAACGGCGTTGTGCTTACCCCGTTGGCCGAGGAGATCGTGGGCGCGCCGTGCCGGTGGGATGTCATTCTGGCCGCGGACGTGTGCTACGAGGCGCCCATGACTCGCGCGATCCTGCCCTGGCTGCGCGACATGGCGGCGCAGGCCATCACCATCATCGCCGATCCCGGCCGCGCCTACCTGCCCGCGGAGGGTATGCTGAGGATCGCCGCCTACACCGTGCCGACCAATATCGAACTCGAAGATCGCGCGGAGAAGGTCTGCACGCTCTACCGGCTGGCGCCGCAAGCGCGATGATGCACACCATCGCCCACTTGCTTCACCAGTACAGCTACGCGCTGATCTTCGCGATCATCGCACTGGAATGCATGGGCATCATCCTGCCCGGCGAAACGGTGCTGGTCACCGCCTCCCTCTACGCCGCCCATGGCCACCTCAGCATCCTGCTGGTGCTGGCCAGTGCCGCCGCCGGCGCCACCGCAGGCAACATCGCCGGCTACGCCTTGGGCTGGCTCGTCGGGCAGCGCCTGCTGGCTCTTCATGGCTGGCGCATCGGGCTGAACGACCGGCGCCTGGCGCTGGGGCGCTACATGTTCGCCCGCCACGGCGGCAAGATGGTCTTTTTCAGCCGCTTTGCCGCCATCCTGCGCAGCTTCGCCGCTTTGCTCGCGGGCGCGAACCTGATGCCCTGGCGGCCGTTCCTGCTGTGGTCTGCCGCAGGCGGCATAGCCTGGCCGTGCGTGACGGGCAGTGTCGTCTTCGTGCTGGGCAATGCGGCGCGGCGTCTCTCGGGTCCCGCCGGCATCGTCTTCGGCATCACTGCGGCAATGGTGATCCTGGTTGTGCTGGGGGCGGCGCGGCGCAACGA
>CAXUNZ010000181.1:0-7210 GCA_964252525.1 uncultured Acetobacteraceae bacterium
GGGGCGGGGACACTAAAACACCCGTAACGACTTTTATGGGAAGGTTGGGGGGGATGTGCCATCCCCCCCAGACCCCCCGTCGATTTTTTGGCTTCGCTTGAAATAATGACGGGGGGTTTGCGGGGCAGGCACTTCTCCCCCACGTCTGTTCGTCATTCCCGGCCCATTTGCAGATATTTCTCTTTTCGCTGCATGCGCAAAGCCGCCGCCTCCATCCCCACCAATGGCCGCAGCGACGCCTCCACGCAATTACCCACCGCCTCCATCGCCCCGGCCGGATCACGATGCGCCCCGCCCAACGGCTCGCTGATCACCTCATCGACCAATTGCAACGCCCGCAAATCCGCTGCGGTCAGCTTCAGCGCCTCGGCCGCTTGGGCCGCCTGCGCGGCATCGCGCCACAGGATCGAGGCGCATCCTTCCGGCGAAATCACCGAATAGATTGCATGCTCCAGCATCAGCACGCGGTTGCCTGCGGCCAGCGCGATCGCCCCGCCAGAGCCGCCCTCCCCGATGATGGTCGCCACGATCGGCACCGGCGCGTCCAGGCACGCCTCGATGGAGCGCGCAATCGCCTCGGCCTGGCCGCGGGCCTCCGCCTCGATCCCCGGAAAGGCGCCGGACGTATCGACGAAGGTCAGCACCGGCAGGCCGAAGCGGCCGGCGAGCTCGATCAAACGCCTCGCCTTGCGGTAGCCCTCGGGTTTAGCCATGCCGAAATTGTGTTTCACCCGCGTATCGGTATCGCCGCCCTTCTCGGTGCCCAGAACCACGACAGACTGGCCGCGGAAGCGGCCCAGGCCGCCGACCACCGCCTCGTCATCGCCAAAGGCCCGATCGCCGGCCAGCGGCGTGTAGTCGGCGATTAGGTGCCCGATATAATCCAGCGCGCGCGGGCGGTCCGGGTGGCGCGCGACCTGCGTCTTCTGCCACGGCGTCAGCCTTGCGTAGGTGGCGCGCAACTGCTTGTCGGCCTTTTCCGTCAGGCGGCCGACCTCATCGGCGATGTTGATGCCCCCTTCGGGCTCCGACATCCGCCTCAGCTCTTCGATCTTGCCTTCCAGCTCGGCGAGCGGCTTTTCGAAATCCAGAAAGTGACGCATCCGCGCGGCTTAACCACAGCCCGTGACCAGGCGCCAGGGACAGCCACGCATCACGGAGACGGCATCAACCAGGATGCCCAGATTCGGCCACAATCAGGCCCCGGCCATGCCGCACTGCAACGTTTTAACCTTCGTGCGCATGGCCATGCCGCCCGCGCGAGGGATGCACCGATGACGACCCACCAAGATGCAACCGCCAGCCTCCGCCAGAGCCGCCGCCGCCATAGCTTCTTCAGTCCGGCCACAATGCTGGCGCTGGGGCTGACCGCCGCCGCAAGCCTCGGCGTTTGGACCGCCGGAAATCAGCCGCAGAGCGCGCCTGCCTATACCGGCAGCATCGGCGGCCTGGCCTTCAGCCCCTATCACCGCGGCGAAAGCCCCGAAGCGCACCAGATCCCCTCGGCGGCGGAGATCCGCAGCGATCTGGCGATGGCCAGCCGCTACACGAGCCAGATACGCACCTACACGGTGCAGGACGGCATGGCCGATATTCCTCGCCTGGCCGCGGACTATCCGATGCACGTCACGTTGGGTGGCCAGATCACGAGCAAGGCCGCCGCCGATGAAGCGGAAGTGCGCCGCCTGATCGCCACCGCGAACGCCAGCCCCAACGTCAATCGCGTCCTGGTCGGCAATGAGGTGCTGCTGCGCGCCGATCTGACCACGCCCGAACTCATCCACTATATTCGCGAAGTGCGCGCGGGCGTGCACGCGCCGGTTTCCACGGCCGAACCTTGGCATGTCTGGCTGAAGCACCCCGAGCTGGCGGCATCGGTCGATTACATCACCGTCCATCTGTTGCCCTACTGGGAAAAGGCCAGCGAGGCCGATGCCGTGCGGGACGTGCTGAACAAGTACGACATGGTCGCCCGCGCCTATCCCGGCAAGCACATCGTCATCGGCGAGGTCGGCTGGCCGAGCAATGGCGTGACCAACGGCGCCGCCGTGCCCAGCCGTGTCAACCAGGCGCGCTTCATGCGCGAATTCTTCAACGCGGCGCGGGCGCGAGGGCTCGACTACTTCGTCATGGAAGCCTTCGACCAGCCTTGGAAGACCAGCTTCGAGGGCCGGGTCGCTGGTTATTGGGGCATGTTCGATCTCGACCGGCATGCCAAATGGCCGATGAGCGGCCCAGTGGTCGAAACGCCCGACTGGGCGGTCTGGGCTGGCTTTTCCGCGCTTGGCGCGGCACTCGCGGCCGGGCTTCTGCTGTCGCGGCGGCCGGATATCCGCTTTGCCGGCAAGCTGCTGGTGGCGGGCCTGGCGCAGAGCTTCGCCAGCATTTTCACGCTCGTGCTGCTGGCGATGGCGGGCAAATACATGTCGGCGTTTGCCGAAATCGTGTGGGGCTCGCTCGCCGCGGGGCAGGCCTTGCTGCTCTTGCTGCTCATGGCAGACAGCTTCGAATTGGCCGAGGTGGTCTTCGGCGTGGAGAAGCGCCGCCATCCGCACATCGCACCGGCCGCACCCGGCACGGCGCTGCCCAAGGTCAGCATCCATTTGCCGATCTGTAACGAGCCGCCGCACATGGTGCGCCAAACGCTCGATGCGCTCGCGCGCCTGGATTACGCCGACTATGAAGTGCTGGTCATCGACAACAACACGGCAGACCCGGCGCTATGGGAGCCGGTGGCCGAGCATTGCGCCCGCCTCGGCCCGAAATTCCGCTTCTTCCACCTGGGAAAATGGCCCGGCTTCAAGGCCGGCGCGCTTAACTTCGCGCTGCGGCAAACGGCGCCCGACGCGGAAATCATCGCCAGTCTGGACAGCGACTACATGGTCGAGCCCGACTGGCTGCGTTGCATGGTGCCGCAATTCGCCAACCCCGCCGTCGGCTTCGTGCAGTCGCCGCAGGATTACCGCGACAATGACGGCAGCTTCTTCAAGCGGCTGATGTTTTGGGAATACGCGGGCTTTTTCCAGCTCGGCATGGTCACGCGCAACGAGCGCAACGCCATCATCCAGCACGGCACGATGAGCCTGATCCGCCGCAGCGCCATCGAGGCGGCAGGCAATTGGGCGGAGTGGACGATCACCGAGGACGCGGAGCTCGGCCTGCGCCTGTTCCGCGCCGGGTGGGAGGCGGTCTATGCGCCCCGCAGTTTCGGTCGCGGCGTCATGCCCGACGATTTCGCCGCCTTCCGCAAGCAGCGTTTCCGCTGGGCCTATGGCGCCATGCAGATCATCCGCTTCCATGCCGGCGCCATGTTCAACCCGTTCAACCGCGAACTGAGCCTGGGCCAGCGCTGGCACTTCATCACCGGCTGGCTGCCGTGGATCGGCGATGCGCTGGGGCTGGCCTTCCTGGTCATGGGCCTGGCGTGGTCGGTGGGCCTGGTGGTGGCGCCGATGCGTTTCGAATTTCCCATCGTGCTGTTCATGCTGCCTTCGATCGGGCTGTTCTTCTTCAAGATCGCGCAGATCCTGGCGCTGTATCGGGCGCGCGTGTCCTGCGGGCTGGCCGACCGGCTGGGGGCGGCCGTGGCCGGGCTGGCGCTGAGCCACACGATCGGCAAGGCCGTGTGGAAAGGCCTGTTCATCCGCAGCGCGCCCTTCCTGGTGACGCCGAAGATGGAGGGCGCACCGGCCTTGGTTCAGGGCTTGGTCATGGCGCGCGAGGAAGTCGTGCTGCTGGCGGCGAGCTGGACGGCGATGATCGCGGTCGGCGTGGCCCACCAACTGGCCACGTGGGAGGCGACGTTGTGGTGCCTGGTGCTGCTGACCCAGTCCCTGCCCTATCTGGCCGCTGTGACCGTAGCCCTGGTTGCCGCCTTCCCCGCGCACGAGCGCCGCGCGGTGCCGCTTAACTCGATGGCGGCGCAACTCGCCAGCGGCGACTAGAAATCGACGAGGGGTCTGGGGGGGATGGCACATCCCCCCCCAGCCTTTCGCCCGATTGCAGTCTTGCCTACTTATCCTTGATGCAAACCATCCAAGTCCGCCATGGCGTCGCGGGCCTGACCTATCTCGTGCAGGCCTCCCCCGCTGCCCTGCCGCCCGTTTTGCTGCGGGATCTGCTGGCGGGTTGGGAAAGTGCCAGGCAGGCCGCGCTCGATGGGCCGGCCGCGAGCATACCGCGCGCGTTCAGCTTTGCCCGGCCCGATGGCGGCACAACCGATTTGACACTGTCCGACCCCGACGCGCGGTGCTGGGCCCAGGCCATGGACCGGCGGCTGGATCTGGCCAGCCTCTATGGCCTGTCCGTGTGCCTGCGCCTGCTGGCGCTGATCGACCTGCTGGCGCACACGCCCTGGGCGCGGGCGCGCGTCAGGCTGCGCGGCGGCGGGGCGGAGCTAGACCCCGCGTTATTGCGGCTTGCGGCCCGCGCCAAGCTGACCGATGAGGCGTGCTTCGACGAGGAAGCGCTGCGGCGCGGCCTCGCTGCACCATGCGTGCAGACATCTCACAGTCCCATCGCGGAAGAGGCAGCCTGGTCATGATCACCCTACCCAGCCGCGTGATCTTGCCGCTTCTGTCCCTGCTCGCCATCGCGCCGGCGCTGAGCGGTTGCGGCCTATCCTCCCGGCCAACGAGTGACGAGCGGGAGACCCGGCAGGATTGCAATGCCGAGGCCGATCGCGTCTTCGCCGCGCGCAACCGCTACCAGTTGTCCGAGCGCGATTCGGCCGACACGCCCTATGCTGGCAACAGCCTGCCGTCCAATCCAACCGCGGGGCTGTCGGACCAGTATGCCCAGGATCGCCTGGTGGATAGCTGCCTGGCCCGTGGCGGCGCCGACTCGCCCGGCGCCGCGCCCCACTAGCTCGCCCCTTTGAAGGATTGCCCGCCATGAGCCGCATACTGCGCACCGAAGCCAGCGCCATCTTCTCGCGCGCGGTGGAATATCACGGCTTCGTCTATACGCAGGGCCTGGTGCCGCGGAACGCGGAGATGGGCATTACCGAGCAGGTGCGTGACGTGCTGGCGCAGATCGACGAGGTGCTGGAGCTGCACGGCACCGACACCACGCGCCTGCTTCAGGCGCAGATCTGGCTGAAGAACATCGACGACCGCGCTGCGCTGAACGAGGCTTGGTCGGCCTGGCTGCCCGACGGACAGGCGCCGGCGCGGGCGCTGGTGCAGGCGGTCCTGGCCGATCCGCGTTGGCTGGTCGAGATCATGGTGACGGCCTGCAAGTAGAGTAATAATATTACGCATAGTATCAGCAGTGTCCTGCCAGATACAGAGTTGCTATTCTACCACGGCAAAAGACACACAAGTGCGTTTCTGAAAGGACACTGTAAAATAGGACTTCGCGCCTAAAAAGACGGCCGTGATACATCACTCTTGCGTCTATGTGCGCTCTCTATCTCATGATCGTGAGGGAAACTCTTGCCAGGGTTGCAATCGGCTTGTTAGCCATGGTCCAAGGTTCCCGACGAACAAGGACTTCTCATGTTCAAGGTTGAACGCAAGGCACTGCTTCTAACGCTGTTTTTTGCGCTTACTGCCCAAGCGGCGCCGGATGTTGCGACAGCCAGAAGTATTCACGTCAAATACAGTCATTCACACCTGCGGCGCGCCAGTTACGGCGCGCACGTCATTCAATGCGTGGCCTTCGCAAAGCAGGATGCCGGCATCGAAATCTCCGGCAATGCGCGCGATTGGTGGTCCAATGCCGCCGGCGTCTACGCGCGCGGGCAGCGTCCCGAAATCGGCAGCGTGCTGAGCTTCCGGCCCAACGGGCGCATGCCGCTGGGCCACGTCGCCGTGGTGGCGGGCATGGCCGATAGCCGGACGATCACGATCGACCAGGCGCATTGGAACAGCCGCGGCATCACGCGGGACATCGAGGTTAAGGACGTCTCCGAGGACAATGATTGGTCCGCCGTGCGCGTGCAGCTGGCTCATGAGGGCGCGTTCGGCAGCATCTATTCGACGCATGGCTTCATCTACGCCCGGCCGGACGCGGACGGGACCGTGCAGATCGCCGCCCGCGGCGCGTCGCGGGGCGAGATGGTGGCCAGCGCGGACGACAATTTCTCGCACGCCGTGCAGCAGACGCGCAGCGCCTTGGAGGTGGCTGCGGCACCAATCGCCACACGCGGGCTGGATCTTCGCGTGGAGGGTATTGCCTCGGACGCGCCGGATCGCGATTTCCGCTGAGCGCGGCGTCCACAACGGCAAGCTGCCCGATCGTTTCAGTCTTGCCGCAGGCTCTCCGGACTGCTACCGCACTTTGATGTCTCCGCCGGGCGGCGTGAGCATGAGAGCGGGAGAGCCTCCTTGCCGGCATTGCGACCTTTAACGTTTGCTCTGGCATGCGCCGGCGCCGCCTCTCTGCCGTGCGGCAGCGCTCTGGCGAAATGCACGGGCGGAAGCGCGATCAAAGGCAATTTCGGCGCAACGGTCAACGGCCCGCTCGTCAGCGGCAACAACGCCGAGATCTATACCGGCACACTGACCTTCGACGGCAAATGCGGCATCACCGGCTCTCTGACCGGTGGTACGTTCGGGCAGCCGGCCGTGACGCAAGGCGTCACCGGCAGCTACAGCGTGCCTGCCGACAAGCAAGGCAGCATAAGCGTTCTGCTGCCGGGCGCGTCATCCGCCGTGACATTCAGCGTTGGACTGACCAAGGACGGCAAGGCGGCGGAGATCGACGGCGTGGCCACCAACGGCGCTGCTGTGGCGACAATTCAGGCCACGGCCATCGCACAAGCGAAATACAATCTCGCCAGCCTTTCGGGCAATTATGTCGCGCTCTGCACGGGTGCGAGCAATGCGGGTTCAGGCGGTTTCGGTACCGAATTGGCCTATACCACGTTCAATGGCGCCGGCCAGTACTCGGCGACCGCCGTGGGAAACAATGACGGAAACCCATTCTCCGTCTCGGTGACGGGCACCTATACCGTGTCGGCCGACGGCACCGTCACCGAGCAGAACGATGCGCCGTATTCGAATTTCTCGGTCGTGGCCGAATTGGTGAGCAATGGCACTGAAGTCCGCTCGATCCTGATTCAGGGTGGCAGCGGCGGCGGGCCTTACAGGACCTGCTTCAGCAAGAAGCAAAGCTAGCGGAAGCGGTCGATACGCGGTTCCATCCGCGGGCGCTCGGTGGTCGGAATACCCGCCCCGATCGGGCGGCGAGGCGCGGCGTCCGGCTT
>CAXUNZ010000182.1:0-7200 GCA_964252525.1 uncultured Acetobacteraceae bacterium
GGCATCCCCTCCTATGAATCAGCGATTCCGCGTCGTACAAGAGTTTTGAAAGGCGCTCTAAATGCGCCACGCGCGTCGCCACTCTTGCCGCCGCTAAGGGTAAGTCCTCATACCAGTCCGCATAGAGACTGACACACAGTCGAAACAAGGCTGGGCGAGATGTGTTATTCCAACGATACCGCCCATCAATGTAGTAAGGCGGTCCCCTAAAATAATGACGGGGGTCTGGGGCAGGCGCTGCTACCCCAGCCTTTTTGAAAGACAATCTTTCTGCTTGTTGGAGTTAAACCCGTTTTTACGGGCAGGCCTGGGCCGACAAACGGGAGTTTGGCGCCTCAGGCTGCTCGTGCGAGAGCGTGCTACGCAGGACGGGTCCAGGTAGCGCCAGGCCTTCCGGGCTATGCAAGACGGCATTAACCGCTACAAGCGGCTGTTTTGAGGCAAAGGTAGCAGGGCATGGACGAAGGTTTGACCGTTCTGGCGCGCCTGATCGCATCTAAACGCGACGACCTGCTCGCGCGCTGGCGCCAGCTTCTGGGCGAATCCGGCGGTGCGGGCACCGGCCGCATCAAGGATGCCGAGCTGCAGAAGCAATGCCGCGACTTCCTTGCGGCCATTTCCGCTGCCCTGGACGAAGGCGCCGGGAAAATCGGCGATGACGCATTTGCCGCCGCACGCGCATTGCTCGACGAGGTGTCCCGCTCCCGGGCCGCCCTGGGCTATACGCCGACCGAAACGGCCACTTTCGTCTTCTCGCTCAAGGAGCCGCTGTTCGAACAGCTTTGCGCGCAATTCGCCGACGATACCGCAAAATCGCTGACGTTCGGCTGGCGCATGACACAGCTCATCGACCAGCTCGGCCTCTACACCATGGAAGTGTTCCAGCGCAGCCGCGAAGAGGTCGTGCGCCGTCAGCAGGATGAGATCGCCGAACTGTCCACACCGGTCGTCAAGCTGTGGGGCGGCATCCTGGCCCTGCCGCTGATCGGCACGCTTGATTCCGCGCGCACCCAGGTGGTGATGGAAAATCTTCTGCAGGCGATTGTCGATCAGGCGGCGGAGCTGGCCATCATCGATATCACCGGCGTGCCGACGGTGGACACGCTGGTCGCGCAGCATTTGCTGAAAACCATCGCTGCCGCGCGGCTGATGGGGGCGGACTGCATCATCTCAGGCATCCGCCCGCAAATCGCGCAGACCATGGTGCACCTGGGTGTCGAGCTCGACGTGGTTTCGAAAGCGACGCTGGCCGACGCGCTGGCACTCGCTTTTCATCGCACCGGCCGGACGGTCGTGCGCAAGGCCGCGGCTAAGGGCTGACCCGGCATGGACCGCATCCCCATCCTGAAGCTCGGGAGCGCGCTTCTCGTCAGCATCCAAGTCGACATACATGACCGCCTCGCGCGGGCGCTGGAGGAGGACCTTTCCGCCCGCATCGTCGAAACCGGCGCGCGCGGAGTCATGATCGACATTTCCGGTCTGGAAATCGTCGATTCCTTCATGGGAAGGATGCTCGACAACATCGCCGCGGTTTCCAGGCTCCTCGATGCTGATACAGTCGTCGTTGGCATGCGTCCGGCGGTCGCCATCACCCTGGTCGAACTCGGCCTCTCGCTCACCGGCGTCAAGACCGCGCTGAACGTGGAGCGTGGCATGGCTCTGATCGGTGGCGGCCGGCACGAGGATATGGAAGGCAGGGATGCCGTGGAGGGCGGCGATGCTCCCGACGAGGGATGAAACGCTCCCGATCAGGGAATCCGATGACGTCGTCAGGGTGCGCCAGGAAGTGCGCGTGCAGGCGGTCGCCGCCGGCCTGGGCCTCGTCGACCAGACGAAGATCGTCACGGCAGCCAGCGAGCTCGCCCGCAACACGCTTGTCTATGGACATGGCGGCACGACGCGGATCGAAACTTTTACCGGACCGCCCCGCAAAGGCGTGCGGCTGACTTTTACCGATCAAGGCCCGGGCATTGCCGACCTCGACCAGGCGCTCACCGACGGCTTTACCACCGGCGGCGGGCTGGGTCTGGGGCTGAGCGGCGCGCGGCGCCTGTCCAATGAATTCGACATCCACTCCGTGCCCGGCGAAGGGACGCGCGTGATGATCGCGCGTTGGAAGTAGGTGCGCGCCCTGTTGCTTCGCGACGTGTCGCAGGTTGCCGAAGCGCGGCGCGCGGCGGTTTCGATGGCGCAGGCTCATGGCTTTGGGGAAGAGGATACGGGCCGCGTCGCCATCGTCTCGACCGAGCTGGCAACCAACATGCTCAAGCATGGTGGCGGCGGCGTGCTGCTCGTCGGTGGCTATGACGATCCCACTGGAGCGGGCATCGAATGCCTTGCCCTGGACCAGGGGCCGGGCATGGCGGATGTGGCGGCCTCGCTGCGGGATGGCCACTCCACCGCTGGTTCACCCGGGACCGGCCTGGGCGCGGTGATGCGGGGCGCCCACAGCGCGGATATCCATTCCGCGCCTGGCATGGGGACCGCGATCCTGGCGCGTCTGCAGGCCGGAAGGCCGCGCCATGCCGCACCGCCCAGCCCGCCCACATACGGTGCTGTTTCGGTTCCCCAGCAGGGCGAGGAGGTTTGCGGCGATAGCTGGTGCCATCTGGCGGATGACGGCGGCGACACATTGATGGTGGCCGATGGACTCGGCCATGGACCGCAAGCCGCCGAGGCATCACAGGCTGCTTGCAGGATTTTCCTCAAGACACGGGCGCGTCCGCCGAGCGAAATGCTCGCCGCCATGCATGGGGCCCTGCGGGCCACGCGGGGCGCGGCCGTGGCCATCGCGCGCATCAAGGGCGGGGCGGACGGCATTCTCTTCGCCGGCGTCGGCAACATCGCCGCCACGATCATCGACGCCGATCAGGGTGTTCGCCGGATGGTGTCCAACAACGGCACCATCGGCCACATCGCCAGGCACATGCGGGGCTTTACCTATGCCGCCGACGATGCGCGGCTCGTCGTCCTGGCTTCCGACGGGCTCGGCACCGGTTGGCGGCTCGATGCCTATCCCGGCCTCGCATCCCGCCACCCCACGTTGATCGCCGGCGTGCTGTACCGCGATTTTCACCGCGGCAGGGATGACGTGACGGTTCTGGTCTGCCGCGTTGCGGAGGCATGAGCACGGCTCCAATCCTGTCGGTTGCACTGATCGAGGAGGGTGACATCCTCATCGCGCGCCAGCGGGCGCGCCAAATCGCCGGACTGCTCGGTTTCGAGGCGCAGGACCAGACGCGCATCGCCACGGCCGTATCCGAAATTGCCCGCAACGCGCGTGTGTATGGAGGTGGTGGCCGCATCGAATTCTCCGTGCAAAGCGGCGCGTCGCCGGACCTGCGCATCCTCGTTTCAGATAGGGGCGCCGGCATCGCCGATCTTGATGCCGTTCTGGAAGGCCGTTTCAAGAGCACGAGCGGCATGGGCGTCGGCATCATCGGGGCGCGCCGGCTCATGGACCTCTTCGACATTGTTTCGACCAAGTCGGGCACCTCGGTGACGCTCGGCAAGCGGCTGCCGCGCGACGCACCGCCCGTCACGGCCGCCCTGCTCGGCGGCATCGGCAAGACGCTCGCCGCCACCGGTGCTAATGACCCGCTTGCCGAAATCCGTACCCAAAGCCAGGAATTGATGCACAGCCTTGCCGCGTTGAAAGCCAAGCAAGAGGAAGGCGAACGGCTCAACCTGGAACTTGAGAAAACCAATCGTGGTGTGGTCGCGCTTTACGCCGAACTGGACGAAAAGGCCGCTCAGCTATCGGCGCTGAATGCCGGTCTTGAAGACAGGATCGCGACTGCCATCAGCGAATGCCAGCGGGCCAATGACGCGCTGCGCCAGAGCCAGAAGAGGGAGGCCGTAGGGCAGCTCACGGGCGGCATCGCCCACGACTTCAACAACCTGCTTCAGATCGTCACGGGCAATCTGGAAATCGTCGGCCGCCGGCTGGAGCCGGGCCAGGACCGCGCGCGCCGCGCGGTCGACAACGCCATGCAAGGCGCGCAGCGCGCGGCGACACTCACCCAACGCCTGCTCGCCTTTTCCCGCCGCCAGCCGCTGGCGCCCAGGCCGCTCGATCCCAACCAACTGGTGCAGGCCACGTCGGACCTGATGCGACGTACCCTGGGCGAAACGGTGACGATCCAGACCAGGCTTGCCTCCGATCTGTGGATTGTCGAAGCGGACGCAAATCAGCTCGAAAACGCGCTGATAAATCTCGCGGTCAACGCACGGGATGCCATGCCGCCAGGCGGCACTCTGACGATTACCACGGCAAACCGCGTTGTCGGCCAAGCCGACGCCGATGAGGAGATGCCCCCCGGTCAATACGTGTCGCTTTCCGTGTGTGATACCGGATCGGGCATGTCGGAGGAGACCATGGCTCGCGCCTTCGAGCCGTTCTTCACCACGAAGGAGACGGGCCGAGGCACGGGCCTCGGCCTGTCGATGGTGTATGGCTTTGTGAAGCAGTCGCAGGGTCATATCCGCATCGCATCGAGCCTGGGGCACGGCACGACAGTGACGCTCTACCTGCCGCGGCTGCTGGGGCAGCTCGCCCGCGAGGCGGCCGTCGCCGAGACGCCTTTGCAAGGCGCGCGCGCCGACGAAACCATTCTTGTTGTGGAGGACGATCCGGATGTTCGCACCTTCAGCTGCGAGGTGCTGCGGGAACTGGGATATCGAGTTTTGGCGGCCTCGGACGCACCTTCCGCCCTGTCCATCCTCGATGGCTCCGAACGCATCGATCTTGTCTTCACCGACATCGTGCTGCCGGGAACCATGAACGGCCGTGACGTGGCGGCGCACGCACGCCGCGGGCGGCCGGGCACGCCGATCCTGTTCACCAGCGGCTATTCACCGGACACCATCATCCACAACCATCGCCTCGAGGGCGGCATAGAGCTGCTTCCCAAGCCCTTCAGCTACGCGGGGCTCGCGGTGAGGGTGCGGGCCTGCCTGGAGCAACCGCCTTCATTGTCATGACTAATGACCGGATTACGCCTTAAGCCGCAGCACGGAAGCAACACACACAACGCTCGTGAACAAACGTCCAAATTTTGCTTGCGTATATAAAATGACGCGGGCAAAATTGTAACAAGGATCACAGTTCAGGCGGGTCTACCATGCCAGCAAGCTCAAAAACAGCCGAAGCCATCAAGCACGCCATCGAGGCTGCCGAACGTCATTGTTGCGAGGACATCGCGAACCGCCTGCGTTCCATATTGGGCAAGCTCAACGACCCGCATAAGGGCATCGCCGTGGCCGGTGACTACGACCGCCCCTAGCCGATAGACGCGCCTAGTGAACGGTCGCCCTCTTCTCCAGCTCATTGAGAATGGCGAGCAGGTCGAGCGCGATCCGCGGCTGTCCCTCGTCGAGCGCCGCCTCGACGGCTTCCCGAATGGCCTCGACCAGATCATCGATGTCTGTTGTTGAAGTCATACGCACCTCGTCGGAAACACAGGCTGCATATACAACCTGTGTTCCGATCAAGCAACAGCAAAATTGAGATTTGGCGTCCTAAATATTAGAATACGTATCAAAACTTTTAATTGCGTGGGGTGACGCGAGATCAACCAGGACGGCAAAGGCTCAGGGTTCAGGCCGCAAGACCCATCATGGCCTTGGTCTCCAGGAACTCGCCGAAGGCATGGTCGCCCCATTCGCGCCCGTTGCCCGATTGCTTGAACCCGCCAAACGGCGCCATCGGATCCATCCCCGCGCCATTGATGATGACCTGCCCGGCACGCAGGCGGGAGGAGACATCGCGTATTGCCGACGGGTCAGTGCCCTGCACATAGGCCGCCAGTCCGTAGGGCGTGTCATTGCCGATGGCCACCGCTTCTTCCACGCTGTCATAAGGCAGGATCGCCATCACGGGGCCAAAAATCTCCTCGCGCGCAATCACCATGTCGTTGGACACATCGGCAAAGATCGTCGGCTTGACGTAATAGCCGTGCTCCAGCCCCTCCGGGCGGCCGGGCCCGCCGGTGACCAGGGTGGCACCCTCCTCGATACCCTGGCGGATCAGACGCTGGATCTTGTTCCACTGAACCTCGGAGACGACCGGCCCGAGATTGGCGTTGCCGGTCGGATCGCCGGTGGTCATGCCCTCCGCGGCGGTTTTTGCCAGCGCCGCGATTTCGGCCTGGCGCGCGCGCGGCACCAGCATGCGGCTCGGCGCATTGCAGGACTGTCCGCTGTTGGACATCATGTTCTGCACGCTGGCCGGGATGGCGCGAGCCAGATCGGCATCCTCCAGCACGATGTTGGGCGACTTGCCGCCCAATTCCTGGTGCACGCGCTTGACCGTGGGGGCGGCGTTGCGCGCGACCTCTATGCCCGCGCGCGTGCTGCCGGTGAAACTGACCATCTCCACATCCGGGTGGGACGAAATGGCGGCACCCACGGTCGGCCCATCGCCATTGACCAGGTTGAACACGCCGGCCGGCACGCCGGCCTCATGCATGATTTCGGCGAAGATATAGGCCGAGAACGGCGCGATTTCGCTCGGCTTGAGCACCATCGTGCAGCCGACCGCCAGCGCCGGCGCCACCTTGCAGGTGATCTGGTTCATCGGCCAGTTCCACGGCGTGATGAAGCCGCAGACGCCGATCGGCTCGCGCACGATGCGCGTGCTGCCGCGGTCATGTTCGAATTCGTAATTGGCCAGCACGCCGGCTGCGGTCTTTAAATGCACCAGCCCGATCATGGCCTGGGCGGATTTGGACAGCCAGATCGGCGCGCCCATTTCCTCGGTGATGGCGTGGGCCATCTCCTCCATGCGCTTTTCGTAGGCGGCGATTACGCGGTGCAACAGGTCCAGCCGTTCGGCGCGGCTGGTGCGGCCGAAGGTGGCGAACGCGCGCTTGGCCGCCGCCACGGCGCGGTTGACGTCCTCTGCGCCGCCCAGGCTGATATGGCCGGCGACCGCCTCGCTGGCGGGGTTGATGACGTCCAGCCTGCGGGGCGCGGCGGGCGGCACCCAGGCACCGTCTATATAGAAGTGAAGATTGTCGCGCATGGCGCCGGTCTCCCTGAAATGAGGCTTGGACCTGGGGGCTTTCCCACCACCGGATGGCGGTGGCAAGGCCCGCTTTGCAAAGCCGGACGGGCTTGGTATAGGGCGCGCCCCGGCGAGGGGGCGCATAGCTCAGTTGGTAGAGCAGCTGACTCTTAATCAGCGGGTCGTAGGTTCGA
>CAXUNZ010000183.1:0-2312 GCA_964252525.1 uncultured Acetobacteraceae bacterium
GAGCGCCGGCCGCTTCCCCCGCCGCCGCTCTGGCCGGACCGCCGCGCAATGCCGCCGCCGCCATGGCGATGTCACCGATGGTGCTGATCGTGGCCGAGCTTTCCGTGCCGCAATGCGCCAAATACCGCGTTTGGCAGAAGCAGGAGCATTTCGCGCGCCTGGGCACCGTCTGCCGCGTGATTGACTGGCACGCAACCGACCTGTGCTTTTCGGCCGCGGTGACCGCGAGCCAAATGATTCTCTACCGCGTGCCGGCCACCACGGAGATGCTGGCGCTGATTGCCTATGCCCAGGAGCTGGGCCTGCGGCCGGCCTGGGAAGTCGATGACCTGATCTTCGACGACGCGCTCTACAGGCAGAACGGCAATTTGGCCGATCTGGACCCGTCCCTGCGCGCCGAGGTTCTTGAGGGTGTCGCACTCTATCGCCGCGCGCTGCTGGCCTGCGGGCGCGGCATCGCCTCGACCGACCGGCTGGCCCAGGCGATGCGCGAGGCCGGCGCCGCCGAGGTCAGCGTCGTCGAAAACGCGCTGGATGAGGAAAGCCTGGCCGCCGCCGCTGCGGTGATGGCGGCACGCACCGGTCATGACGGCCTGCTGATCACCTACGGATCGGGCACGAAGACGCATGATACCGATTTCCGCCAGGCCTCCGCCGCCCTGCTGCGCCTGATGCAGGCGAGGCCCGAAATCCGCCTGCGCATCGTCGGCGAACTGACCCTGCCCGATTCCTTTTCGGCCGTGGAGGCGCGCATCGAATTTCTGCCGCCGGTGCCATACGGGCGCTACCTGGCGCTGCTGGGCGAGAGCGATATCAGCATCGCGCCGCTGGAGCCTTCGGTCTTCAACGATGCCAAGAGCAACATCAAGTTCCTCGAGGCGGCGATTTTGGGCCTGCCCAGCGTATGCTCGCCGCGGGCGCAGTTCGCCGCGATCATTCGCGAGGGCGAGACGGGTTTTCTCGCCGATGACGACGATGCGTGGTTCGCGGCACTGGACCGTCTGGCGGGCGATGCCGGACTGCGCACGCGCATCGGCCAGGTGGCGCACGCGCTGGCCCATGCGCGCTACGCGCCGGACGCCATCGCCGCCCAGCAGGTGGCACCGTTGCTGGCGAAAGCGCCGTCGCGCCAAGCGGGGATACTGCGCGTGCTGATGGCCAACGTGTTTTATGCCCCGCGCAGCTATGGCGGTGCGACGATCGTCACCGAGGAAATGGCGCGCCGCCTGCACGCCATGGCGGACACGGAAATCGCCGTCGTCACCACGCTGGCACCCGACGCGAAGCGCGCGGCGGTGACGCGGCGCGTGCAGGACGGCATTACGGTTTTCGCCCTGCCCACGGCGCCGCAGGACGTGATTGCGGCCTATGACGACCCGGACTGCGCGCGCGAATTTGGCCACATCCTCGATGCCGTGCGGCCGGATGTGGTGCATCTGCATTCCGTGCAGAACCTCGGCGCCACGATTGCCATTGCCTGCCGCGACCGCAACATTCCCTACGTCATCACGCTGCACGATCCGTGGTGGCTGTGCGCGCGCCAGTTCATGGTGACAGGGCAGGGCCGCTATTGCTTTCAAAAGCGCATCGACTTGCACGTCTGCGAGGCCTGTCTTCCCAATTCCACGCACCTTGCGGAAAGACTCGATCTGCTGCGCTGCGTGCTCGATGGCGCGGCGCTGCTGCTCTGCCCGAGCGCGTCCCACCGCGCGCTCTATCTGGCGCAGGGCATCGCACCTTCGCGCATCGTGGTCGCCCCGAACGGCGTGCGGCTGCCCGCGCACGCGCCGGCGCGCGTGCCGGGGCCCCGCTTGCGCTTCGGCTATGTCGGCGGCGACGAAGCGGTCAAGGGCTACGGCTTGCTGCGCGCGGCGTTTGCCGCTTTGACGCGCGCCGACTGGGAGCTTGTTCTGGTCGACAACACGCTCAACCTCGGATTTTCCTCGATCGATGCGGCGGAATGGAAGATGGCGGGGCAGGTGCGTATCGTGCCGGCCTACACGCAGGACAGCATGGACGCATTCTTCGAGGACATAGACGTTCTGCTTTTCCCCTCGCAGTGGAAGGAAAGTTTCGGCTTGACGGTGCGCGAGGCGCTGGTGCGCAACGTCTGGGTGATTGCCACCGAGGGCGGCGGGCCGGCGGAGGCGATTTGCGCGGGCGTCAATGGCACGATCATTCCGTTGGATGGACAATACCGCACTTTGCAAAACGCGATCGAGGATATGCTGGACCATCCGCAGCGCCTGGCGGGCTATCGCAACCCGCGCGCCGGCGATGTGATCGGCTATGAGGCGCAGGCGCACGAATTG
>CAXUNZ010000183.1:2322-6716 GCA_964252525.1 uncultured Acetobacteraceae bacterium
GGGGGGGTGGCGGGCGGAGGGGAGCGCAGGATGCGGGAAGGCAAACACCTGGGGGGGGGGGGCCACCCCCCCCCGACCCCCCGTCTTTATTTTAGAGGGTACTTTAACAATCAACGGGGAATCTGGGGGGGGCTGACGTATACGTCAGCCGTTCCCCCCAGTTCTTTCCTCACCCAATGAACGACAGCGAAGTACCGAACGCGGCGCTGGCGGCGCTGACCGCGCCGGAGATTGGCCCGCTCTTCTGGCCGCCGCCGCGCCTGGGCGTGCCGAGCGCGTGGTACGGGCATGTTCCTTTCGCGCACTGGATCGTCGCAAACCACCGGCCGCAGCGGCTGGTCGAACTGGGCACGCATAACGGTGTCTCCTACACCGCTTTCTGCGAAGCGGTGCTGCGCGAACGGCTCGATACGAGTTGCACGGCCATCGATACTTGGCAGGGCGACGAGCATGCAGGATTTTACGGCGAGGCGGTATATGACGAACTTCGCCGCTTCCACGATGCGCGTTACGGCGCCTTTTCCGATCTTCGGCGTCTGCGCTTCGACCAGGCGCTCGCCAACATCCCCACGGGCAGCATTGACCTTCTGCATATCGACGGCCGGCATTTCTACGCCGACGTGCGCGAGGATTTTGCCGGCTGGCTAGACCGGCTCTCGCCCCGCGGCGTGGTGTTGTTCCACGACACCAACGTGCACGAAGGCGATTTCGGCGTCTGGCGCCTGTGGGCGGAGTTGCGGCGCCACTACGCGGGATTCGAATTCCTGCACGGGCACGGATTGGGCGTGCTGGCGGTGGGCGGGCAGGTCGATGGCGCCGTCGCCGCCCTGTGCCACGCGCGCGACGGCGGTGTGATCAGCGCCACGCGCGAACGTTTTTCCTTGCTGGGAGAACGCTGGATCGCCGCACGTGATCTGGCCGAACAAAGAGATGCGCTTGAAGGGCTGCAGGGCGAACTGGCCGGCACGAAGGAATGGGCCGAGCGCGCGCAAGACCAGGTCAATACGCTGTTTCCGCAATGGGCCGCTCTGACGGAAAAGACCCGCGCGACGCGGCTGGCGCTGGCCGAAGTCCGCTGCGATCTTGCGCTGAGCAAAGCGGCACTTGCCGAAGCACGGAAGGACTTGGACGCCGCGCGCGGTCAAATCGGAACCTTAACAGGCGAGACTGCGGCTTTAACAGGCCAGATCGAGGCGCTGCACGCGGCTTTGAGCGACGCGCAGGGATCGGCTGCATCCGCGCAGGCGCATGCGCGCGCGTTGGAGGATGCGGCCGAACTCATGCGCGCATCGACATCCTGGCGGGTCACCGCGCCGCTGCGCCGGCTGCGGGGCGCGCGCGATAGCGGCGTGCGCCTGGCGCTGCCCCTGCCCGCCTTGCCACCGCCCGAGCCCGCTCCGCCGATCGCCGCGCCCGACTCCGCGCCCGCCGCGCCGCGCGCGCTGTTCATCTCCGGCGAGGACCACACGCCCGGCCACACCTACCGCGTTCTACGCTACCTCGATGCCGCGCGCGCGGCGGGGTTTCAGGCGGAGTGGAAGGCCGCCGCCCCCGTCGGTCCGCCCGATCTGGATGGCGCGAGCGTCGTCGTGTTGTGGCGCGTGCCGCATGGCGGCCACGTGCACGGCATCATCGAATATGCGCGCGTGCGGGGTGCGACGATCGTCTTCGACGTGGACGATCTGATGTTCCGTCCGGAAATGGCGGTGGTCGATATCATCGACGGCATACGCAGCCAGAAATTTTCCGAAATGCAGACCCAGGCTTTCTTCACGCAGATCGGCCGCACGCTGAAGGCCTGCGATCTCGTCACCTGTCCGACCGAGGAATTGGCGCATCATGCGCGCCTGATGGGCCGCCCGGCCTATGTGCTGCCCAACGGTTTCGACCATGACAGCCACGATCTGGCGCGTCGCGCGCGCGCGGATTGGGCGGAAGTGGGCGATGATTTGCTGCGCATCGGCTACGCCGGCGGATCACGCACGCATCAGCGTGATTTTGCCGTGGCCGTGCCGGCAATCGCGCGCGTGCTCGCCGAAAACCCGCAGGCGCGGCTGACCATCTTCAAGGACAAGTCCAGCGGCGAAGGTCTGGTGCTGATGGACGAATTTCCGCAATTCGCCGCACTCGCCGATCGTGTCGAATGGCGCGATCTGGTGCCGCTTGCAGCACTGCCGACGGAACTTGCGCGCTTTGCGGTCAACATCGCACCCCTGGAAGCACATAATCCGTTCTGCGAAGCCAAAAGCGAATTGAAATTCTTTGAAGCGGCATTGGCCGGCGTGCCCACGATCGCCTCCCCATCAGGCCCGTTCACGCGGGCGATCGAAGAGGGTATCACCGGCTTGCTCGCGCGTACCGAGGAGGAATGGTACACCGCGCTGACTCGCCTGCTGGGTGATGCCGCGTTGCGCGCGCGCATGGCACAGGCGGCCTATCATGTCAGCCTCGGCCGCTTCGGGCCGCAGACGCGTGCCTCGGCGTGGTCGATGATGCTGGCGCAACTCCGTGGCGGCGCCGCGGGCGCGGCCGCTTTCGAACGCGCGCAATTTCGTGCGGCATTGCCGCCCACGAAGCCGCCCGTCGTGCCGGAGGCGCGAATCATGCTCGCAACCCGCGGCGCGCGCGTGGCCGACGTGACCGTCATCGTGCCCGTGTACAATTACGCGGATTTCGTGGCCGAAGCGCTGCAATCCGTCGCGGCACAGACGCTGGAGGTGCTCGATCTCGTCGTCATCGACGATGCCTCGCCGGATGATTCGCAGGAGATGGTGCGCGCCTGGCTGACGGCGCATGGCGGCCGCTTCAACCGTGTGACCGTGCTGCGCCATGTGGAAAACGCCGGGCTCGGATTTGCGCGCAACAGCGGCTTTGCCGCGGCGGAAAGCCGCTTCGTGCTGCCGCTCGACGCGGATAATCGCCTGCGGCCAGAAGCCTGCGCCACGCTGCTGGCGGCCTTGCAAGGCAGCGACGCCGCCTTCGCCTACCCCGCCATCGCGCAATTCGGCCAGAAGGGCGAGGTGTTCGGCGGCGAGGCCTATTCCACGCTGCGCCTGCAATGCGGCAATTATATCGACGCCATGGCGCTGGTGCGCAAATCGGCCTGGGCCGAGGCCGGCGGCTACGACCACGTGCAATATGGCTGGGAGGATTACGATTTCTGGTGCCGTCTTGCCGAGCGCGGCCATTTCGGGCTTGCGGTGCCCGAATTGCTGGCCGATTACCGCGTCCACGCCGCGTCTATGCTGCACACGACGACGGAAATTCAGGATCACAAGAACGATTTGATTGCCGATCTCAAGCGGCGGCATGCCTGGATCGATGTGCCGTTGAAGGGGGAGTATGGAAGTTAAGAAGAAAGCAGTCCCTTTTGAAAAAAGGGACCCAAAAACTTTTCTATGTTGGCCGACGTGTTGATCCAACACGTACCTAATTGAACAAAAGTTCTTTGCTTCTTTCTTTCAAGAAAGAAGACCTTACCTAGCCTTCCGATAAACGCCCAAAACCTTTATGTGCCGCGAAAAAAACGCCAACTCCTCCAGCGCCAGCCGCAACGCCGGCTGCTCCGGATGCCCCTCCACGTCGCACATGAATTCGGTCGCGGTAAAAGCTCCGCCCACCATGTAGCTTTCCAGCTTGGTCATGTTCACGCCATTGGTCGCAAACCCGCCCAGCGCCTTGTACAGCGCCGCCGGCACGTTGCGCACCGCGAACAGGAACGTGGTCATCAGCCCCGCTTCGTCCGGGTCGTATGCGGCGGGCCGCGACGCGGTGATGTAAAAACGCGTGGTGTTGTGCGCCTCGTCCTCGACATTGGCGCGCAGCACGCTCAGCCCGTGTATCTCGGCCGCCAGCGCACTGGCAATCGCGGCGTCTTCCCGCCGCCCCCAGGCGGCCACCATTTCGGCCGCCCCCGCGGTATCGGCCTGAACGACCGCTTGCGCGCGCAATTCGCGCACCAGCCCGCGCACCTGGCCCAACGCCACCGGATGGGAATGCACGCGCCGCACATCGGCCACCGTGGCGCCGGGCACGCCCAGCAGACAGTGCTCGACGCGTTGGAAATGCTCGCCGACGATAGCAAGGGAGCTGGCCGGCAGCAGCGCGTGAATGTCCGGCACGCGGCCGACCAGCGAGTTCTCGCACGGCAGCATGGCATACGCCGCGCGGCCGGTGTTGACGGCATCGATGGCGGCTTCGAAGGTCTCGCAGGGCAGGGTGGCGCGGCCGGGAAAGGCGGCCCGGCACGCCATGTCGCTATAGGCGCCGGGCCATCCCTGGAAGGCGACCGGGCCGCTCATGCGCCGTGCAGCCGGCGGGCGCGCGCCAGGTCGTCGGGCGTGTCCACGCCGAAAGGTGCGTGATCGACGCGCGCCACGCCAATGACCATGCCC